>JANNQR010000077.1:0-1947 GCA_031400855.1 Chitinophagaceae bacterium | reverse complement strand
GTAGCAGAGAAAAAGAAACAACAGCCGGAAGGGTATGAACCAACAGTTTCAGTCAATACAAAAAAGACAGGTGAGGGAGTGGAGATAAGTGTAAGGGATAATGGCAACGGTATTCCTCAAAAAATACTCGATAAAATCTTTCAACCCTTCTTTACCACCAAACCAACAGGACAGGGAACCGGGTTGGGTTTATCGTTGGCTTATGATATTGTAAAAGCACATGGTGGTGAGTTGAAGATGGAAACAAAAGAAGGAGAAGGCTCAACGTTTATTATACAAATACCCATAAACTAGTTACACTAAAATGAAACATACAATAAAAATATTCCTGCTGTTGTTGCTTTTCTTCATAACAAATGCTCAATACCCGGCATTTGCACAAAGCAAAATGGCCGAACAAGTAAGCAATCAATCAGATTCTATATTCAACCTTGTAATTAAAGAAACTGATGCAAACAAAAAAGTGAAACTCATTTTATCCTTTTATAATGGTGGTATTGATGCATATCCTTTACAACTGCAAAGGCTTAGCCAGAAAATGCTTGATTTGGCAATAAAAAACAACGACCAAATTCTTGAATCATCAGCCTGGAGCAGTTTGGGGCAAGCGTATCGGCTTACCGGTGATTATGTTAAGGGGCTTGAGTGTCACCGAAAGGGTTTGGCTTTGGCAGAAAAATCGGGAAACCTGTTATCAATGGCGATGGCCCAGAATCAGATGGCCCACATTTATAAGGACAGACTGGAAAATGATAAAGCGCTGAGCTTATATAAGTCAGCAATGCTCACCGCAGAAAAAATAAATGAACAGAAAATAATGCACTGGCCGTACGGGAATATTGGTGCCGTGTATTTAAATAAGGGAAACCTGGATTCTGCATTGCACTACATGCAAATCAGTAAATCAATTAATGACAACAGTAAATACATTACTGCCAATAATAGTGGCTCCTATACCACTTTGGCAACTATTTATAGCAGGAAAGGAGACCTTGCAAAAGCGAGAGATTATTTTGAAAAAGCGAATCAAATGAATAACCGTTCTTTATCTGCAAGGTATACGAATCAAAACTTTGTGGCCATGGCGGAGCACTTTAAATTTCACAGGCAATATGATTCGGCCATCTATTTCTGCAAGGCCGCTGTTGCCGTGGTTCAAAATACTGAATTGAACCATATGGCTTTAAAACCTGCAAGGATGCTGATAGATTTCTATCAAAATACAAATGCAGACAGTACCGTAAAATATTGGAAACTGTATTCAGCTCAGAATGACAGCTTGAACAGTACCCGTAACAATCAGCAAATTCAAATGATGACCTTCGAGGAAGAGCAGCGAAAAAGGGATATTGAAGCAGCTAAAATTGAATACCAGAATAAAATCAGAACCGGCTTGCTGTTGGGTGGGTTGGGCATATTTTCTTTGGTTGCATTTGTATTATATCGTAACAACCGGCAGAAGCAAAGAGCAAATCACAAACTGGAAAAAACATTAGCAGAACTCCAAAGCACCCAAGCTCAACTAATTCAATCAGAAAAAATGGCGAGTCTTGGTGAGCTTACCGCCGGCATTGCCCATGAAATTCAAAACCCGTTAAACTTTGTTAATAATTTTAGTGAAGTAAGTACAGAGCTTGTTGATGAAATGAATGATGAAATTGATAAAGGCAATTTGGTAGATGTAAAAGAAATAGCAAATGACTTAAAACAAAACTTAGTAAAAATAAATCATCACGGCAAACGGGCAGGAGATATTGTAAAAGGAATGTTGCAACACAGCCGAAGCAGTAGCGGTGTAAAAGAACTAACCGATATCAATGCATTGGCAGATGAATATTTACGATTGGCTTATCATGGGTTAAGAGCAAAAGATAAAAATTTCAATGCAACGATGATAACGGATTATGATGAGAGCATTGGCAACATCAATATCATTCCGCAGGATAT
>JANNQR010000076.1:0-4445 GCA_031400855.1 Chitinophagaceae bacterium | reverse complement strand
ATATCCTGCGGAATGATATTGATGTTGCCAATGCTCTCATCATAATCCGTTATCATCGTTGCATTGAAATTTTTATCTTTTGCTCTTAACCCATGATAAGCCAATCGTAAATATTCATCTGCCAATGCATTGATATCGGTTGGTTCTTTTACACCGCTACTGCTTCGGCTGTGTTGCAACATTCCTTTTACAATATCACCTGCCCTTTTTCCATGGTGATTTATTTTTTCTAAGTTTTGTTTTAGGTCGTTTGCTATTTCTTTTGCATCCGTTAAATTTCCTTTATCCATTTCTTCATTCATTTCATCCACCAACTCAGTACTTACTTCACTAAAATTATTGACGAAGTTTAACGGGTTTTGTATTTCATGGGCAATGCCGGCAGTGAGTTCTCCAAGGCTGGCCATTTTTTCTGATTGGATAAGTTGAGATTGGGTGGATTTTAAATTGTTAAGCGTTGCTTCTAAAACTTTGTTGGTTTTTTGTTTTTGCCGGTTGTTTCGATAAAGTAATAGTGCAATTAATAGTATAAATCCAAGCGTACCCAAAAGTGAAATTATCCTTATACGGTTCTGGGTAGCAGATTTCTTCTGTTCTATTCTTTGTAAATTCTGATTCTCTGTAAATAAAATGTTTTGATATCGTATTAAATTGTTCTTTTCTACTTTGTTAAGACTGTCGATTAACGGAGTAGCCAGTTTTAAATAATAGTACCCACTGTCCTGCTTATTGAGTACCTGATAGGATTTGGCAAGTGCGGAATAGGTTTGAGCGATAAAACTTTTTAATCCTACTTCTTCGGCTGTAAGCCGGGCTTTGTGTGCATATTTCAAACTGGAATCATATTCTTGTTTTTGATCGCATATTTCTGCCAGGAGTAAATACGTTTTAACTAATTTTCTCAGATTTTTATACTGGATATTGGCCTTTTCTGCTTTCCATAAAACCTTTTCAGCCAAATCATATTTATTAATTAAAAGATTGGCTTCTCCAATAATATTATAGATTTCACCAAGATAAGTTTTTACATAAAAAGGAACATTTTGTTTCTCGTATTGTACTAAACTTTTTTCTGCAAATATTATGGCTGAATCAGGGAGATTCGTTGCCAGGTACACTTCGGCGATATTAAAGTTTGTATTGGCTATTAAGCGTTCATCCTTTAATGCCTCATGTATCTTCAGTGCTGTTCTATGTTTGATCATTTGCTCCGTTCTGTTACCTACATCTCCGAGTAAGTGGCCTATATTTCTTTGGATTTCTGCATATAAATGCAGATTCACAAGCTCCAGACCTGATCCGTCAGAATTGTGGATGCTGTTGCTATTTTCATCATAAGAATAATCCAATATTTCTTGTGCCAGAAATAAAGTCTTTAATGATTCAGCATAATCACCCATTGATTTTTGATTATATCCTATGGCAATCAATGCATAAATCTCCATAAACTTCAATTGTTTACTTTTTGATAATTCATATGCTTGTTGCGCAATAGCCAGTGCACTATCTGCCCGGGTTCCTTCAATTACCCAGGAAAGCAAAGTCATGTTCCAGGCTTTTGCAGAATCAGTGTTAGCCCGTTTAATCCTAGAGCGCAGGGTGTCTGCTAAAAATGGATTATAGCCCGGAGACATACTGTCTACTTGAACTTGAGCACATAGTTGCACGGGGAAATAAAAAAAGAGTATGATGGCTAGTAAAATTTTCATTATTTTTTTATTGGATAAATGGTAATACAATTATGAATTTACTTCCTTCACCTTCCTTTGTTTCTACTTTCAACTCACCACCATGTGCTTTTACAATATCATAACTTAATGATAAGCCCAAACCTGTGCCTTGCCCGGTTGGTTTGGTGGTAAAGAAGGGTTGAAATATTTTATCGAGTATTTTTTGAGGGATGCCATTGCCGTTGTCAGTAACACTAATCACAACGGCCCCCCCGAACTGCGTTCCTTCCCTTCGCTCTGCTTGGGAACCCGAAGGGGGGTTCTTCAGCGTCTTTACAGTTACAGTTGGTTCATAACTTTCAAGACCTTGTTTCTGTTTTTCGTTCGTAACATAAAAGGCATTAGTAATTAAATTCAAAATCACTCTTCCAATATCCTGCGGAATGATGTTGATGTTGCCAATGCCTTCATCAAACTCAGTTTTCATCGTTGCATTGAAAGATTTATCTTTTGCCCGCAAGCCATGATAGGCTAACCGTAAATATTCATCTGCCAGTTTATTAATATCAGTTGGTTCTTTTTTTCCACTACCGCTACTGGAATGTTGCAACATTCCTTTTACAATGGCATCAGCCCTTTTGCCGTGATGCAAAATCTTTTCTAAATTTTGTTGTACATCCTTTGCAATGAGTTTTATTTCAGCTGTATTTCCCTTGTCAACTTCTTCAACCATTTCACTTATCAACTCGTTGCTTACTTCACTAAAGTTGTTTACGAAATTTAACGGGTTTTGAATTTCATGGGCTATGCCTGCGGTGAGTTCTCCCAACGATGCCATTTTTTCTGATTGAATAAGCAGGGCCTGTGTAGTTTTTAATTCAGCAAGTGATTTTTCAGCAATATTTTTTTGTTTGTCTATCTCCTCATTTTTCCGGTGCAGCAGGAGATTTGATTTTTTTTCTTTTTGCCTGCTACGATAAATGAGCAATGCTACTACCAATGCAGAGAAGAGTGCAGCAAATGCAGAAAAAATAATCCATCGCTGCTGGTTGGTTTTTTTCTGAAATTCTATTTCTTTTTTTTCCTGTTCAGCTTTTAATACAATTTCTTTTTTATTGTATTCATAATCTGCCGCAAGGTTTTGTGTCCGCTGTTCAGTTTGCTGGTTGTTGATGCTGTCAGCATACAATTTAAATTGTTTATGATGAAACAATGCCTGTGTTGCCATTCCTTTTGTTTCATAAATTCTGGTTAGTATTTCATTGCCATCCCTTAATAATTCAATATACCCGATTTGCCTGGCTATACTTACGCCATCCTGTGTATGCTTTAAAGATTTGTCATAGTCTTTCAGTGCAAGGCTTACTTCGCCCAAACCCAGGTTGCTGCGGCTTGTATATTCTTTGCTACCAATTTCAATTGCCAGTGCTTTTGTTTTATGATAATATTCCATTGCTTCACTATAATTGCCCTGTTTGAATTTTATAGAACCTAGCATGAGTGAAATGAAAGCCCTGTTTTCCCTGTTGCCGGATTTTTCATTCAACTTTAGTGCTTTGAAAAGACTTTCCTGTGCTGCTTCATATTTTGCCTGCCTGAAATACACTTCCCCTATATTGGCATAAGCTGATTCGACACCCGTCTGATTATTTACTTCTCTTGAAAGCTTGAGTGATTTTAAGTAATGAGTGAGGGCATCATTAAATTTTCCCTGTACAAAATAAATAGCGCCAATAGCATTTATGCTGGATGAGATGCCATGCTTGTCTCCTAATTCTTCCCTTATTTTCAGTGCTTGAAAATAATTTTCCAGCGCTTCAGGGTAATTGCCAAGGTTGCTGAAAATAATGCCGGTAGCATAGTAAACAATTCCCATTCCTTTTAAATTACCTGCTTTCTTCCAAAGAGAAAGCGCCTCCGCAAGAAAAGTCAATGACTGGTTATATTCACCTTTTACATTATAACCCAGCCCCATATTTTTTAAGGCATCTGCCTTACCTTTCAGATAATCAATTTTATTGCTCAAATCAAGTGATTGCCGGCTTAACAATATTGTTGTGTCAGGTTTTATCTGGTTGTATTTAAATGCAAATAAGTTGAGTGTGTTAATGAAATTGGTATCTGTTTCATAATTTGCCGATGTCCTGAATTTTTCCAGTACTATTGACAGGCTGTCCATTTCTGTTTGCTGAGCCTGTAGTAATTGCGAACAACAGATACAGTTACACAGAAGAATCATCAGTCTGATTGTTTTTTTTGGCATCATCTTTAAATTATTTTTTTAAAAATTATTATACAGGAAGGCTGATGATAAAAGTTACTCCTTCCGTTTCTTTCGTCTCCACCTTCAACTCTCCCCCATGTGCCTTCACAATATCATAACTCAAACTCAAGCCTAATCCGGTTCCTTGTCCTGTTGGTTTGGTAGTAAAGAATGGTTGAAATATTTTGTCCAATACTTTTTGCGGAATGCCGTTGCCGTTGTCAGTAACTTTTATCACAACGGCCCCCCCACCCCCCGAAGGGGGGATTTTGGAAGTCTTCACAGTTACAGTTGGTTCATAGCCAGCAAGACCCTGTTTCTGTTTTTCATTGGTAGCATAAAATGCATTGGTAATTAAGTTGAGTATCACTCTTCCAATATCCTGCGGAATGATATTGATGTTGCCAATGCTCTCATCATAATCCGTTATCATCGTTGCATTGAAATTTTTATCTTTTGCTCTTAACCCATGATAAGCCAATCGTAAATATTCATCTGCCAATGCATTGATA
>JANNQR010000075.1:0-27802 GCA_031400855.1 Chitinophagaceae bacterium | reverse complement strand
TGAAATGCTCCAAATTATCAGCATATCTATCTTTGATAAAGTGCCAATTAGAGAACTTTTCGCAAACCCAATACAACAAAATTTCAAAGATCTAAATCGTAACCAATTGAATATCTTCGACTAATATCAAAACGCTAGTGTTATTATTTCATATATTAATTTCTGTAAATTTTAATGGAAGAAGTTTTATCATTCCAGCCGGAGATACTAAACCCACTTTTTGTTGCGGTGATCGTATAGTTTTTTCCACCGAAGTTTTCAAACTCATACAATACTATTCTGTACCCCGGTGGAAGAAATAGTGAACTCAGGTTATTGTCAGTAAAGCCTGCTTGTGCCATAGTGCTGTATGTTCCGGGCAACACCGATGAGGAAAGTCCTTTGAAACTCCCATCAGAATACAAAATCACTTTTTCTTCAGTTTGTTGCTGGTATTGCGGATAGGGAGGATTCGTGTATCCATTGGTTTCTTCTATGACCAACGATCCAATCCTGTTGTTTAATGTAGTTGAAAGGCAACTGTTGTTTTCAGCAATCGTATAAGATGAACCCGAGAGAGTTTCATTATTGATAAAAACTTTTGCTTTTAAGTTAGAAGGAATTTCAATGGAGGAGATATCATATCTCAGCAAACCCAATTTATCTCCCTGGTAATAACCGGGAGCCAGCCGGAGACTGCTGCCACCATAATTGCAATCTGCATAAACGGTGGCATACGAACCAGTTCCGGCAGTGGGGTAAGTAGGATTGTTAGGTTGGGTTGGTTTATATTCTATAACAAGTGATCTTATTTTATCACTGTATGAACTGCCAAGACAATTTTGAGTGGCATTAAAAGTGTAAGAGTAGCCTGAAGCATTATCACTGCTGGTATAAACTTTCACCTGGAGGTTGCCATATATGGCAAAGGAAGATATATTTTGTTTTAAAGAGCCTAGATGGTTGCCATAATAAGTGCCGGGGCGAAGGCTTTGTGAATAGCCTTTGGAATAACAATCGTTGTAAAAAGTAACATAATCGTTTTGATTATAGCCGGGTTGAAAATTCAGGTTTTCCACTACTATTGATGATGCATTATCGTTCATGACACCGGTGAGGCAGGCAATATTGGATGTGTAGGTGGACGAAGTGCCTTTAAAATTATCATCTTCATAAAAGGTCACCCTCATGCCATTGGGAATTTGCATAGAAGAGAGCTTGTCGTTATCGATTTGCATCTGGTATCTCTTGTAAGAACCGGCAGCGAGAAAATATTTCTTGCCACCATAGTTACAGTCTTCATAAAGACCGACATTATTTTGAGCCATCAACGTTGCGTATATAAAAAGGAAGATAAACGGTAGCAGTATTTTCTTACACATCGTAGATAGTTTTAATGGTTGTGATAATCATCAGAAAGTCAAGAAACTTTATTTGCTTGCCGGAAAGCTCACACATTCCTTCAATTCTTTTTCAGTATAAGCCAATTTATATTGTTGCAGCACTTCGTCCGGCACACCATTCCATTGGTTGATCTTATTCCCATCATACCCGATGTCCTTTACTCCAATTTCTGATGTATAAAAACCTGAAGCTGTGAGGTCTCTCATTAATCTAAAAAACTGGACACCCTGGCTCATTTCCGGTTTTGCTTTTTTAGGATAGGCAATCATATCTACCAATTCAATTTGCTGTTGCCTGCTACAATCTGTGAACGGTTTTTCATATCGTTTCAGGCATTGCAGATCTAACCAGCGCAGCCCGCCTTTCATCGGTACCTGGTGGTTGGGCATATCATGTACAATAAACTCAATAAATTCCGGCACTTTAGCTTCACTGGCACTACCGCTTATATCATCTTTGGGAATAATGATGTCGGCTAGTAAGCTGATGGTTGCAAGCTCATGATCAGTAAAGAATTTTTCTTCTGACAGTAACTTTTTTTCATATTTCAACTCATCCGGGTTCCTGTCGAGGTTGAATTTAGGTTCATCTGTTTTTACATTGCTTGTTTTCTTATCATCAGTTTTACAACCAGCGATAGTAATAGGGGTAGCTATGGCACCCGTAACGATTAGTTTCAATGATTTTCTGCGATCCATATAAAAATTTTATGTTTTGTATTTTTTTGCTCGAAGCTCACAGCTAATAGCTCGTAGCTTTTCTAAAGATTCTGTTTTTTCATTTCATCAATTATATATTCTGATGCTCGCATTGAAAGTGCCAATATCGTCCAGGTAATGTTTTTATCTGCCTGGCTCACAAACTGCCCGCCATCTACACAAAATAAATTTTTGCAATCATGCGCCTGGCTCCATTTGTTAAGAGCAGACTTCTTCGCATCATTTCCCATTCTTACGGTTCCACCTTCATGAATAATTTCACCGGGCTTTGCCAATCCCCACTGGTTCTTTTCATTATCATCACCCCCCCAGGTGATGACTGCGCCCATATTATGCATCACTTCCTTAAATGTTTCTTTCATGTGTTTTGCCTGTTTTATTTCATGCTCACTCCATTTTACATTGAAATTTAAAACTGGTATACCAAATTTGTCTACTGTATTCGGGTCAATTTTACAGTAATTACTTTCCAATGGGATTGCTTCACCACGGCCAGCCATACCAACACCGCATCCATAGAAATAACGATAGTCTTCTTTCAACGATGCACCATAGCCGCCTCCTTCTTTTTGTTTTCCATTTACAACGTATTTGCCGTTCAGGTTTTCAATTCCCCAACTAAAACCATAGGAAGGTTGGCTCATGCCACCCCAATATTCAATATGATAACCTCTTGGGAAATCTAATTTTTTATTATCCAGCCACCAGGGAGAATAAATATGTAAGCCACCTACACCATCTTCATTGTATCTTTTTCTGTCAAACAACTGTGGAAGTATTCCACCTAATGCTGCGCCTGTTGAATCATGTAAATACTTTCCAACCACATCACTGTTGTTTGCTAATCCATTCGGATGACGTTGCGATTTTGAGTTCAATAATAATCTAGCACTTTCGCAGGCACTTGCTGCAAGTATTACTACTTTTCCTTCCACCTGGTATTCCATCATATCATCTTTGCTGATATAAGAGACTCCCGTGGCTAAGCCTTCATTATTCGTTAACACTTCTCTGGCCATAGAATTAGCCAACACATCTATATTTCCTGTTTTCATAGCAGGATAAATCAACACATTCGGGGATGAGAAATCGGCTTTTGCCATACTGCAGTTACGGTTACACTGACCGCAGAAAAAGCAAGTCCCCCTGTCATCATTTAATTTTTCAGTCAAAATGGAAAGTCGTGAAGGAATAACTTTTACACCGGCTTGTGTTGCTGCATTTTTAATAAAAAGTTCATGCAATCTTGGTTTGGGCGGTTTCAGAAAAAAACCGTCAGGGTCATTCTCTAAGCCTTCATTCGTACCAAATACACCAATTAATTTATCTACTTTATCATAATATGGTTTAATGTCTTCGTAACCGATGGGCCAGTCTTCGCCTAATCCATCAATACTTTTCCTTTTAAAATCTTTTGGTCCGAAGCGAAGTGATATTCTTCCCCAATGATTAGTACGGCCACCCAGCATTCTTGCCCGCCACCATGCCCAATCGGTACCTTCAGCTTTGGTAAATGGTTCACCTTCCAGCGACCAACCGCCATAGCAGGCATCAAAATCGCCAAAGGGACGAAGTTTGGTACTTGCCCCACGGCGGGGACTGTCCCAGGGATTTTTTAATTGAGTAATATTTTTTTGCGGGTCATACATATAACCTGCTTCTATAATGCAGACTTTTATCCCTGCATTGGCAAATATATAAGCTGCCATGCCTCCACCAGCACCAGAACCAACAATTACCACATCATATTTCTTTGGCTGTTTTTTTAACTGTAAGTCTCCCATATAGCAAGTTGTATTTATATGATTTGAAACGACAATTTACAGCAAACATTGGCATGTGCCAAGGCACTGTAGAAAACTCGTTAACAAAAATATTAAAACTGACTACCGCTATCACAGTATTTTTTCACTTTCAAATAGCCATATCTTTATGACCAAATTCATCCCTAAATGAAGAAGTGTGTTATGTTGCTGGCTTTTATAGTACAATTATTCTCCGGTAAGGCACAGAAAAATGACTTCAGCAAGTATCCTGTTTATACCGGCAATGACCTTGGTCTGACGTATTCAAAAGTCAAATCTGTATTTCGCATTTGGTCACCGACAGCTCAGCAGGTCAAATTATTTCTTCCTGATACTTCCAATGACATGCAAAAAAGCAAAAATGGTGTGTGGGTTGCTGAAATTTTTGGAGACTTAAAAGGGATGAGTTATGGCTTTAGTGTGATGATTGATAATAAATGGTCAGCAGTAGTACCTGACCCTTATGCCAAAGCAGTTGAAGTGAATGGCAAAAAAGCAGTAGTGATTGATTTGAAAGAAACCAATCCGGTAGGCTGGGTAAATGATAAAAGCCCTGCATTTAAAAATCCAACCGATGCAGTTATTTATGAATTGCATGTAAGAGATGCCAGTATTTCCCCAACTTCAGGCATTAAAAACAAAGGAAAGTTTTTAGGTCTGACTGAAAAAGGGACAAAAAATGCCGCTGGTTTTTCCACTGGCCTTGATCACCTGAAAGAATTAGGCGTCACTCATGTTCATTTACTTCCCCTGTATGATTTTAATTCTGTTGATGAAACAAAACCAGATGCGAAATATAACTGGGGTTATGATCCGTTGAACTACAATGTGCCCGAAGGTTCTTATTCCACCAACCCTTACGATGGAGTGACAAGAATAAAAGAGTTCAAACAACTGGTAAAGACCTTTCATGAAAATGGATTAAGGGTGGTGATGGATGTGGTGTATAATCATACAGCATTGACAGAGACATCGAATTTTAATCAATTAGTACCGGGCTATTATTACCGGCAAACAAAAGATGGAAAATTCTCTAACGCTACGGCCTGCGGCAATGAAACAGCCAGTGAAAGACCGATGTTCAGAAAATTTATGCTGGAGTCTATGAAGTATTGGGTGCAGGAGTATCATGTAGATGGCTTCCGGGTAGATTTGATGGGAGTGCATGATATTGAAACAATGAACCTTATTTCCAAAGAACTACATAAAATAAAACCTGATATATTAATTTATGGGGAAGGCTGGACTGCAGGTGCATCACCGTTGCCTGATTCGTTAAGAGCCATCAAAGCAAATGCTTCAAAGCTTGATCGTATTGCTGTCTTTAGTGATGATATACGGGATGGAATTAAAGGAAGTGTGTTTGATCATATTGATAAAGGTTTTTCAAGCGGTAAACCAGGGATGGAAGAAAGTATCAAGTTTGGCATTGTAGCAAGCTGCAAACATCCGCAGGTGGATTATAGCAAAGTGAATTACTCTAAAGCTCCTTATGCAGCTGAACCTTACCAGACTATCACTTATGCGGAATGCCACGATAATCATTCCCTGGTTGATAAACTGGCTATCTCTGCAAAAGATGCAACAGAAGAGGAGAGATTGGAAATGCAAAAACTGGCTTTGTCCATTGTGCTGACTTCGCAGGGCATTTCATTTCTACATGCAGGTACAGAATTTTTGCGAAGTAAAAAAGGAGTGGAGAATTCTTATGAGTCTCCCGACAGTATCAATGCCATTGACTGGAGCTTGAAAACAAAACACAAATATTATTTTGAATATGTAAAGTCGTTGGTCAAAATGCGGAAGGAACACCCGGCTTTCCGGATGATGTCGGCAAAACAGATCGCTTCCAACATTAAATTTTTAGAAGGAATGGATGCAGGCGTAATTGCTTACACCATTAACGGTGCAGCCGTTGGAGACAAATGGGAAAAAATATTGGTAGTGTTTAATGGCACTGGTGACGAAAGATCAATCGTTGCTCAACCGGGAAATTACCGGGTATTTGTTGCCGGTAATATGATTTCAGATGTTATCGGGGGTAAAGAAGGTTTCTGGCGGATAGAGCCTTATAGCTGTACTATTCTTTATCAATTAAAATAAATCTGTTTAAAAAAAGAATACTTTGAATGAGAAAGCCTCCGTAAAGGAGGCTTTCTCATATATTTTAATTATTTTAATAACGGTTTCTGTCCCGGTTGTATCCGCCATTACCACCTTTATTATAACCTCCTCCGCTACCACCACCACGGTATCCGCCACCTGAGCCGCCGCTGTTACCACCACCGCGATAGCCGCCGCCACCGCCACCACCTTGGCGGTCTTCTGCCTTTTTCACAACCAAAGGTTTTTTACCCAATGAAATATCGTTCAGACCGTCTATAGCTTCTAGTGCTTCAGCATCATTTGGCATTTCTACAAATCCAAATCCCCGGCTTTTTCCGGTTTCTTTATCCATCGACACTTTTGCAGATTTTATTACTCCGAATTTTTCAAAAATTTCTTCCAGTTCTGCGTCATCAAGATCATATGGCAGACCTGCTACGAAAATTGTCATAATACTATTTTTTACAAATGTACAGAACTTATTCTGACTGAATAAAAGCTATGATTCAATTGAGGAAAATCAACAGGTCATGCGAAAGGGCTGTTTTATGGCTCTATGAAATTTTGTCCAGATGACGACCAATCAAAAACCCGGCTAAACCACCAACAACAGCTCCAAAGGCAATCCACAAAAGGATACCATTGGTGGCAAAATATCCTACCGACATGCCTACAATAGTGCCAATGACGGCTATTGTACCACTTACTTTTCGTTTTTTTCCTTTAGAACTACCCTCGTTGATATGCTGGTACTGCCGGAGTTGCGTTTTATGCTTTTTTCGATGATGGGATCTGGCCATTTTTTTAATTTGAAGTTAATGAAACATCCGTGCAATAACAAATACTGCTAATTACTGAAAGTCTGAAATTAAAATATACAGCCCATGGATTTATTTTTATTCCTGAAATAATAAAGGGATTACCAGTTTCCTAATAATCCCTGTTTACCGGCAGGCAAGCATTTCAATTATTTCATCCTTATTTTATAAGTGTATTGCTTCCCCATATGCTACTTCAATCGCATCTTTTACACTTTCACTAATTGTCGGGTGGGGGTGAATGCTGTTCAGCACTTCATGATAGGTTGTTTCTAATTTTCTTCCAAGCACTGTTTCAATAATGATTTCTGTAACATTATAACCTATCATATGTGTACCCAGCCACTCTCCGTATTTGGCATCAAACACCACTTTTACAAATCCTTCGGTATGTCCGGCAGCAGATGCTTTTCCACTTGCACTCAATGGAAATTTACCAACCTTCACTTCGTAACCAGCTTCCTTCGCTTGCTTTTCAGTATAACCAACAGAAGCAATTTCAGGATAACAATATGTACAACCCGGTACATTGTTATAGTCCAGTGCTTCCGGCTGATGATTATATTTCTTTTCGTTGTAACCAATATTTTCAACAGTAATGATGGCTTCTTTGCTGGCAACGTGGGCCAATGCCTGCCCGGGGGCACAATCACCGATGGCATAAAAACCCGGCACATTGGTTTGACCATATTTGTCAACCATCACACGGCCCTTATCTGTTTTAATACCGAGTTCTTCCAAACCAACTCCTTCAATATTGGCAGTATAACCTACAGCACTTAATAAAATATCTGCTTCCAATATTTTTTCGCCATCAGCAGTTTTAACGGTTGCTTTTACACCAACTCCTGATGTGTCAACAGAAGTTACTTCACTGTTTACCATTATATCAATACCGCTCTTCTTGAAATTCTTGTCTAATTCTTTAGAAATTTCTTCATCTTCAACCGGAACGATGCGGGGTAAAAATTCAACAATGGTAACTTTTGTTCCCATGCTGTTATAGAAATATCCAAACTCAACACCGATTGCACCGCTACCAACTATAATGATCGATTTTGGTTGTACCGGAAGATTCATCGCTTCACGATAACCAATTATTTTTTTGCCATCTTGTTTCAGTGCAGGCAATTCACGGCTGCGTCCGCCTGTGGCAATAATGATATGTTTTCCTTCCACAATTTTCTTAGAACCATCTGCGGCTGTAACTTCTATTTGACCCCGTCCGACCGGGTCGTCCGGGCGGGCTTTTGCTTTTAGTTTACCAAAGCCCATTACCACATCGATCTTATTTTTTTTCATCAGAAACTGAACACCCTTGCTCATTTTATCTGCAACTCCACGGCTTCTTTTAATGACAGCTGTAAAATTGGGAGTTCCGGTTGCTGTAATACCATAACTCTCCGCATGTCTGATATCTTCTACCACCTGTGCACTTTTCAGCAGTGCTTTTGTAGGAATACATCCCCAGTTGAGGCAAACGCCACCAAGACTTTCTTTTTCTATTATCGCCGTTTTAAATCCTAACTGAGATGCACGGATAGCTGCCACATAGCCGCCAGGGCCACTTCCGAGAACTACTACATCGTATGCCATTTTTTAAGTTGATTAATTGGTAAGTAAATAGAATGAGATTAACGAGCAGCGAAGTTATCTGAAAAGGGGGAATTGGGCAAAAAGGGGTGTTAGAGTAAAGTAACAGTATCACACAGAGACCGCTGTCCCGATAGCTATCGGGATCGCAGAGTGGGTAAAGCAGAAATTCGCTGAGTTCTTTGTGTGAAACTCACTACCCATCTGTTTATATAGCCGTTAAACCAATAATTACTAACCACACTTTTTATTAGAATATTTTAGCGGCTTGTTTAATTATGAAAAAGGGTATTAGTTTTTTCTTCATTATTTTTTGTAGTATTTACTGTCTGGCTCAGCCACCGGCAGGGAGAGACATCCTTATTACGGTAAAGAGTGATAGCCAGGTGGTGATGCATCGTGCTACTGTAATCCTTATGAAACCGGATTCTTCAGTATTGCGTATGGCAACAACTGATCAATCAGGCATAGCTGAGTTTAAAGGGCTTGATGCCGGGAAGTACATGATTAAAGCCAGCCATACAGGTTATCAAACAGCTTACTTATCATCAGTCAATCTGGAAAAAGAACCTGCATTTATTACCACTATTAACCTGAACTCCGATGGAGCTGTTTTAAATGAAGTAACTGTTACGGCGATGAAACCATTTGTACAGTTTGAGCCAGATAAAACAGTGATCAATGTGGAAGCTGGTATCAGCAATGCAGGATCTACTATTATGGATGTTTTGGAAAAATCGCCGGGCATTACGGTTGGCAGAGATGGTAATATAAGTATGAAAGGTAAACCTCAGGTCATGGTGTTGATTGATGGTAAGCAGACACAACTTACCGGCGCCGATTTGCAAGCCTATCTCTCCGGTATTAATGCTTCGCAGGTTGATATTATTGAATTGATTGATAACCCTGGTGCAAAGTATGATGCTGCAGGAAATGCCGGCATCATTAACATCAAAACAAAAAAGAATAAACAAAAAGGATTTAATGGTTCTTTGAGTGTTAGTCTTGGTCAGGGGTTTTATACAAAAAGCAATAACAGCCTTTCTATTAATTACCGCACCGGGAAATTTAACCTGTTTCTGAACTATGGTGCCAGGCTTGGGTATGAAAAGATGAAGATGGAGGTGCTGCGTAAGTATTTTGATAAGAATGGAAATGATTCACTTTTATTGCAGCAGCCAAATTTTACCAAAACAAAAATCAGTTCACATAATATAAAGACAGGGATAGATTTTTTTGTATCCAACAAGACAACTCTTGGTGTAATATTTACAGGGAATATGACAGACAGGAATGTTAGTAGCGTCAGCACCATTGATTGGATGTCACCTTCATATGTTATAGATTCCACTATTAATACCTGGGGTACAAGATTTACAAAATTTGAAAGAGCCGGCTTCAACTTTAATGGCAAACATAATTTTAATGATGGTAGTGAATTGGCAATTGATATTGACTTTATAAAATTTGATATTGATGGAGGTCAGCATTTTCAAACGCAATTGGATGCGCCAGGAAGTTCTGTTCAAGCTACAAAGGGAAATATTCCTTCAAAGTTGGATATTTTTACTGCAAGAGTGGATTATTCTAAAAAAATTAAACAGTTGCTCTGGGAAACGGGATTGAAAACGGCAAAAACAATTACAGATAATCTTGCTCAATATTACTTCTATGACGGTGGTACCTGGCAGGATGACCTGAGCCGCAGCAATCGTTTTTTATATGATGAAAATATTCATTCTGCATACAGCAGCATGGATCTGAAGCGAGGAAAATGGCACTGGCAGACAGGGATTCGCTATGAGATTACTTCATACAATGCAAATCAGCTTGGTAATACAGTTGTAAAAGATTCTTCATTCCGGAAAAATTATGGAAGCACATTTCCAACAGCATTTTTTTCGTTTGATGCGGATAGCAGCAATAGCTTTACATTTCGTTTTGGCCGAAGAATAGACAGACCCCAGTTTCAAAACCTCAACCCGTTCCTCATAACGATCAACAAGTACACTTTTGAAGGGGGCAATCCATTTATCAGGCCACAATACACCTGGAATTTTGAACTGATGCATACTTATAAACAGAAGCTTTCAACCGGCATTTCTTACAGTTATTTAAAGGATTATTTTTCACAGATATTTATTATTGATTCTAATAGCAGTAACGTAAATAAAAACATCATTATTTATACAAGAGGGAATGTGGGAACATTTCATAACATTGGAATTACGGCAAGTCTGCAACTGCCCGTTACGAAATGGTGGAATGTAACAGCAGTTGCAGTCTTTAACCATAAGTCAATCGAAGGATTTGTATGGTCACCATTTAAAGCAACAATTAATCAACTGAATTTTAGTTTAAATAATCAGTTTCAATTTAAAAAAGGTTGGGCTGCTGAACTGACTGGTTATTACTTAACAAAAAGCCAGCTGGATTTGCAGGAAGTATTAACACCGCAGGGAGAAGTGGGTGCCGGAATTTCAAAACAGGTTTTAAAGAATAAAGGAACCATCCGGATTGCCATCCGGGATATTTTTTATACACAGAATTATTCCGGCTATGCGAAGTTTCAAAATTCTGATGAGCCCTTTGAGGTAAAATGGGATTCCCGTGTAGCCAGGATCACCTTTAGCTGGCGGTTTGGAAAAGCTATGAAAGCGATAAAGCGATCAGGAGGAGGTGCAGCAGACGAAACAGATAGGGTGGGAACGGGAAATTAAGTGATTGGTGAAAGCTTAATGGTCATTGAAAATCAATAAAGAAGGGCTTTATGGTACTTTTCAACAACTGGGCAAAAAAAACTCAATTACCCGTCTAAAATCTCCATTGTTTCCCCTACCTTTGCCGTCCAAAAATTAGTACAATCATGGCGAGAGTTTGTCAGGTTACAGGTAAAGTTCCGGTGGGTGGACACAAGGTTTCACATTCCAACATCAAGACCAAGCGTCGTTTTCTGCCCAACCTGCAGAAAAAGAAATTTTATCTGGCTGAAGAAGATAAGTGGATAACGCTGAAATTAACGACAGATGCTATGCGCACTATCAATAAAAGAGGACTTTTGTCTGTGGTGAAAGAACTGAGGGCAAGAGGAGAAAAAATCTAACACATTAAAGTTTAAAGAAAATGGCAAAAAAAGGCAGTCGTGTACAAGTAATACTGGAATGCACTGAGCACAAAACAAGTGGTCAGCCGGGTACCAGCCGTTATATCACGGTAAAAAACAAAAAGAATAACCCGGAAAGATTAGAACTGAAAAAATTTAACCCGATTCTTAAAAAAGTAACTGTTCATAAAGAAATCAAGTAATCATGGCAAAAGCAGCAAAAACCGCCCAGAAGAAGGACCCTAAGCAGGCCGCTGAATCAAAAAACTGGACAAAAGTAATTAAAGCAGTCCGCAGCCCTAAATCTGGTGCTTATACATTTAAAGAGCAAATTGTTCACAAAGAAAAGATCAAAGATTTCTTAGCTCAGAAGTAATTTTGAGTTAGTAAGTATATTTAAAAGCTATTCGTATTTGCGGGTGGCTTTTGTTGTTTTGGTAAGTTAATTGGTTAATTAGTTTATTTGTTAAATGGGGGTCGTGATAAATTTGAATGACTATTCGATAATGAAACTCCTCCTGATAAACTAATTAACTATTAAACTAATAAACTAAAAAATGGGATTCTTTAATAAAATATTTGGAAAAAAAGAAAAGGAAAGCCTGGATGAAGGTTTGAAAAAAACCAAAGAAGGATTCCTTTCCAAAATAACCAAAGCTATTGCCGGTAAAAGCACTGTGGATGAAGAAGTGCTGGATAATCTGGAAGAAGCCCTGGTGGGTGCTGATGTGGGTATTGAAACAACGGTTAAGATTATTGACCGAATAGAAAAAAGGGCGGCAAAAGACAAATACCTGAATGCTGCCGAACTTAATAAAATGCTACAGCAAGAAATTGAGATGTTGCTGGTAGATGGCCCAGAATCAAATACTTATGCTTTTGATTCTGAACTGCCAACTAAGCCGTATATCATTTTAGTAGTGGGAGTGAATGGTGTTGGAAAAACTACCACCATTGGAAAGCTGGCGTATAATTTTAAGAAGGCTGGTAAGGAAGTTTTGTTGGGTGCTGCCGATACTTTTCGGGCCGCAGCTGTTGATCAACTAACAATCTGGAGCGAAAGAGTCGGAGTGCCGATTGTTAAGCAAGATATGGGCAGCGACCCGGCGGCCGTGGCTTTTGATACAGTGCAAAGTGCACTGGCTAAGAAGAGTGATGTAGTCATTATTGATACAGCAGGACGTTTGCACAACAAAGCACACCTGATGGATGAGTTGAGCAAGATTAAAAGGGTTATACAAAAAACGATACCTGATGCTCCACATGAAGTACTGCTGGTGTTAGACGGCTCAACAGGACAGAATGCACTGGAGCAGGCTAAACATTTTACAGCAACAACAGAAGTAACAGCGTTAGCCATTACTAAATTAGACGGTACTGCCAAAGGTGGTGTAGTGCTTGCAATAGCGGATCAATTTAAAATACCGGTGAAATTTATTGGTGTGGGGGAGAAAATGGAAGATTTATTGGTTTTCGATAAACATGAGTTTGTAGATAGTTTATTTAATTTAGAAAAATAGCAGAACCTGCTTTTGCCGGCAGGCAGACGCAGATTGTTTGAACTTTATGATCAATTAAGATCATAATAAACATAAGAATCAGTGTTCCATTTTTATGAAGACAAAAACACTCAAAAAAGACAAAGTAAACATCATCACCCTCGGGTGTAGCAAGAACATGGTGGACAGCGAAGTGCTGAGTGGTCAGTTGCTGGCAAATGAAATTGATGTAGTGCATGAAAATAAAAAATCAGATCACAATATAGTAGTAGTGAATACCTGTGGTTTTATTGAAAAAGCTAAAGAAGAAAGCATCAATACCATTCTGAACCAGGTGGAACTAAAGCGAAGAGGAAAGATTGATAAGGTTTATGTAACGGGATGCCTGAGTGAACGTTACAAACAAAATCTTGAGGCAGAAATCCCAGAAGTGGATGCTTATTTCGGAACGATGGAACTGCCGCTGATTTTAAAACAGTTTGAAGCAGATTATAAAGTGGAACTAATCGGCGAGAGATTGCTTGCCACTCCACAGCATTATGCTTACCTGAAAATTTCTGAAGGGTGTAACCGCACCTGTTCTTTTTGCGCCATTCCATTAATGCGGGGCCAGCATATTAGCAGACCGATGGAAGAACTGGTGAAAGAAGCAGAGGGCCTGGTGAGAAAAGGAGTAAAAGAGATCATGCTAATCGCACAGGAATTGACGTATTACGGATTGGATATTTATAAGAAAAGAATGTTGCCTGACCTTTTAAATCGGTTGGCAGATATAGAAGGACTTGAGTGGATACGTTTGCACTATGCTTATCCCTCTAAATTTCCGTTGGAGATATTAGACGTAATAAGACAACGGGATAATATCTGCAACTATCTTGATATGCCATTGCAACATGCCGCCAATAATATGCTGCAAGCTATGAAGCGGCAAATTACAAGAGAAGAGATGGAAGAATTAATCATTACGGTAAGAGAAAAAGTACCGGGTATTTGTATACGGACAACATTAATTGCCGGTTTCCCCGGTGAGACGCAAGACGATATTGAAGAGTTGAAAGAATTTTTGCAGCGTCAGCGATTCGATAGAGTTGGTATTTTCACATACAGCCATGAAGAAGGCACCAGCGGTTTTGCCTTAACTGACGATGTGCCTGCCGAAGAAAAAGAAAGAAGGGCACAGGAAATAATGGAAGTACAGCAGGAAATTTCTTTTGAACTAAACCAGGAGAAAGTAAATAAAGTATATAAAGTACTTATCGATAAGAAAGAAGCTGGTCGTTATCTGGGCAGGACTGAATTTGATTCGGTAGAAGTGGACAACGAAGTAATGATACATTCAACTAAAAAGCTTCCGATTGGTGAATTTGTAAATGTAAAAATCACCAAGGCGTATGATTATGATCTGGAAGGGGAAATAGTTTGAAAATTATAGTAATTTGTATGTTGCATTGTCAGTATAGAATAGGTTCGTAAGGTAGCGTTGTCTTTTCCTGAAACGGACGAACATCCACATTTTGAACGGAAAGCTTTCCGGGTAAAGAAGAAGATATTCCCCACACTTTCAGAAAAAGATATGACGGTGAGTTTAAAATTAACACTCCACGCCCAATCAGTATTTTGTTCCTTTGATAAGTCTGTAATATACCCGGTGCCAGGAGGCTGGGGCAGAATAGGTTTTACAGTTGTCAATCTTAAAAATTGAAAAAAGTAATGTTTAAAGATGCATTAACTGTCGCTTATTGTACTACAGCATCCCCCAAACTGGCTGAGAAATATTTACTCAAATTGGGGCTGAATTTTTCTAATTCCCGTTATTTGTCCCCCATCAAAAAACCATTATCTTCATTCGAATAATCCTTAAACCTTTCTATGGCAGAAGATAATAAATTCGTTTTTCTCAACCGGGATCTCAGCTGGCTTAGTTTTAATCACCGGGTATTGATGGAAGCAGCTGACAAATCTGTTCCACTATACAGCCGCATCTCTTTTTTATCCATTTTTTCTTCTAACCTGGATGAATTTTTCCGGGTTCGTATGCCTTCTATTTTTGCATTTACAAGTATTGAGTCCAAAAAAATATCTATTGCTGAAGAATATCCAAAGGATCTGGTTCAGCAAGTACAAACTACAGTTCACCGGCAACTGGAAGAATTTGGTGCTGTGTTGAAGAAACAAATTCTGCCTGAGCTGGCAGAAAATCATATCAGGTTATATTACGATGATCCGATCAGAAATGAACATAAAGAAACAGTGAAGGAATATTTCTTATCGAAAGTGTTGTCTTTTCTTCAGCCCATCATTTTGCTAAAAGAAAATCAACCGGTTGTATTTCTGGAAAATAATGTATTGTATTTTATAGTGGATATGGAAGCAGCAGATCAACCCGGAGTGCATAAGTATGGGTTGTTGAATATCCCTTCTGCCAATCTCCCACGGTTTTCTGAATTACCCATGTTGGGCGAAGAAAATTATATACTTTTTTTGGATGATGTGATCAGAGTGAATCTGCAGGAAGTTTTTCCGGCTTATACAATTAATGGGGCATGGAGTATAAAATTGACCCGTGATGCGGAGATGAGTATTGGAGATGAATTCATCGGCGATATTGCCGAAAAAATAGAAAAGCAACTGGAGAAAAGAGAAATCGGGCATGCCACCCGTTTGTTATATGATCAGGCCATGCCGGAGACGGCTAAAGATTTTGTGCAAAAATATTTAATGCTTCGTTCTGACGAAATGGTGGAAGGTGGCCGTTATCACAATTTAAAAGACCTTGGCAGCTTGCCCAATCCTTCAAAAGGAAAATTAACACATACAAACTGGCCCTCTGTTGCTCATCCGGGGTTTGATATTAATCGGTCTATATTTCAAAGTATAGCCGATCAGGATAAATTATTACATCTTCCTTATCATTCATATAATTATATACTCCGCTTTTTTAATGAAGCGGCAATTGACCCGGATGTAAAAGAGATTTATGTAACCCTGTACCGGGTAGCTGCAGATTCCCATATTGTCAATGCGTTAATCAGTGCTGCCCGAAATGGTAAAAAGGTAATCGTGTTTGTAGAGCTGAAAGCAAGATTTGATGAAGCCAATAACCTGAAGTGGAGTAAGAAGATGAAAGCGGCAGGTATAAAAATCATCAACAGTATACCAGGATTGAAGGTGCATGCAAAAGTAGCTTTGGTGAAACGATTGGAAAATCAGCCTGACCGGCAGGCAAGTAAAGTGTGGAAAAACTATTCTTTTATGGCCACCGGTAATTTTAATGAAGCTACCGGCCGGTTTTATACAGACCATGTGCTTATTTCTTCACACAAGGGAATAGGGGTAGAACTGGAATGGTTGTTTGATTACCTGCAAAGCCGCAAACAGCCGGCTGAATATATGAAGATTCCTTTTGAACACTTATTGGTTTCACAGTTCAATATGATCAAACGATTTGAAAAACTAATTGACCAGGAAATTAAGCATGCAAAGAAGGGGGAGCCGGCCGGCATCATCATCAAACTGAATAACCTGCAGGAACGGGCCATGATTGAAAAATTATATGAAGCCAGCAGGGCAGGGGTAAAAGTGCAGTTACTCGTCCGCAGCATCTGTAGCCTCGCACCCGGAATAAAAGGACAAAGTGAGAACATAACCGTTACCCGGATCGTTGACAGGTATTTGGAACATGCAAGGGTTTTTGTATTTCATAATAATGGAGAACCGTTATACTTTATGGGCAGTGCCGATTGGATGAACCGAAACCTGCACAGCCGGATAGAAGTAGTATTTCCGGTGTATCATGTAAAATTTGGCGAGGAACTAAATCATATACTGCAATTACAGTTGAATGATAATACTAAAGCTGTATCTGTAAACGAGGCATTAAATAACCAACAGGTCTGCAATGACAAAGAACCTTTTGCGGCGCAACAATCAATCTATGATTATGTAAAGGCGCTGAAAATCTAATTGTTTAAAATTTGCAGCAATAAAAACGCCATTCCGAATTTATTCCGGAATGGCTTTTAATATAAAAAATATTTATTGTATCACTACAGCTCCCACAGCAATTTTCTTACCCACTGCATTGCTCAATACCACTCTGTAAGTTCCTCCCCTGTTTCTACTCATATCTACATCCATTACCTCGTAAGGAGAGTTGATGGTATAAACCTTATTGAGTATAAGAGATCCTTTGGAGTCATAAATAGTCAATGTGTTTTTTACATTGGCTCCGGGTGAGTAATAGACAACTTTGAAAATGCCACCATTCGGACTGGGATAAATAAACAATTTATTGCTTGACGAATCGGTAATTGCCTTGGCAAGCGATGTGTTACTGCAGGGTAATCCTGTTGTATTAGTAACTCTAACTGTGTAATTACCCAAACCGTCTAGGGTAATTCCTCCTAATGTTGAAGCAATAGAGCCGGGTATCAGTATTCCATTTTTATACCATGCATATGTATAAGTGCCGGGAGGTGTCACATTCGCTGTCAATGTGGTAACAAGGCCAGGGAATAAACTGGAATAGGGTGATGCAGTAATATTCACTAATGGACTTGGACTAACTGCTACCACTGTTGATGCTGATGTGTTGGAACAACCGCTTGCATTGGTAACCACTACTGAAAAAGAACCCGAAGTGCTTACAGTGATAGATTGTGTGGTGGCTCCATTGCTCCATAACCAGGATGAACCGGCAGAAGCTGTTAATACTACATTACTGCCCTGGCAGAAAGTAGTTGGGCCACCGGCGCTGACAGTTGCTGTTGGAGTTGTATTAACTGTTACCGAAGTAGATGGCGAATTAACTGTGCAACCACCTGTTGTAACCGCTACGCTAAATGTTCCACTTGCATTAACAGTTATTGACTGACTTGTTGCTCCATTACTCCATAAATAGGTTGTTCCGGAATTGGCAGTAAGAACAACATTTCCTCCCTGGCAGAAAGTAGTTGGCCCACCTGCAGTGATAGTCGCAGCTGAGGCTGCATTTATGGTTAGTGTTACGGCAGTCCTGGTTGGACTTTCACAACCACTGGTGTTATTCCGGCTTGCTGCATAAAAAATAATTGTACCTATAGAATTCAGGATCGGACTGGAGATTACATTACCTCCGGTTGCAGCATCATACCAAATGATTGTGTGCCCGGAAGGAACAGTTGCTGTTGCAGTTAGTGTTGGTGTCGGTGCAGGCGGACAAGCTGTTGCTGTTTGATTGCCACCACTTGTTGGAGCAGCAATTGCTGTACTGCTTACTGCTATACTCAAAATGGCAGTTGCTGTCTGGCATGCGCCGGAAGTGGCAAATACGGTAACATTACCACTAATGCTGCCGGAAGGATAATCCACGAAGATGGAATTAGTACCCTGGCCATTTACAATGATGGCGCCTGGTGGCACAGTCCATGTATAAGATGTAGCACCGGGTACGGTTGGAACAGTATAAGGAACATTTAAAGTTGCCCCGCAAATAGTGGTTGCACCGTTTATAGAACCGATTGTTCCAACACCGCCGCTTGAAACGGTTAGGTTAATGGCAAATGCTTTTTCACTGACCGTTCCTGTTGTATTATTTTTAGAAACAATGGTGAACCACATGCTGAGGCCGGGAGTTAAACCGGTTGCAGAATAAGTAGTTCCGGTTATATCCAATCCTAAAATTTGCCACTGACCTGTTGCGGAATTCATACTATAGATATCATAGTGAGTAGCATTTGCCACGGCTGACCATTGGAAGTTCACAGTACCGCTGACGCAAGAAGAAGTTCCCTGACCGAAACCGGTTACTGTGCCGAGTATTTTAAAATTAGCATCGCTAACATCAGTGAGTGCGCCGCTGCTAACCCGTATCAATGCAGTAGAAGTATTAGCAGTGGGAACACTCCAATCCAAACGGGTGGTTGAAGCTGGGACTGAAGATGAAATGGTCGTCCAGCTTCCGCCGTTATTTAAAGAGTATTCAACAGTTTGTGTGCCGGTAACACCGGCATTATCCCATGTAATGGTTTCATTGGAAACCGGGTTGAACGATTCTGTTCCGTTAGGATAAGTGACTTCAACATAAGGTTGATCGATGATCCATGTCAAAGAATATTGCTGCGGCCCCATCGGTATTGCAGTTCCATTTACTCTTAATGTATATGAACCGGCGGGAGGATTATCAAGCGTTACCTGTTCGATATTACTGTAATTGTCAACAGCTCTTGTTGCAATAGAAGCCGGGCTATTCTTATCCAATATCCAGGGCAACGTTGTAGTGGCTCCATTAATTACAGAAAGATCTAAGTCATTCACCAATGCAGGGTTGGCATTGGCGGTAGCGGCAGGGTCGTTCCAGTTAAGCATTACCCGTAAACGGGCTGCACCAGAAGGCACTGTGATTGGAACATCAATCGTGTTGCCAGTTGCTATTGTATTAATTGCATAGCGGTTTTGTTCCATGATCCGCACAGCACCAAGGTCATTGATGCGGCCAAAACCGAACTTATAATCCGGTCCCGGATTGCCAAGGTCAGCGGCTGCATTGCACATAATATTTTTTATAAATGATGATGGGGGAACGACATTACCATTTAATTGTTTGTATCGCTGTACCAATAAAGTAACTGAACCTGCAACACCCGGAGTGGACATAGAGGTACCAGAAATAGTAGCATAAGTATTTAATGGTGTATAAGTAGAATATACATTCGAGCCCATAGCAATGATCTCAGGTTTGATCCTTCCATCAGCAACAGGTCCGCAACTGCTGAAACTGGAAAGTGCTTCCAGCGAAGTCAGGCTACCGACAACAATATTATTTTTGGCTGATTTCCCTGTTCCGGTGATATTCATAAAACCACCACAGGAAGTACCTGAGTTGCCGGATGAATGACAATGTAAGTGTGTCGGGAAATTATTCAGGTTAAGATCTGTTGCCCTGCTGACAGCGGTATATGCGATCTGGGTTCCGTTTAAATTGCAGGTTATAGCGCCTCCGTCGTTATAGGAATGGCTGCTCACAATAAGGTTATATAATGGTATAGCTGCTGCCATCTCTGTCTGGATATTTCCATTGTAGTTGTAAGAATAAAGTGTTGCATTTGGCGCCATACCTCTAGCTCTGGGATCAATGAGCCCACGGCCAAGAATGGTTCCGGAACAATGGGTGGAATGACTCTGCGGGCTGTTGAATTCAATCTGATTCAGACGGCTGGCCGGTAAAAAATCCAGGTGTGGGCTAATTTCACCTGCATCCCAGATACCAACATTTACACCATCACCCAATAAATTTCTTGTACCACCATTTAATACATTAACACGATGTAACGATCTGCCCGGTAAATTTTCTTCCTGATTGGGCGGAGCTATGTATTCAACCCATTGAATAAACGGCAGACCGGCTAATTGCTTCAGGTTGTTTTGAGCAATACGTATCGTAAAACTTCTGAACATCGGCATATCTTCCTGTATTGTTGCATCTATCGCATTCAGGGCATTGGTAATGGAAGCCGCACTTAATTTTTCATAAGTAATGACCGTGACATCAGCATATCCCGTCGTTTTAATCGCATGTGCCGGAACATTGCCTTTCAATATTTCCGGAATAGTTTTTTGTTCAGCACTGAACTGAAAAACACTTCGCAATGGAAATGATTTGAAACCGTTGAGGCTGAAATTCTCCGATACTGAAGCAGTAAATGCATTGTTGGGTATATAATCAATCAACTGAATACCAGCGGCTTTTAACTGATCTTTTTCTGCCTGGCTGGGTAAAGCGTTAAATTGAATTATTACATAATGCCTGTTATCAAAAATACTTTTTTGAAATACTTCTGCATTTTTTGTTAAAGTGCTGATATTTTCAGAGGGAATAAAGTTTCCTGATTTAAGCAAGATGGAATAGTCATTTTGCTGGGCAAATAATCCGTTAGAAAAAATTAATAGAAGAAGGGTCTTGATGAAAGTAATTTGTTTTTTCATATGCAATGCAGTTTTATTTAGCAATTTCAAAGATAGGAAGGAAAGAAAGATCTGGTATTACTTATTGGATAATTAAAAACTACATTATTTTAATCTTTTCTAAGTATTAACTGCTTGAATATATTGACTTTAGGCTGAATTGAACTTTGAGGAAATATCATGATGGGGGTAGTTATCCCATTAAACTTTCGAATAATTTACCACTACCGACGATCTTTTCATTTAATATAACTTAAAAGGTGAGCTTCACCTCCACGATATAATAGGTGAAGTTTACTACCAGTATTTATAAACCTTTCCGCAAAAGGCAATCATGCTGATACTTTATCTTATAGCTTTTCTTAAATTAAAGGAGTTATCAATAAAGCGATAAACTTGTGCAGGAAAATGAAATAAGTTTTAAATAAGAATACCCGTTGGCGGAGTTAAATATTGTGAATGTACTTATAGCCCCGTAGGGGCAAAATGTTAGTAGAAAAAAATGTAAAATGGCATTTTTAGCTCCGTAGGAGCGACATATAATATATTTCGCCCCGATGGGGGCTCTGCAATTTATTATTATACCGATACGACATTAAATGCATGTCCTTCAGTCATACCTGTTGTCTATCGGTATTAATACCTCTGGCAATGATATTAATTCAATGTCGATTTGGTATTAAATCGCATTCGCTACTGACATATCGCCTCTCCGGGGCTCAAAAAATTAACTCCACCAACGGGTTAAGAATGTAAATCTCTTTAATCATTAGTAGCTGAATTTCTCTGTAAAAATCACTCTTCAAACCATTCATTATGCTGCTCCTGCACCCGGATAAAGGTTGTCCGCTTGGTCAACTCTTTTAATGATTGTGCACCAACATACGTACAGGTAGAACGAATTCCTCCTAAAATATCCAGCAGAGTGTCTGCTACATGGCCCCGGTAAGGTATCTCAATCGTCTTTCCTTCTGATGCACGGTATTCTGCTACACTACCGGAATATTTTTCCATGGCCGTTTCTGAACTCATTCCATAAAACTGCTTGTACATGGTTCCATCTTCTTTTTCTACTAATTCCCCACCGCTTTCTGTATGACCCGCCAGCATACCACCAAGCATAACAAAATCGGCACCACCGCCAAAGGCTTTAGCAATATCTCCGGGTACTTTACAGCCTCCATCGGAAATAATTTGCCCCCCGAGACCATGTGCTGCATCTGCACATTCGATGATAGCAGATAATTGTGGATAGCCTACACCTGTTTTTACTCTTGTGGTACAAACAGAGCCGGGGCCAATACCTACTTTAATAATATCTGCACCAGCCAATAATAATTCTTCTACCATTTCACCGGTTACCACATTGCCGGCCATGATCACTTTGCCGGGGTTTTTTTCTCTGGTTGATTTTACAAACGAGACAAATTTTTCAGAATAGCCGTTCGCTACATCAATACAAATAAAACGGAGTGATGGATTTTCTTTTAATATGATTGATAGCTTTTCCGCATCTGCTTTACTGGTTCCGGTACTGATGGCAATTCGTTCTACCATACTTTCTCCAGCGACTTGCATAAAGTTTTTCCATTGTTCAGCTGAATAATGTTTGTGGATGGCAGTAAAAAGTTGATGCTGTGACAGGGACACAGCCATTTCCATCGTTCCAACTGTGTCCATATTAGCGGCCATGATGGGAATTCCCTCCCATGCATTTGCACCATGCAGAAATTTAAATTTTCTTGACAAGGTTACTTCTGAACGGGAACTTAAGGTAGAACGCTTAGGTCTTATCATTACATCTTTAAAGCCCAGTTTGATATCGGTTTCTATTCGCATGGTAAAAAAAATTGGTATGCTGTGTAATTTACGAAAAGGAAAAATATCCTTCATCAATGTTTTACTCAGCAACAACTGATAGCTTCTCTATTTTAAGCAGGGCAAAAAAATCTTCTTCAGAAATCTCTTTTATACAGCCCGGTTGTAAATCACCCAAAGTCAGATCCTCAATGCTTATACGGATTAATCGTTTGCACCGATGGTGAATAGCGGCCATCATTTTCCGGACCTGGTGAAATTTGCCTTCGGTCAGGCTGATGCGTATCCAGGTAAAGGAAATTTTATCTGTCATGATATAAGCCTGTGGAAATGAAATCACCGGATTCAAAATTATTTCTGCTTCACATGGATTGGTTGTATAATAATTTCCACCTCTTCCTTTTAATGATATTCCCTTTCTTAGTTTTTCCAGGCTTTCTTCTGATACTGAATGATTAACCAGAGCAACATAAGTTCTTTTGTGAGGCTTTTTTGCATCAAATAGTAATCGGGTAATTTTTCTATTTGTGGTTAAGATCAACAAGCCTTCTGACAAGTTATCCAGGCGGCCTATCGCATGAATGCCTTCCGGGAATTTAAAATTTATTTCGCCAAGTAACCTTACAGCATGAGTACTCACAAATTGAGAGACCATATTATATGGTTTATTGAGAATAAAATAACGATGAGGAAATTGTGACATGTATAAGATCGGGTTAATTGCGGACAGTTGCCATGGCAAAATAGGGATATTTTTTTTGAATGATACACTATAAAAGGAATGCAATATTTACAAAGCGAAAACAAAAGCCAGTCAGTTTTTAAAGAACGAATAGCAGACTTTTATGTTTTTGAATCCCTTATCTTTAGCGGCATTAAAAAATACAATTATGTTATTTGAATGGAAAGGTGTTTTCCCAGCACTTACTACAAAATTTACTGATGCTGATGAATTGGATTTGCCTTTGTTTGATAAAAACCTCCAGGCACAGTTAGAAGCCGGGGTGGAAGGAATCATTCTTGGGGGCACTTTGGGTGAAGCCAGTGTGTTAACCACTGACGAAAAAGAAGTGCTGGTGAAATTTGCCATTGAAAAAGTTGCCGGCAAAGTTCCGGTGATTATCAACATTGCTGAAGGCTCCACAAAGGAAGCTTTAAAACAGGCTGCCCTTGCCAAAGCCTGGGGAGCACAAGGATTAATGTTACTTCCACCGATGCGCTATAAAAGTGACCACCGGGAAACAGTTACTTACTTTAAAACGATTGCTGATTCAACTGATTTACCAGTAATGATCTATAATAACCCTGTAGATTATAAGATTGAAGTGACAATGGATATGTTTGATGAATTACAGGTGTGTAAAAATATTACAGCCATTAAAGAAAGCACCAGGGATGTGACGAATGTTACAAGGCTGATCAATCGTTTTGGTGACCGGTTTAAAATTCTTTGTGGTGTAGATACACTTGCGATGGAAGAATTATGTCTTGGAGCAGATGGGTTGGTAGCCGGATTGGTTTGTGCTTTTCCAGTAGAGACGGTGGCTATTTATAATTTGGTAAAAGCTGGTAAATTAGAAGAAGCAATAAAGATCTATCGCTGGTTTATGCCTCTGCTTGAATTAGATATTCATCCTAAACTGGTACAGTATATAAAACTGGCAGAAACACAAGCTGGCATTGGCAGCGAGTATGTAAGGGCACCAAGATTAATATTAGAAGGAGAAGAGAGAGAAAGAGTGTTGAAAATTATTAATGATGGAATTGCTAAAAGACCTGTCATCTAAATCTGTGTTTCAGTGCCTGCCTGTCCGGTAGGCAGGCCACTGTGGTAAAACTAAAATGCCACTGAAACTCAGAGGCACTGAAATATGTAATAATAAATACTCAATATTAAATTATCAATGTTCAACGACGCTACACTACCGGAAATAGAAAACGCTATGCAACAGGCATGGAAAGCATTTCTTATCTATCGAAAATGTTCGTTGAAGCAACGGGCAGATTTTATGCGGGCTATTGCCAAAGAAATTGAAGTATTGGGAGATGAATTATTAAAGGTAACAGGTGAAGAAACCAATCTGCCCGAAGCAAGATTGAGAAATGAAAGAGGAAGAACTATTTTTCAGTTAAATCAATATGCTGATGCCTGTGAAAAAGGCGATTGGCTGGAAGCAAGAATTGATACGGCCATTCCCGATAAGGCTCCACCAAAGCAGGATATCAGAAAAATGCTGGTGCCGCTTGGGCCAGTGGTCATTTTTGGCGCAGCCAATTTTCCCTTTGCTTATTCTACAGCGGGAGGAGATACAGCCACTGCCTTTGCAGCCGGTTGCCCGGTTATTGTAAAAGCACATCCTGCACATGCAGGCACCAGTGAGTTGATGGCAAAAGCAATTTTAAAAGCCGCTTCAGATTGTGAAATGCCGGAAGGAATCTTTACACACATACATGGTGCATCATTTGAAGTAGGAAAAGCATTAGTAGAGCATATATATACAAAAGCCGTTGGCTTCACCGGTTCATTTGCCGGGGGCAAACAATTATTTGATTGGGCCAATCAACGTAAAGTGCCCATTCCGGTATTTGCAGAGATGAGTAGTATCAATCCGGTTTTTTTATTGCCGGAAAAAATGAAAACGGATGCTGCTGAAATGGCAAAGCTGTATGCCGGATCTATAACATTAGGTGTTGGGCAATTTTGTACAAATCCAGGTCTTATCATTGGGTTAGAAGGAAAGGAGTTGACAACTTTTATTGAAACATTGGGAAAAGAGATCACTATAGTAGCTCCGGCTACTATGTTGCATCCGGGCATTTTTAAAAACTACCGGAAGAAAAAAGATGAAGCCTTAAAACAAAATGGAGTAGAACTGGTAGCAGTTAGTGAAACTAAACCAACACTAAACCAGGGAAGTCCAACGATTGCTACTGCAAATGGCCAGGCCTTTCTGAATAATCCAACATTGCACCAGGAAGTATTTGGTCCGTACTCTCTTGTCATCCGTTGCAAGGATATGAAGGAGATGTTGCAGGTCGCTAATCATCTGGAAGGACAATTGACGGCTACATTAATGGCAACAGAAAATGATATCCGCATTCATGATAAGATTGTTGATGCAGTAAAAAATGGTTGCGGCCGCTTAATTATCAACAGTGTTCCGACAGGAGTGGAGGTTTGTCTGAGTATGCAACATGGCGGCCCGTATCCTGCTACTACAGATTCAAGATTTGGTTCAGTTGGCGCAGATGGTATCAAACGTTTTGCAAGACCGTTGGCTTTTCAGAACTGGAGCAATGATTTATTGCCGGATGAATTGAAAAATGAAAACCCGTTGGGGATCTGGCGAACGATAAATAGTGAGTTGTCGAAGTAAGTGAGAGTAGATAACCAGCTTTGTATTTCAATATTGAGAGTCTTGTCATTCCGACGAAGGAGGAATCTCAGAGGCTGGAGCAATAATGAAATGAGTCTTTGAGATGCCTCGTACCTCGGCAAGACAAAACACTAAAGGGTTTGGGGGTTCTTTTATTCTACCTAGCTGACATTATCCTAAATGTCATACTCATACAAATATTTATCTGAAACAATTACCTTCGCCGCCATCAATAAAAAAATAATTAATGAAGCAAGATGAGCTACTGGCGCAACGAAGCGATAACAAATGCGAACTATGTGAAGCAACAGAAAATTTGAAAATATATGAAGTGCCGCCTGCTACCGGTAATATGGATGATGCCATACTGATTTGCCCTAAATGCCTTGCACAAATAGAAAAGAAAGAAGAACCGGATGCGATCCACTGGCAATGCTTAACCACCAGCATGTGGAGTGAAGTACCAGCCGTACAAGTAATTGCATGGCGGATGCTGAACCGCTTACGGAATGAAAGCTGGGCTGCTGAACAATTAGATATGATGTATCTCGATGAAGAAAAATTGGTCTGGGCCAAAGCATCCGGTGATCATGAGAACGATGCTTCTGTTGATCTGCATAAAGATTGCTTTGGTGCAATATTGCAAAGCGGCGATAATGTAGTGCTTACAAAATCATTAGATGTAAAAGGCTCTACGGTAAATGCAAAAGTTGGAACCGTAGTCAGGAATATCCGGCTGGTATCCAGTAATACAGAACAAATTGAAGGAAAAATAGAAGGACAGACGATTGTGATACTAACGAAATATCTGCGAAAGCAGGGTTGATTTGTTATTGCAAAAATATTTTTAAGAGTAATGGTTCATGGTGGCATGAACCATTACTTATAATTTCCGCTGTATAGAACACAGTTTGGTGTTGCGTTAACTGTTGACCGTAGCAGTATCCACCGCCTGGAAAAAATGAGCCAGCTTCCCGTCTTTTACAGTCCATACATGGGTGGCATTGGCTTTAAAGGAATTGCCGGTTGCTTTATTCGTTCCCTGGTAATAACCAACCATGACCACTTTATCATCAACGCCGAATATTTCAGACACTGCAATATTAAATCCATCAAAAGTACCCGGGAGATGCATAAAAACATTTACTACAACCGCTTCAGGTCCTGTGTAAATTCCATCGTCTTTTACAAAAGACATCCCCTTGCATTCATGCCATTCAATGGCCGGGTCAAATAAGGCCAACACACCCGGTACATTGCCGGCAGCAAAATGGGAATAGGCCTGCTTAACTACATCAACATTTGTCATGATAGTATTATTTAATGATGAAAAAAAACAAACTTGTTTTGAAAGTGAAAGGATTGATAATAGTAAGGGTATCGAATCCTGAAATATATTTTGTACAATATAATACTTTTTTTCAAGCTATGGTTTGTGTCTCTACGAACCATCAGGGCAAACGCTTTAAAAACACTTCATTTATCATTTTTAGCAAGGAATTTGCACACGGATAACACGGACCAGCCTACCGGCAGGCAGGTTGGAGAGATGAACACAGATTTTTATTCTGCTTCGCAGAATAATTTGGATTATTTCAGCAACGCTGCATCCTGCGAAGCAGGATAATCTGTGTTCATCC
>JANNQR010000074.1:0-24016 GCA_031400855.1 Chitinophagaceae bacterium | reverse complement strand
GCAGCATAAGGCGGGGAAAAACGTCTTTTTAAATCGACTCTCATTGTAAATCACACACAGCTTCGGGTACACAAAAAAATCTGAATCTTGAAACGGGCTTTAAATAAGAAAAGAGGTCATCCTTTTGGGACAGCCTCTTTTATAATAATTGCAAATACTTTTTCTACGCAATCGTCCAAACCTCATTCCCCCGCAGTAACTTATCCAAGTCAGCAGGCTTTCTTGATTTTGCTTCATCAATCTGCGCTGCCATTACATCTTCATAACAGGCTCTGTTTGTCTGATAGAAAACACCAAATGGTCTTGGCAGGTGACCTTCGATTTTCGGGTCATCAAATATGCGGGTTAGTATCTGTGCTTTGTAAATGTCCTGTTCATCATGTAACCACAGGTCATCGGCACTGTGGCCGAGGTTCAAATCAACAACCACAGGTTTGAAGCCATCTAATTTTATTCCTTTGTCTTTAGCTGCACCAAATACTAATGGCTGACCTTGTTCCAGAAACAATGTTTCTGTTGGCTTGCTTCCTTTCTCTGTAAAAATTTCAAATGCACCATCGTTAAAGATGTTGCAGTTCTGGTATATCTCCAGGAAAGAAGTGCCTTTATGTTGATTGGTTCTGATCAGCATTGCCTGCATGTGCTTAACGTCACGATCCATCGTCCTCGCTACAAAAGTTGCATCTGCACCCAATGCCAATGCCAGCGGATTAAACGGGTGGTCAATACTTCCCATCGGGGTTGATTTGGCAATTTTTCCCACTTCAGATGTGGGGGAGTATTGTCCTTTTGTTAATCCATATATCTGGTTATTAAATAATAAAATGTTTACATCAAAATTTCTGCGTAATAAATGAATGGTATGGTTTCCACCAATACTTAATCCATCACCATCACCGGTTACAATCCAAACACTCAGTTCCGGGCGGCTGGCTTTTAATCCGGAAGCTACCGCTGTGGCACGGCCATGGATGGAATGCATTCCATACGTATTCATATAATAAGGGAACCGGCTGCTGCAACCGATACCGGATACGATCACAATATTTTCTCTGGCGATGCCCAATGTTGGCATTACTTTCTGCACTTGTGCAAGGATGGAATAATCCCCACATCCGGGGCACCAGCGAACTTCCTGGTCGGTAGCAAAATCTTTGGCTGTTAAGGCGGGGGCTATCGTTGTTTCACTCATAATTTAGGATTGGTACAAATTTAATGAATATCATAAGGAATATCGAACAAGGAACAAGGAATTTTGAACAAGGAATAATTTACTTCATCACCTGCCTGCCGGCAGGCAGGTTCGTTATTTCTTGTTCATCTGTTCATTATTTCCCAGATCCTCCCAATATTCCGCCCCCCTTCTTGTATGTGGAATAACAATGGTACCACCCACAATATTGGCCACAACAAACACCTCGTATAGCTTCTCTGTAGTATTGCCCAATTCATGGCATTTACCCAAATGGTACTTCATACAATCATCACACTTTAACATCCGCCGGTTGGCGGACAACCAGCCCCAGCAGTTCTTTCGTTATTACTTTCAGGGGCATTCGGCATAGGTGTTAGTATCGAGCTTCCAGAGACGTTTGATGACAAGGTTGTCTTTACTAAGAATGACTTCATTCATTCTTGTGCGGTAGTCATTAAATTCTTTTACAAGATTACTCAAGGTATCAATTTTATGACTCCAAATGTAGCCAGGATGGCCCTTCGTCATTTACTAATGACGGAAACGGTGGTTAATTTGTACTTTCAGGATCGAAAAAAGGAAATAACCGGGCTGGTAGAAAATTATCCGGTTATGCCACCTTCATAAATAAAAACCCGTCTGTGAGCTATGTTGCATAAAAAGAAAATAACAGCTTTTTCCGCCCTTTTGGTTTTCGTTGTGCTGGGCATGGCGGCAATTAAACCTGTATTTCAAAAAGAAAGAAACCTGAAAGTGCTACCAAAAGATATCAGCGATGCTAAACTGGATAGTATGATGCAGACCTATAATATCGCCTTAGGGGTAAAATGTAATTTCTGCCATGTGCCCATGAAAAATATAACCGATAGCCTTGATTATTTTTCTGACGCTGAACCAATGAAAGAAAATGCCCGGAAAATGATGACGATGGTTATTGACATCAATAAAAAGAATTTTTATTTTGATGAAACCGTAAGACCAGAATATCTTAATACGGTTACTTGTAAAACCTGTCATCGGGGTCATGAATTTCCACCGGAAGATTAATCTTCGTTCTTTTTACAAGACTTTAACCAGCATTTTATTCCTTTCACAATTTGGGTGGCCACTGCCTTTTGAAATTCAGGATTAAGAATCATTCTTTCCTCTTCTTTATTATTGTGAAAAGTCGCTTCTGCAAAGTGCTCAGGAAAGTCCGTAGTACAGCTTAAAGCAAAATTTAAACGACTGGTATTACTAAAATCATTGATACCGGGATTCAACATGCTTTTTTGAATGTACTGTGCCAATTGCATAAACCCGATGTACCAGTAGTAAGTTCTTATAGCTATCAGTAAACTTAGCACCACTGACCCCGTCAATTCCTGATGCATATTCCAAATAGGGAAGTACGCCGGAAGTTGTTCCTCCCAGGGGGTTTACCCTGAATTATTATTTTAAAAAATCTAAATGGTTGAAAATAAATATAAACAAGCACTTTTTTCATATCAGAAAAATACTATAAAAAACCTCATAGTATTTGCCCGTAGTATTACTCGCCATAATCATACTTTTACTCAATTTTAGTTTAATCTCCTATCTGAAAGTACTATGTACATTTATGTTTCGTTAGTTTTATGTTGACATAGCAAATCGCAATGCTTGTTGACATTAAACCCTTTATCCCGGAAAAAAAATAAGTATGACCTGGAATTCTATTATGGGCACAGTTTCATCTATAGCCCTTTTTCTCCCCATTTTTTTCATTCTTATACTCCGGCTGGGTAGATGCAGAACGTTTCCTGTATTGATCTGCTATTACGCAATTGTCCTGGTGCAAAATCTAATGAACGAAGGATATATTCCAGCGAGCCCTCAAACGATTCATTACTGGAGCATTTGCAGTAATCTTCTGGATGCTCCGCTCATGTTATTATTTCTTACTTATTTCAGTACTTCGAAATATTTTACAAGAAAAATAATGATATGTATTGCATTAATTACCGGATTTGAAATAGTAACAGTAATACTTAAGGGCTTTACAAATGATGCTATAACTATTACACTTGGCCCCTCCTTGTTAACGGTTTTTTTCTTTTGTGTTTACTTTTTCATTCACCAGGCTAAAATTGCAATTACTCATCATAAAGCGACTGGCAAAGCCATTATTGCTGCTTCATTATTGTTTGCTTATGGCTGTTATACCATTATTTACCTGATGTACTATGTTTTTAAAACAAAGCAGGTTGCTGATACATTTCTTGTTTATTTTCTTGTCTCTACTTTTTCATCTTTATTATTGTGTGCTGGAATTTTTGTTGAAAGAAAAAGGGTTCAGAAACTAAATGAATTACTACGAACCCGAAAAGAGCTTTTAGTTATTTATAAAGACACAAAACCAGCTACCCCGTTAAGAACAGCCATGTTAGATTTTGATAAAGACCAGTGGAGTTAAAAACAATAGTTATACCGATACGACATTAAAAGCATGTCCTTCAGTCATACCTGTTGCCTATCGGTATTAATACCTCTGGCAAGGATATTAATTTAAAAGTCTATTTGGTATTACTTCCGGCAATCATTTTTAAATATTCCTTACTTTATACAACTGAAAGCCATCCAGCCGATAGCTGTTCTCCCAAAACACACTATTCTTAGGCAGGCAACATAATCGTAAATTCTGTTCCTTCATTCTCTAAAGTTTTTACATTGATTTCACCACCATGTGCTTTCACAATATCATAACTCAAACTCAATCCTAATCCAGTTCCTTGCCCGGTGGGTTTGGTTGTAAAGAATGGTTGAAATATTTTATCGAGAATTTTTTTTGGAATACCTGGGCCATTATCTTTTACACTAATAAATACTTTATCACCAACCTTTTTTGTACTAACCCAAACAGTAGGGTTATGTATATAATCGGGGTCTTTGAACCCCCCTTCGGGGGGCAGGGGGGCTGCATAAAACGCATTCGTAATTAAATTCAAAATCACCCTGCCAATATCCTGCGGAATGATATTTATTTTTGGCAATGTTTCATCAAAATCCGTTTTCATGGTTGCATTGAATGATTTGTCTTTTGCCCTTAAACCATGATAAGCCAACCGTAAATATTCATCGGCTAATGCATTGATATCAGTTGGCTCTTTTGTTGCATTGTTTGTACTACGGCTGTGTTGCAGCATTCCTTTTACAATGGCATCGGCTCTTTTGCCATGATGGTTTATTTTTTCTTCATTCGCAATTACATCATCCGCTAAAGCATTTACCTCATTAATATTGCCTTTCTTAATTTCATCTTTCATTTCCACCAGCAATTCTTTATTCACTTCCGAAAAATTATTAACGAAGTTCAACGGGTTTTGAATTTCATGGGCAATGCCTGCGGTGAGTTCTCCAAGGCTGGCCATTTTTTCGGATTGGATAAGTTGGGATTGGGTGGATTTTAAATTGGCGAGTGTTGTTTCTAAAACTGCATTTGCTTTTTGCTTTTGCCGATTATTGCGATAAAGAATTAATGCTACAACTAGGATTCCACCCAGCAGAGCAAGCAGGCCAATCATATTCATTTTATTTGCATAGGCTGTTTTTTCTTCATCCAGTTTTTTCAAACGTAGCTGTTCATTGAAAGCAAATTTTTGGTAATTAGTAAGATTTGTTATCCTGGCATTTTTTAAACTGTCATTTAGTTTATACGCTAAGCTTTCATATTGGTAGGCATTATCTTTATCATTATTTAAATTATACACATTAGAAAGTCTTCTATAGGAACCCACAAGTTCAGCATCAGATGTGCCAATCAGTTTGGCTGTTTCAATTGTCTTTTTTGCATAAAAAAGGCTTGAATCTTTATTATTCTGCCCAAGGAATATACCAGAAAGTCCATTGTAAGCTAATGGCAATCCAATGAGTTCTTTGTCTGTCCGAAATCTTGCAATTGCCTTATGTGCATTAATTATAGCAGAATCCCACATCCCTATTTGCCCATAAACCCGTGCAATAAACAAATAGGAAAAGCCAACTCTGTTAAAGCCTGCTTTAGCGCCCGTTTCAATGCCTTTTTTGAGAAATAAAATGGCAGAATCGGTTGACATTATAAACGCAAGCCCTCTACTTGCAATATATATTACCTTACCGTTATTGATGGACTCCCCAAGTTTAAGTGCCTCCTGTAAAGAGGCTTTATATTTTTCAGTTTCACCCATATTGGCCCATAAATTTCCCATCATCTGGTAGTTCATACCTAAAATGGAAATTCGGGCATCATGACTATTTTCTGAATTTGAAAAGGTCCATGGCCGCCAATTATCGGATTCATTTTTTTCATCACCCGCAAGTTTCATCGCTTCAGAAAAATATTCATAGGATTTCATGAGATTGCCTAAACCGTTTAAGACATACGCCGCCTGACTGTATGCATCGGCTTGCCATAATCTCCTATTTAATTTTTTGGCCAACGCCAATTGCTGTTCATGAAAATATACCCCGCTGTCCCGTTTAATATCTTGGTAGTAAAATCCCAGGCTGCGGTAGGCCGCCAACTTTAATGTATCATTCTTTTCTGTTTGTAAAGAACGTTTCAGACTATCAGCCTGCTGTGCGGATACATATCCCCAGGTGGGGTCTATTTGTGCCATGCAGAAGGTTGGTAACAAGCAGAGCAGGGATATTTTTACAAATAGTTTCATTATTTCTGGTTAAGAGGTAATTGTATAATAAATGTAACAATAAATTCCCTCTACGTCTTAACTGTTACCGCTTACAGAGAAATTGTGATTTCTCAAGATAAGCATACATTGTTTCAGGATATTAAAAAGAAGAATGACCCGGTACGATGCAAAAATGGCCGCCCCTTTCAGGACAGCCATTTTCAATTTTGTAAAAGTTCAGTAAAATTAAAAACAATACTTCCCTTCCCCTATCATCTTATCAGCAATTCTTCTTCTTGCATCTTTACTATTAAAGGGTTCTGCTTTGGTAAATCTTTTTAATCCCATTAATATCATGCGCTGTTCATCACCATCAGCAAAAGCATTCACCGCATCTTTTCCTGATTTATTTACTTTATCTGCTGCATCGTAGAGATAAGTTCTCATTATATCCAGGTTTAGCTGACAGGCTGCTTCTCCTTTTTGTTCCACCATCTTCATCACCCGCAGCAACACACTTTCTGCATTAAAGGTTTCAATGGCCATATCAGCAATATTCATCAGCACTTCCTGTTCGGTATCTATTTTCATCATCAGCTTTTGCACGGCTGCACCAGATGCTATTAAAATTGCTTTCTTTAAATTGGCAACTAATTTTCTTTCTTTGGCAAACGGAGTTTCATCTTCTGCACCAAAATCAGGAATGCTCATCAATTCTTTTTGCACAGACATCGCCGGGCCCATCAAATCCAACCTTCCCCCCATGGCTCTTTTCAATGTCATATCCAAAGTAAGCAGGCGGTTAATTTCATTTGTGCCTTCATAGATACGGTTGATGCGGCTATCACGATAAGCCCTGGAGATATTATACTCTGCACTAAAACCATTCCCTCCATGTACCTGCACACCTTCATCCACTACAAAATCCAATACTTCACTGCCATAAACTTTCAGCATAGCACATTCGATGGCAAATTCTTCTGCGGCACCCAGTAGACATTCATTCTCTGGTTTTCCTGCTTCATGCAGCTCATGTTCTTTGTCATCTATCCATTTTGCGGTGCGGTAGGTAGCTGATTCACCAACAAAAACTTTGATTGCTGCTTCTGCTAATTTATGTTTGATGGCGCCGAAATTGGAAATAGGTTGCTTAAACTGTTCTCTTGTTTTTGCATATTTCACTGTTTCTGTCAATGCACTTCTTGCGCCACCCAAAGCTGCTGCACATAATTTCAACCTGCCTATATTCAAAATGTTGAAAGCAATTTTATGGCCTTTACCAATTTCACCCAGCAGATTTTCTACCGGTACTTTACAGTCCTGAAAATATAACTGTACCGTAGAAGAACCTTTAATTCCCATCTTATGTTCTTCAGGGCCTTGAGTAAATCCTTCTGTTCCCCTTTCAATAATAAAACCGGTAAATTTATCACCATCTATTTTTGCAAACACGGTGTACACCTGTGCAAAACCACCATTGGTAATCCAGCATTTCTGCCCGTTCAATATATAATGTTGACCATCATCACTTAGTTTCGCCGATGTTTTTGCCCCCAGTGCATCGCTACCACTGTTAGGCTCTGTTAAACCATAAGCACCGGCCCATTCGCCAGAAATTAACTTAGGAATATATTTTTCTTTTTGTGCTGGTGTTCCAAAATAAAGAATGGGTAAAGTGCCAATGCCGGTATGTGCCGCAATAGCAACAGAAAATGAATAGCCTGCGCCGAGGTATTCATTAATAATAGTAGCTGTAACAAAATCTTTTCCCAATCCACCATATTCTTCCGGAAAAGAAGTTGCCAATAAACCCTGTTCACCGGCTTTGGTCAACATCGATTTCATCAATCCCGGTTCCAGGCTATCAATGCGGTCGAGATTCGGATAAATTTCTGCATCCAGAAACTGGTTGCACATTTCTTTTATCATCAACTGTTCTTCACCAAATTCTTCCGGAATAAAAGTAGCAGCTGCTGATGATTCTTTTACCAACCATTCGCCGCCTTTCAATACTGTTTTTGTTGCTGTTGCCGTACTCATTGTATTAGGATTTAAAAGTTTTTTTATGTGCCAAACTGTACCTGCCGGCAGGCAGGTTACTACTATCAGCCCAATTGCGTCGCACTCTTCATCGTTCTGTTCGCTACTGAGCAACCCCCGCCTAAATGACTCCCGTCCGAACGGTTCATCAGGGCGGGCAGTCGGGCAGGCACCCCGGTTTACTAAAGCAATTTATTTTCCTCCATTCGCCCCTCCAAAGAGGGGAAGAATCCTGACTATTAAGAACTGCGAATTTTTTTCTTTCAGCAATTCTACTTTCAGTAATAACTTATTCACCTAAGTCTCCCTTTAGGGGACAGGGGTTTACTTCAAATTATCATACACCAGTTGTAACACTTCTTTGCATACATCTATTCTGTCCGATGGTACACCTATCAATGCTTCGTTCAATGTTTCATCTGCTAATGCCATCGTTTCTTCCTGCAATTTCTGTCCTTGTTTTGTCAGGTATATCAAATTTATTCTTCTGTCATTTTCTGATGCCACCCGTTTAACGAGAATTGATTTTTCCAGATTATCAACCAGTCGGGTAATGCTTGGTTTGTCACGGAAAGTAGCATTACACAATTCCTGCTGGCTGATGCCTTCTTGTTTCCATAAATGATATAATACACTCCATTGCTCAATGGTTATATTTAATCCTGCTACATTGAATTTCTTTTGCAGCCTGCGTGCAATAGCAGTAGATGCCTTACCGGTGATAAAGCTGTATAATTCCCCTTTTTTAAATTGGTTGTTTGGCATATAGTTGTTTGTGCAACTATCCAAAATTAATAGTATTTTTGAAATGGGCAATTTATTTTTTATAAAATATTTGTTTCCCTTTACAAATATGGAATCTCATCAGCTTATCTATAGAAATTCAACTATCAGCTATTACCGGTTTGGCTCCGGGCCGAAGACGGCAATCTGCTTTCATGGCTATGGTGAAGAAGCCGCCATCTTTGGTTTCCTGGCTAATTATGCTGGCAATCAATACACTTTCTGTTCGATAGACCTGCCCTTTCATGGTAAAACGGTGTGGAAGGATGGGTTTTCTTTTACCGTAACAGACCTTCAGCAAATTGTTGAAGAAATAATTGGTAACCGAAATCCACCCTTTTCTATTATGGGCTTTAGTCTGGGGGGAAGGATGGCACTAAGTCTTTACCAAACAATTCCGGAAAAAATAGAAAAAATAGTACTGCTGGCTCCGGACGGATTAAAAATAAATTTTTGGTACAGGCTGGCTACACAAACATGGCTGGGGAATAAATTCTTTGCCCTTACCATGAAGAAGCCCGGTTGGTTCTTTGGCTTTTTAAAACTGTTGAATAAACTGAAATTAATAAATGCCAGTATTTTCAAATTTGTCAATTATTATATTGGCGATGCAGAAGTACGGCGATTGCTTTATGCAAGATGGACAACTTTACGAAAAGTAAAACCTGATGTAAGCAGTATAAAAAATCATATTCGTTCAGCCCAAACCCCGGTAAGATTGGTATATGGAAAGCATGACCGTATTATTCTTTCTTCGGTAGGAGAAAAATTCAGGAAAGGAATTGAAGAGCATTGCACACTGACTATTATTCGTTCCGGTCACCAGGTACTGCATGAAAAACATATAGAAGAAATTCTACCGGCTTTGCTGCACTGATATTAGCTTTGTTTAATACTATGATTCTTCTCTACATCATCATATCACTATTTGCACTGTACAGTCTCCTGATAATTTATTACTGGCTGGCCTGGAAATCAATTCCGGATTATGTTTCTACTATTTCATTACCACAAATTAAAATCAGTATTATTATTCCTGCCAGAAATGAAGAAGAAAATATCGGGCTATTATTACAGGCTTTACAGGAACAAACTTATCCCTCCTCTTTATTTGAAGTAATTGTGGTGGACGATCATTCAACAGACAGAACAGCTGCCATTGTTCAGCAATATCCATCTGTTAAATTATTACAATTAAAAGAAGACGGTATTAATTCATATAAAAAGAAAGCCATTGAAACAGGTATTGCTGCGGCAACCGGTGAGTTGATTGTAACTACAGATGCTGATTGCTTACCGCCGAAAGATTGGCTTAAACTAATAGCTGCATTTAAAGAAGAAAAGCAATCTGTATTCATAGCAGCTCCGGTTGTTATTAATTGTAATTCGTCTGTTGTTCAAATATTTCAGGCCATGGACTTCATGGTATTGCAGGGCATCACCGGTGCTGCAGTTCATAAAAAGAAAATGTCTATGTGTAATGGTGCCAATCTTGCTTATGAACGAAAAGCTTTTTATGAGGTAAATGGTTTTTCCGGTGTTGACCATATTGCCTCTGGCGATGATATGCTGCTGATGCATAAGATATGGAAGCAAGATCCCGATAAAGTTCACTACCTGAAATCAAAAGAAGCCATTGTTTCAACCCAACCGATGAGAACATGGAAAGCTTTTTTTAATCAGCGGATCCGCTGGGCAAGCAAGGCAACGGGCTACGATGACAAAAGAATTATTGCCGTATTGCTACTGGTTTATCTCTTCAATCTTTCCTTTCTTGCATTAGCCATAGCTGGTTTCTTCTGTCATCTTTATTGGTTGTACCTCGCAGGGTTATGGATTGGAAAAACACTTGTAGAATTTCCGTTTTTTATATCTCTGTCGAATTTTTTCAATAAGCAATGGGCAATCCGGTTGTTTTTCTTTTTCCAGCCACTTCATATTTTTTATACCATCATTTCGGGATTGTTTGGTCAGTTTGGCAAGTATGAGTGGAAAGGGAGAAAGGTGAGTTAGGAGAACAGCAGAAGGAGGAAAAGAGTTTATTTATCATTTCCCTTATCTTCATTGCTATTCATACTATATAAAATCTTTCATCCACTTACATCAACTCTTTTCCTCCTTTTTCTCCTTTAACCTCTTAGCCCTGCTTTTCTCTTTTGAACTCTTAGCTTATCTTTCCATTCATGAATGCATCACAATCATTTCAGGCAGCAGACCGCCCGGTTAGCCCTGGTGGAAGGGCATGGCGGCGACTTAAAAAAAACAAGGGAGCTGTTTTTGGATTGATTGTAATTATCCTTGCTGTACTGATCGCCATATTCGCCTACTTTATTGCCCCCGATCCTTCCCCTTTTGCCAACCGGATCATTCTGGAAATCGGTGGCGGGAAACCCGGCTTCAAACAAAATTTTATCAAAATAAAAAAAGATAAAGATGTAGGAGCCAGCAGTTTTTTTAAACAACTGGCAACCGGCAAAGAAGATGTTTATCATTATGTTCCAATAATAAGTCATCAACAAAAAGGCGATAGCCTGATCGTTCAAAAATTTATTGATGAAGGACTGAGTGAACGACAATCTTTTCATTTAAATCAAACAGCCCCGACAGCAGTTGTTACAAAAAAATTTCTTCTGGGAACAGATAAATATGGCCGTGATATTCTGAGTCGGATCGTTGTAGGAACAAGAGTAAGTTTAAGTGTTGGGTTAATCACACTTATTATTTCGCTCAGTATCGGCCTGGTGCTAGGATCACTGGCTGGTTTTTTTCGTGGACGTACAGATGAAATTATTATGTGGTTTATCAATATTATCTGGAGTATTCCAACACTATTACTTGTATTCGCTATTACATTGGCATTGGGAAAAGGTTTCTGGCAGGTTTTTATTGCGGTCGGCCTCACAATGTGGGTGAATGTAGCAAGGTTAGTCAGAGGACAGGTTTTAAGTGTACGGGAATTAGAATATGTTGAAGCAACCAGGGCATTGGGTTTCTCTGATTTCAGAATAATCGTCAAACATATCTGGCCCAACATTATGGGGCCTGTGATGGTAATTGCTGCAGCTAACTTTGCATCTGCCATTGTTATTGAAGCAGGTTTAAGCTTTTTGGGAATTGGCGTGCAGCCTCCGCAACCAAGTTGGGGTTTGATGATAAAGGAAAATTATAATTTCATCATTACTCAAAATCCTATGTTGGCCCTTGCTCCCGGTTTTGCAATCATGTTGCTTGTACTTGCTTTTAATCTGTTGGGAAATGGATTAAGAGATGCTTTAAACGTTCGGGGGAGGATCTGAAACCCCACCTCAAACGACATTCCCAATCTTCAGCCACTTATTAGGTGTACTTGGTTGCCACTAAAGGAAGCGGAACCAAAAACAGCTCTAGCTTTGCGTCGCTAACGATTGACTTGTTACTTTCCGGCTATTTATATCTGTAACTATCAACGTAGCCAGACACAAAAAGAAAAGGCTGCCGATTTTATCTGTCTCAATCAAATCACTTAAAAAATTTAAGATCACAAGCATCGTTAGCATCACACCAATTGCAACAGATACAGTTTTATAGAAAACATCTTTTATTCGTTGATATAAATATTGCACATAATAAAACATTGCACCAAGTAATACCAAAAAGAAAAGTAACCCAGGGATTCCCTGTTCAATAGCGATTAATAAAAAATAATTATGCACCGTTGAATGTTCGGCATTATCACTTACCCATGTTTTGTAAGCAGGAACAGTATATCCTTTATAGTTATCATAAAAAGTATTGGGGCCATATCCGGTAAGCCAGTTGTCCTTTATCATTCTTACGCCAGCTATCCATCTGTAAAACCGTTCGGCTGTTGAAACATCTTTTAATTGGTAAGTAGAAATAATATGTTCACTAAAATCTTTGTGAAATATGGTTGTTTGATAATCATGTGCATACCGGAGATAACGGTCATTTTCTTTTACCCAGAAAACCAAACCGATTGTCATAATAACTGCTAAGATGAATGAATAGAAAAGCAGTCTTTTCTGTATCAGCCAGTAAGCAATAATGCCGGCCAATAATGCCAGCCAAGCTCCTCTTGCATAAGAGAAGAATAATGCAATTAAAGCAATGAGTATAACCCCCGCCAATATTTGTTTACTTCTTTTCTTCTTACTCAATTGAAAAAAAGAAACCAATACCGGTATCGTACAAACCAGCGTGGCAGAATAATTTACATGGTTTCGGAAAAAAGGGCTGACAGCATCATTGATGGTAGCAAAGCTGAAACCGGTTTGATAATGACGAAGTAGTGAAATTGTCGTTACCAGCATCATTGAGACGGAAAGTATTATTGCAGCAATACAAATTGCTCTTTTTTCTTTAAATAAAATTAAAGGAGCAATAACAAAAGCGCCGATATACCAGCTTTTTGCCAATAAGTATTTAATGGAGATGAAATGATTCGTGGAGAAAATAACTGTTATCATCATCCATCCGACAACAGTAAATAATAAAAGAAATAATGGGTGTTGTAAAACATTTTTTGGAATTGTCTTTGGAGAATACAACCAATAAGCCAGAAAAAGAAAGGATACAAGCAACATTAGAAATTCATCCGGAATGTCTGTGCCCAGCCCGGAAGAAAAATTATATTCAAAAGAAAAAGGTAAGGTCGCTAACAACAAAAAGAAAACAAGGTTTCTGTTTTGCCATCCTGCATAAAAAATCAGGATGGTAAAAGGAGTAGCAACAAGGAAATACTGTTCTGTAAATACTGCTATTCCAAGAATTACAATAAACAATCCTGACAGGGCAGCAAAAAGAATTGGAGATCTGTTGCCGGCAATTGTCACTGTGTTGAATTTTTCCTTCTTTCCATAACCAACGCAGCAAATAATGCAAATAAAAAGCTTAATGCCGCCGTTGCAATCAATACCTGCATCCGCTTTGGTCTGTCAGGCCAATCAGATGATTTTGCTTCTTCAACTATAATTAAAGGCAGTGGTTTACTGTCTACCATTAACTGGTATTCGCCAATCAGTTTTTCGTATTGCTGTATTTGTCCCTGTAAAGAAATTTTCTTTTCAGTGGAAAAATTTGCTGAATCAGTTTTTGCTTCCAGTTTTTCTTTCCCTGCAGTCAATCCTTTCAAGGTAGCCTCGTTGCCGGCAGACTGCAGATTCTGATGAATAGATTGCAACTCGCCCATGATCGCATTAGCCAGTTGTGGTGCCAGGTTTTTATCGGTATCCCAAACTTTCACTTTTAGCTCTCCGTATGCACTCTTCATCACTTTTGAATTCTTTTTCAACAGGACCGCAGCTTTTGATCTGGCCGCATTTCCTTTTTCAGAAATTTTGTAGTGGTCAAACAGGTTGAACTGGTCTGTTACAGCAAGGTATACTGTATCAAGTTTTGCAGTTCCTACTATCATATCCAGGTCATCGGCTGTACCAAGAGTAGAATAAAGTGTTTGCACATTTTCATTAAATATCTTTGATTTATCTGATGCAAAAGAACTGCCTGGTACTGCAGTGGCCGTGGAAAGATATTGCCGGGGTTTTAAAAAAGTAATAATTCCAACCGCTAGCAATGAAAGTATCATTACTGCTGCTATTTTCTTCCACCAGTTTCTTATTAGGTCAAATAAATCAGGCATTCTATTTTAATTTTAAAATACACAGGTTAATCCTTTTGTGCAGTTTTCGTCAATTTGCCTATCTAAAATGAATAAGCATCAGTGAAAGTAATAAATCCTGCTTCAAAAATAACGGCTATATAATTCCGATAAACTTAATATGGTAAACAAACGGGCAATGGAGACATCCTCCAAAAAAAATTACCCTACATCACTTTTACATTTCTGCTAAAGCTTTCTTCCAGTGAAATAAAAGTCTCCGTTCGTTCAATACCTTTTATTTTCTGTAACTGGTCGTGGAGAACAAACCTTAGTTGTGAAATATCCTTACATACTATTTCTGCAAACATGCTATAGTTTCCGGTGGTATAATTAAGACGGACAATTTCAGGTATTTTTTGAAGATCTTTTGCTACGGAGTCATACAAGGAGCTTTCTTTCAGGTAAATACCGATAAAAGCAATAACATCATACCCGAGTTGCTTTAAATCTGCTTTCAATCTGGTACCTTTAACCACTCCGGCTTCATGCAATTTTTTGATGCGGACATGAATAGTGCCGCCAGACACAAAGAGTTTCTTTCCAAGATCGGCATAAGAGGTTTCAGCATTCTCCATCATGTTTTGGATGATCTGCAGATCCAGTTTGTCAAGATTTAATTTACCAGCCATTTTGATAATTTATTTTAGATAATAATTATAATAATTAGCAAATATTTGAATATTTTCTATACTTTCAAAATATTTATTAGAAAATTTGGAATAAACAGGCGATTCGCCGTATATTTGTCCTATCAAGTTCTTAAAATAACAAGATCTATACTGTGGGGTGATGAAATGGCGAAAGCCTGGCAGACATGCCCTCTTGTCTCGGGGGTGGAGGTAACAGGATAAATATAGCATAGAGCCGTCCCGATGAAAATCGGGACGACCGGGGTCGACCACCGAACCTGCCTGCCGGTAGGCAGGCTTTGTGCTACAACTAACTGCTCCGTGGAGGTTCGATTCCTCCCCCTACAGCTTCGAAAAGCCTTCTGATTAAATTCAGGAGGCTTTTTTGTTTTTGAAATAACTCAGACTGGCAGCGACCCTCTTATCCCGGGGGTGGAGATAACAGGATAAATATAGGATAGAGTCGTCCCGATTTTCATCGGGACGACAGGGGTCCACCACACTGTCGACCACCAAACCTGCCTGCCGGTATGCTTTGTTCCTCAACCAGCTTCTTCTTGCCCTGTGATATGGGGGATTTGTAGAACTGGCGATACCAGTTATGATTTTTGATAGAAGATTAGTAGTTTTATGTTATCCAATAAATCATCAAAAACCAAAAGTCCAGTATGAAAAAAATATCCATAGCCCTCGCCTTACTCGTTTCAGGATTATTTGTTTCCGCACAAAAAGACAAAGTGTATTCCTCCCTGGAAGAAGCACTGAAAAATCCAGCTGAAGTTTATATACTTTCCCTACACAATACTAAACTTGCTGAGTTTCCAGAATCAATCATACGATTAACGAATCTGAACTCACTCGACCTCTCAAACAATAAACTTACTTCCATACCCGAAAGTATTACCCAAATAAAGAATCTAACAGAACTTGATCTGAGCAACAACCGGTTAAACAGTATCCCTGAAACTATTACCAAACTGAGAACACTTACAGATCTGGATCTGAGCAGTAACAACTTTTACTTTATTCCTGGCACCATTACTAACCTAATAAATCTTCAACGACTTTATTTTAATAATAATAAGCTGGCATCCTTCCCCGATTTCATGGCAAAACTGACTACCCTTCAGGAGCTTTATTTATATGGCAATTTGTTACCTGTCATTCCTGAAAGTATTTCCAAACTCAGCAACCTCACGGAAATTGGATTAGGTGGCAACTTGTTGACTACCCTTCCGGAAAGTATGAGCCGACTTACCAATTTAAAATACCTTGCCCTGTCTTATAACAGGTTAACGGATGTACCACCCTGTGTTACCAAACTTACAAGACTGATTGTATTAGATTTGAATGGCAATCAACTCATTTCGCTTCCTGAAAGTATCGGCAACCTGACCTATCTGGAAGAATTATATCTTGAAACCAACAAACTTACTTCCTTGCCAGAAAGTATCACAAATTTGAAAAAGCTTACTTCCATCAATTTAAAAGCGAATCTTTCACTAAAATTATCTCCCTCAGTTAAAAATTTTATCGGGGATAAAAAAATATAGCCCGGCAGTAAAAAAATCTTTCCCGAATCTAAAAATTTTGTCATCCTGAGCTTGCTGAAGGGTAAAAGTTAGTGAAACGCATGTCCGGTAAAGTTTCTATCCCCAGGCCTGGCAACCAGTTTATTTTTATAGTTGCCATTCAATTAATTATTGACATAGACAAATATTGTGTTTTTTATTAAAATATTATACCTGATTAATCAGTAGTAGTACAATAAAATAGTTCTACATCTAACAAATAAACATATCGATCGAATTTTTTTACCCTTCTTCACTATACACAGTTATTTTTGCCGCAAAAATCAGCGATATGAATAAAATTTTTTTAGTGTTGCTTGTATTAATTACAGTAAAAGTTGCCGCCCAGGATGAAACGATAAAAGCCATACAGGCAGAGTCCGGCAAATCAATAAAAAAAGATGCCACAGACACATCTGCAAAAAGGTGGAAAAAAGGTGGTCTATACAGTTTGAATATCTCACAGGCATCACTCACTAACTGGGCTGCCGGTGGTGATGATTTTTCTTTGGCAGTCAATTCATTGCTTAGCCTGTATGCCTTCTATAAAAAAGATAAATATACCTGGGACAATACTTTTGATTTTAACCTTGGTTATGTCAAAACAACCAGCCTTGGTGGCCGCAAGAATGATGATCGCTTTGATCTGCTTTCCAAATATGGTTATGCAATAAAGCCGAAATTGAGTCTTGCCGGGTTAGTAAATCTGCGTTCACAGTTTTTTGAAGGATATAATTTCTCTGGTGGTGTAAAATCATTTACTTCAAATTTTATGGCCCCCGGTTACTTTTTAGTAAGTCTCGGATTGGATTATAAACCAACAAAAGATCTTTCTATATTCTTTTCGCCGGCTACAGCCCGTTTGGTAATTGTATCAGATACAGCATTATCTAATAAAGGTGGATATGGTGTAACCCCGGGGAAAAAATCAAATTTGGAAATCGGTGCTTTTGCCACCATTAATTACCTGAAAGAGATCAGTAAGAATATTACATTTAAAGGAAGGCTTGATCTTTTTTCCAATTATAAAAGAAACCCGCAGAATGTTGATCTGTTTATGTCAAATGTGTTGAATGTGAAATTGGCAAAAATATTAACGGCCACATGGGGTGTTGATTTTATATATGATGATGATGTAAAACAATTTGGGACAAGCAAAAAATCTCCTGCCCTTCAGATAAAATCATTGGTTGGTATTGGCCTGATGGTTAAATTTTAGCGCTGCCATCATTCCTTTATTAGATCAGCCCCGCTCTACCCTGTGGGGTATTTTTTTCACACCTTATCTTTGTCACTCATGGGGCAAAAAAAATTGATACGGTTTGCTGAGATTGAAACATTTCCAAATGTGTTTCAGTATCCAAAAGATAAAAAAGGAACCTGGAATATTTATTTTAAAAACCCGAACCCAATTACATTAGAGTTAGCCTGTGGCAAAGGGGAATATGCTGTCGGACTTGGCCAGTTATTTCCTGATAGAAATTTTATTGGTGTTGATCTGAAAGGAAACCGTCTTTGGGTAGGAGCCAAAAAAGCAATTCAAAATAAGTTGAACAATGTTGCTTTTTTAAGAACAAAAATAGACCAGGTAGCAGACTATTTTTCCAAAAACGAAGTGACAGAAATATGGATCACCTTTCCGGACCCCCAGTTAAGGATGTCAAAAGCAAAAAAAAGATTGACTCATCCAAAATTTTTACGGTTTTATCAACAATTTCTTACTCTCGGTGGTTTAATACATTTAAAGACTGACAGTCCGGATCTATATCGGTTTACCAAAACGGTGATTGAAATGTATGGATGTGTTGTGCATACAGACTTTGAAGATGTATTTAAACAAGAAACAGTAAGTGAAGAATTAAAAATAAAAACACATTACGAATCATTAGACATTGCAGGAAGCAACCGTATTCATTATTGTTGTTTTTCCCTGCCATCAGATTTGGGAAATACTGAAAAAGATTTGAAGCTGAAAGAAAAACTAATGAAGTATGAAGGAGATGATTGAAGGAGTGGATTATTACATTAATGAAGATGGCTATGTGGTACTTACAGAAAATTATCATTTAGACAAAGGCTATTGTTGTGGCAATGGTTGCCTGCATTGTCCATTCCATTTTGAAAATGTACCCGAACCCCGCCGAACGGAACTGTTGAAAAAAGAACATCCAAAATAAATTGCTGTCAACACCCCAACGAAATGTCTTTTCGGGCTTGACCCCGTATCAAGTAGGGCAGGCTCCGGAATTTTTTTAATCCGTATTTATCAGTGTAATCCCCGCCTGACCACAAAAATAATATGGTAGTCGGGCAGGTGTGGCTAAAAATCATAACTTCATTCCATGGCCTCCAAGAAAAAATCATCCGAAAAACTTAAGACCATAAAACCCTCCGGTAAAAGAGAGGAGAATTTCTTTGAATTGGTATTTGAAGTTGCCCGGCAGATACCAAAGGGAAGAGTAACATCTTATGGAGCAATTGCTGCCTGTCTTGGCACCAAATCATCAGCCCGTTTGGTTGGTTGGGCCCTGAATGGTTGTCATTATGCAAAATTGAAAGTACCTGCACATCGGGTAGTTAACCGCAATGGAATGTTAACCGGTAAATTTCATTTCTCTCCGCCAGAAAAAATGGAACAATTACTAAAGAAAGAAGGCATTAACGTAAAAGATGACCAGGTGGTTGATTTTAAAAAATTGTTTTGGGATCCGGCAGAAGAATTGGGGTTTTAAATTTATTCTTTTCAGTCCATCGTTTGCAACGATGGACAACCTTACATCTTCTTTTTATTTATTCATAATTCTACGAACAACTGGGAGTTCTAAAATCATTTTTTTTTGAATTTTAGTAACGTTGTCTATATTATCATTTAATTCTTTGACAGTTGTTCTATAAAGTTTCGGCTTATTGTTCTTACAAAATCTAGTTATTTCTTTTAACCCCAAAGTAATTTTTCCTATTTCGATATAACTATGAAATAATCCTAATGAAGACAACTCAGAATTAGGATTTAATTCTGAAGCTTTTTTAAAATATTTACTGCTGCTTATATAATCATTATTTTCATAAAACAATGTACCTAATAATCCTAAAATCACTTTATCATTTTTAAACTCTTTGTTCATTCTTTTAAGCAAACTGATACCCTCCGAATAAAACTTCTTTTTTCTTAAAGCAAATACCTTATCCATCTGAGAATCATAATTTTGGAGATCTTTAAAAATTATCTTTGGCATCTTGTTTATTATTTATTTTTCTTTCCCGCCTAGGAGTCTCCTCCTCCAGGCCTGTGTGGTGGCAGGGACTCCGGGAAGGAAAAACTACGCCTGCGAACGGTTATTTATTAAAAACTCGGTAGGGACGTAGGATGATTTTTATACTCAAAAAACAGCTTTTCCACTAATTCATCATCCCTCCAAAACTGTTCCTCTTTTATCAGTCCATTTTCTAAATACTTATAAACAACTCTTTCAAAAACTAATTTTTCTCCCCAAATAGTCTTGGTCTTTTCAATTACTCTTCCTTCTGTATCATAATTCGCAGTGGATTGGTTCTTACTTCTTGTTCTGTCAAATGTTTTTTCAAAAACTGTATATTTTTTTGAATTCGTTTCATACCTAAATATTTTTTCACCTGTATTCACCCCTCGATTATCGTAATAACCTTCAAATGTTTTCCTCCCTTCAGCATCATAATTATATGTAGTAAAAGTGCTGAACCAAACCTCATTCCGCAAATATATATTTTTTTCTTTTTTATATAATTTCCCTAGATAAAAAAAATCCTTAACTGAAATAGATGAACTATCGTTAATCCTATTCCAATTATTAATGATTAAAGTGTCATTTAACAGAACTGTATCAACAATATTTTCCAAAAAAGCAGATTGATTATCATATGGAGAATTTAAAGAATAAACAGTTGTTAAAATTCCCGATTCAATTTTATTTTCATTAATAAATGTTTGATACAAAAAACTTGAATCCTCTGTCCATTTGTAGATGCTTTTTACTTTTAGAGTTTCATTTACACTTGCCTCAGGATGCTGTATTAGCAACGGGAAATATGAACCCCAAAATAGGTAAGGATCGTCGCCTGCTTTTAATACTGAAATTCTATTTATTTCCCTACAGACAATATACCCTTGATGTTTATCATAATTTATTTTTATTATATCACTATCATTTAAATAAATTCTATCATGATTTTTTTTGAGGGTTAAGAACCCATTAGTATCATAGTGCGACTCTTCTATCAAATCTCTTTCACTTGAGGGTATTTCTCTAAATATTTTAACAGTCTCTATATTGTTGTTCTTATACTCATCACTAGGCACATAAAATAGTAACCTATTTATGTTATCAAAATCAATTGATGTTTGACCTAAACTTTCATCATAAAAAGTGCTTAATATTAAAACACACAAAAAATAAATAACTTGTCTTCTCATAAATTGTTAGTTAAAAGAGAGGTCTTGGGCTTATTGGAATATATCTTCCGTTTTTCCCGCCCGGTGTCTCCTCCAAGCCTGTGTATTGGCAGGGACTCGGGCAGCTACGAAAAGCTATCGCCTATCTTTTCAATATGCAATATCGCTGCGGACTGGCATTGGGTAAAGTTATACTAATTGATGCTTGCATTAAAGAGGACCCAATGTCGCCTGCCTCCACACTTACCAACTCACGGCAGACATTTTTTCCCGCCCGGAGTCTCCTCCTCCAGGCCTGTGTGCTGGCAGGGACTCCGGGCAGCTACGAAGAACTATCGCCTTTCTCCTTAATCATCCTTCTTTTAGTAAAATTAAAACTTTAGGCCTGTTATAATCAGTTTGTAAAACATTACCTGAAATATTTTTCCGGCAAGATGGAATGACTTGGACACCAGTCCGGAAAGAAGTAATGGATTTAATTATAATAAGGACTTATCATCCAATACACTACCACCCCCGTCACCGCAACATAAAACCAGATAGGCCAGGTAATGCGGACTAATTTTTTGTGCTTGTCAAATTCACCGGTCAAAGCACGGTATGCAGAAAAAAGAATAAAAGGAAGAATGATACCTGCCAGCGGAATATGAGTTCCTAAAATAATATAATAGATCATCCGGCTACTTCCCACTCCGGCTTTTTCGGCTTCTGTAACAATGCCATCAAGATCAACATCTCCAAACCTGGTTTCCCCGGCAAATAAATGATGACAGATATAACTTACTAAAAAAAGAACTGACAAAAACATCGCTGTCATCATCAGGTTCTTGTGCAATTGATAATTCTTTCTTTTTACAGCTATCAATGCTATAACCAATAACACCGCCACACAAGAGTTGATAATAGCATTGGCCTTGGCAAATAAATGCACATCAAACCCTAAATTAATAGTCAACTTTACCCGGCTCAGCACCATTACAGCGGTAAATACAATAGCTGAGAATACATAAATAAGCAGCCTGGCTTTTTTATCATTTTTGGTTATCGTAGCCTGTAGCATTTCTTACATTTTTTTTCCTGATAAAGAATAATAATAACCCCACTCCCAAAATGGCAAGTAAAAAAACAACAGCCATCAATTCCAGTTTGCCATCAAAAAAGTTTTTGCCTTTGGGGTCTTTTTCCATCGTCAACAATACGAGATCATTGGAAAGTTTGGCCAAAGCCAAAGTGTCAAGTCCACTGTAATATCCCCTTACATGACGGTTGCTGTCAATAAGTACAAACCGGTCACTATGTATAAAGTTAGTATCAACACCTTCTCCATCTACTAACCCCACTTTCATTTCTTCAATCACCATGTCATAGATCACTTTCTTATCGCCGGTTAGCAACCACCATTGTTCGGGGTTAATTTGAAATCTATCTGCCCAGTATTTTAATCTTTCTACAGAATCCCTTTCCGGATCAATACTGAATGAAAGAAAATGCACCTTCTTATTAGTTTTATCTCCTACCCGCCGGCCATTGTGAATAGATTCTGCCATCCGTTTCATATTCTTTGTAAGGCCGGGGCAGATAGTAGGGCAATGTGTAAAAAAGAAATCAGCAATGATAATTTTCCCTTTCAGGCTGTCTAAAGTTACCGTTTTCCCTTCCTGGTTTTTTAAAGCAAAATTTGACAGTTTGTGCCAAACCGTATCTTCAACTTTTTTATTTTTCTTCGATATGGTCTGAACAGAATCCCACAAATAGTGCCGCGGCATAGTTACCGCTGTTTCACTTTTCCGTTTTACAATAAAATATGCTGATAATGGCAGTATCAGTGCCAGCATGATTGCATATAAAGCCTTCGTATTCACTTTGTAGTTTTAAACACTCCGATAATTAATTTTCCCTTTACAAGTTCACTTTCACTCTGTGCCGGTAGCCGGGGTGTGGTCAATAAATAAAAAACCATTAAACCTGATAAAAGTTTAATGGTTTTGATACTAAACAATTTCGCTTTTCAGCTTAGTAATATAAAGTAATAATATATATTTTTTATTCCTTACCACTTTTTTCAGTCGGTTTCTCCTCATGCTTCTCTGCTCCATGCTTTTTCGGCATTGTCGTTTCCTTAAAATGTGGGTCATATTTGTTACGAAGGTTTTTGTAAGAATTTCCTTCATAGATAAAAGCAATTATAAACCAGATAAACAACATCAATGGAACCACAATTGTCATAATCATATTCCTGATCTCATCACCCAGGTGCATAAATACAGAAACAATGTAATAGGCTTTGGCTATTGTAAGTATGCAAACCACTCCTTTAATACAAAGTATCAAAAAATCCCTGTTCGTATCTCCTTTATGCAGGCTGTAGATAGTTAAACCAATTGCCAGCTCAATAATTGTAATTACAGATAACAGGATGGTTGTCTTTTTTACATTTTTATAAAACTCAGCATCAGAATGATGAGTTTCAAAAGTTACTTCCGGGGAAACTGTTGATGTATGTTCCATAATAAACTAAATGACAAATTTAAAAATCCAAAATCCCATCATCTCTCATTTCTGGTGGAATTCTTTGCACCTTTTATATCAGATAAAAACAAAGGAATACAAATACCCAAACCAGGTCTACAAAGTGCCAGTAAAGACCGGCTTTTTCTATCATCTCATAATGCCCGCGCTGATCAAAATGTCCAAGTTTAGTTTTGATGTACATGACCAGGTTTATGATCACTCCGCTAAAAACGTGAAAACCATGAAACCCGGTAATGCCAAAAAAATATCCCCCAAAAGCGATAGGCCCCTGGTTCGTAGCATGTAAACCAGATGCGGTGATCTGGCTGATCAACTCAGGATTAGATAAAGCTGAAATGTTATGCGCTTCGCCTCCAGCATGATGTAAACCTGAGGCTATTGTTACTAATTGTTCATGAGGTGTTTTTTGTAATGCCGCCAACATGGCTTCATGTGAAAGTTCCGATCCCCATGGATTTGCTTTTACTGTTGTAGGTAATGCGCCTAAAGAACCGTCACTCAATAAAGCAATGTGTTCCCCTGTTAATAGATGCGTCCACTCCCAGGCCTG
>JANNQR010000073.1:0-6257 GCA_031400855.1 Chitinophagaceae bacterium | reverse complement strand
ATATAACCTCAACTCCGTTTAAAGCAGTTTAGAAACCTGAACGATAAATCGGAATATAAAAAACTACAAACAATTAATGGAACTTACAGCACTCACTTCTATCTCCCCCGTAGATGGCCGCTATCGCAGACAAGTTCAGCACCTCGATGAATATTTTTCAGAATATGCGTTGATCAAATACAGGATAATGGTTGAAGTGGAATACCTGTTGTTTCTGGAAAACAAAAAATTTTTCAAACTTCCAGGCAAAACCATCAAACACCTGCAAAAACTGACCGAAGATTTTGGACCGGAAGATGCACAAGAGGTAAAACAAATTGAATTTACTACTAACCATGATGTAAAAGCAGTTGAATATTTTCTGAAAAATGAATTAGAAAAAAACGGAGGCGCAGCAGCTAAAGAGTGGGTACATTTTGGATTAACATCGCAGGACATTAATAACACCGCTGTCCCTCTATCCTGGAAACATGCGATAGAATACGAATATTTACCAGCATTATTAAACCTGAACACTGAACTGAAAATTCTTGCCAACAATTGGAAAGACATACCCATGCTGGCACATACTCATGGGCAACCGGCCAGCCCTACTAAATTGGGTAAAGAGATCATGGTATATGTAGAAAGGATACAAAATCAGATTGAACAATTTATCGGCATCCCTTTCTCTGGAAAATTTGGCGGTGCCACGGGCAACTTCAATGCCCATCATATTGCATTTCCAAAAATTGATTGGATAAAACTGGCCAATGAGTTTGTTTCACAACTCGGGTTAAATCGTCAGCAATTCACTACACAGATAGAACACTATGATAACCTGGCCGCTCATTTCGACTGTATGAAAAGGATCAACAATATCCTTGCTGATTTTTGTAAAGATGTGTGGAGCTATGTTTCCATGGAATATTTCAAACAGAAAACAAAGAAAGGCGAAGTGGGCTCATCTGCCATGCCACATAAAGTAAACCCGATTGATTTTGAAAATGCAGAAGGCAATCTTGGAATGGCCAATGCCCTTTTTGAATATTTATCTTCCAAACTTCCGGTTTCAAGATTACAAAGAGATTTAACCGACTCAACAGTATTGAGAAATATCGGTGTGCCTTTTGCACATACATTAATCGCTTTTCGATCTATTGAAAAAGGAATCGGGAAATTAATAGTGAATGATCAGAAAATTTATGAAGACCTGGATAACAACTGGGCTGTAGTGGCAGAGGCCATTCAGACAATTTTACGCAGAGAAAGTTATCCCAATCCCTACGAAGCGTTGAAAGAACTGACTAGAGGCAATACTAAAATTGACAAGAAAGCCATTCACAATTTTATTGAAGGACTGAAGATTAACAATGATATTAAGAAAGAACTGAAGAAGATATCACCGCACAATTATACAGGAATATTACCGGGTTATTGACTCAAACGACACACTTACATGGTATTGTAATTTATTATGTATTATTACTAACCTAATAATTATATTTACTTTGACTAATTCTTAAACTAATGAAATTGATTTTCCTTGCATTAGTGACCTTGTTTTGTTCAACGGTCATGTTTAGCCAGGTAAATCTTGGACTGGGTTTAATGGCTCATTACCCGTTTAATGGCAATGCAAATGACGCCAGTGGAAATAATAATAATCCGGTATTTAATAATGCCACATTAACAGCTGACCGGCTTGGGAATCCTAATAGCGCATATCATTTTAATGGAATTAATAATTATATGCAAATTCCCAATCACCCTACATTGAATATGACAAATCAAATGTCAATATCACTATGGGTTAAACCTACAGGGTTTTATACAGGGCCATGCTATAATAACATGATGGTCATGAAAGGGAATGCTGATTTCCTGCCCGGTAATTATTTTTTACGTTTTGCTGATGATGTTACCGGATGCACCGCCCCCAATACTTCACAGGAACATTTTTACGGAGAGGGGCCGGTTGCACAGACACCACTCGTTCAGCTTAATCAATGGTATAGTGTGGTATATACTAATGACGGTATCACATCGAAGATTTATGTGAACTGTATATTGAGGGCATCTGCACCAACGACAGTAAATACTTTTACCAATATTTATGATGTTTTTTTCGGCCGTTTGAATAATTCCTCTTATCCTTATTGGTTAAATGGTGATTTGGATGAGATTAGAATTTACAACAGGGGTTTAACTGCAGATGAAGTGAATGTTTTAGGAGGATGTGCTAACAGCATAGGAAATATCATTAACACATACACTCCTGTACTCTCATTAAATGCCTGCGATAATAAAATTACTGTTGAAGACGGCACAACATTTAATACCGGCGATACAGTTTTAATGATACAAATGAAAGGCGCAGTGATCGACTCCACTAATACTGCATCGTTTGGCACGACTACTGATTACAAAAATGCCGGGAACTATGAATTCAATTATGTAAAAAGTAAAACCGGGAATATCATTGAGTTAAAAAATACGATTACCCGGCAATATGATCTGCCAAATGGAAAGGTGCAATTGATAAGAGTTCCTTATTACCAGAACGCAACTGTCTCTTCAACACTGAGTTGCTTACCATGGGATGGAAGCAAGGGCGGTGTGCTTGTATTGAATGCACAGGATTCAGTAATTCTCAATGCCAATATTGATGTAAGTGGAAAAGGATTCCGGGGAGGAAATGACCCAGTTACTAATCCACCTGTTTACTATTGTTACGAAAACAATTTCTTTTACCCTCCTGATGCTGACCTGGCTTCTGAGAAAGGAGAAAGTATTGCTATCATCTCCTCATCTAAATCATTTGGTAAAGGTGCAATAGCTAATGGAGGCGGCGGTGGCAATTCGCATAACTCCGGTGGCGGCGGCGGTGGCAATATAGGTGAAGGTGGAATGGGTGGTTATCAATTAGAAGGCGCCCCTTGTAATGTGCCTGTTCCATTCGACAACAGGGGCATAGCAGGTGAAGACCTGGCATATAGCAATGCAATAAACAAAATATTTATGGGTGGCGGCGGCGGCGCTGGTCATAGTAATAATCCGCAGGCTTTTGCGGCCAATGGCGGCAATGGGTCGGGTATTGTTATCATCATTGCCGATAAATTAAAATCAAACAGTAATAAAATAATTGCTGCTGGTAATGATGGAATTCCCTGTGGAGGCACTGGTGCCGGTTGCCACGAAGGAATGGGTGGTGGCGGGGCTGGTGGAACTGCTCTGTTAAAAATTGCTGCTTATCTTGATAACACAACTATAGAAACAAAGGGCGGCAAAGGAGCTGATATGACCGCAGCCGGATTTACAAAAGTTGGTCCCGGCGGTGGAGGTAGCGGAGGTGTGCTTTGGATACCAAATGCTTCATTACCCGGAAATGTAACTCATACTACTACAGGGGGACAAAATGGAGTTTGCACCGCTTATGCCAATGATGCCTGGGGAAGTTTTCAGGGGCAGAACGGTCTTACCCTTTTAAGTCTTCAGATTCCATTTGATAATACGTTGTTCAAACCCAATATTGATTCGGTTAGAATAAAAGACAGTTTAACATCATGCAGCAGCTTTGATTTTAAAGGGTTTGGTTACACCAACACAAACCCCGTTGCAAACTGGCAATGGTATTTTGGCGATGGTGGCACGGCGGCAACACAAAATACAAATCATACTTACTCCACAGCAGGAACGTTTACAGTGAAATTAGTACTGACAGATATCAACGGTTGCAAAGACAGCATAACCCGGAATGTAAATACTTCTTTGCTTTTGATGGATGCAGGGCCTGCCGATACGATTTGTAGTGCCACCTCTACTACACTACAATCTACAGCTACCGGAGCAACATCTTATTCATGGGCTCCGGCAATTTACCTGGATAACCCTTCCATTTTAAATCCACTGGCCACACCTCCGGTTACAACTACTTTTTATCTTACGGCCACCAACGCCACTGGTTGTTCGCAAACTGATTCTGTAAAAGTCGATGTTCGGTCTGCCAACGGTTTCTCAATTAATCCACCTGTTGATATTTGTAAAAACAAAACTATTCAGCTGAACGCATCTGGTGGAGATATATACAGTTGGTCACCGGCTGGTTCATTAAGCAATGCTGCTATTCCAAACCCGGTTGCTTCGCCGGCCAGCACAACGCCATATATAGTAAGTATTACAGACACACTTTGTGGGTTTTCAGCCAACCTTTCCACTACCGTTGCAGTGCTTCCATTGCCAGTCGTACGGGCGGCAAAATCAAATGATATTGATTGCAGCACCCCGCAAAGCCTGTTGTCAGCTTCAGGAGCAGCATTGTATAGTTGGTCGCCATCCGGCACATTGAATAACCCCAATTCACCAAACCCCGTTGCCACACCTACGGTAACCACACAATTTAATGTAACTGGCACCGATCTTTCCGGCTGCATTAATTACGATAGTATAATTGTAAATGTCAGTAAAAACAATGATGGTGGCTACCTGATGCCTAATGCTTTTACTCCCAATAACGATGGTAAAAATGATTGTTTTGGTATTAAATATTGGGGAACGATCCTTGATCTGCAATTCAGCATTTACAACCGATGGGGCCAGAGAATATTCTATACAACCAATCCTTCTGCCTGCTGGAATGGGAAAATTAACGGGGTGGAACAAGACCCGAATGTTTTTGTTTACATGATCAAAGCAAAAACCACCTGCCAGCCTGAGGTTTTCAGAAAAGGGACATTTGTATTGATCAGGTAAAGTTGTACCTGTTATCGCTTTACCACAAACACCAGCAACTCCTTCTCCCCATCCATTTTTGTATCATGAAATTTAAACCCTGCTTTCAGCAAAACATTTTTGGAAGCCACATTTGGTGTTTCCGTCACTCCATAAATTTCTGTCAGCGGAGTCCGGTTGTAAAAATAATTCACCCCCTCTTTGGTTACCTCCGTAGCATAACCCTTACTCCAATGTTCGGGTAAAAACGAATAACCCAATTGTGTTTTCTCTGGCTCATCCGTTATCGGAATAACTACAAAAGAACCAATAAATTTTGCGCTACTCTTCTCCACCACCGCCCATCGGCCCATAAAAGCATGTAACGGTACATTCAAAACAGTTTCTTCAAACTTGGCATCGGCTTCTTCCCTGGTTTGCGCAGGACGGATATATTCCATCACCTTTGCATTTCCATGCAATGAAAAATAATTATCATAATCAGCATCAGTATACTGCCGTACAATTAATCTTTCAGTTTCAAAAATGATTGTCATAAATAAATTCTATCACAAATGTAAGATTTGGCTCCCGGGAAAAATGAAAATACCAAATCGACGAAGCAAGTTACGCCTGACAAAAACATAAAATAAACTATATTTATTAAAACAAATCAGGTGAACACATCGATATTGATTTCATTCCTTTTACCGGTTCTTTTTCATCCCTGCGGAAAAGACAATACCACCATTACTCCTGCAACTAAAACGATTGAAGATTTATTAACGCAACACAGCTGGAAAGCAGAAGAAATAAGAAGTCAGCTTAGCAATAATACCACACAGTATTACAAACGGGGAGGGAAAGATAATACCGTTGATTATGATACGGATATCCTGAAATTCAGAAAAAACCATACCGGAACTTATTATTATGAAGGAGCAATTATTTCAACAACCTGGAAATTCACCGATGCCAAAAAAACAAAGATGACTATTTCCATTGGCCATCTTTTTCCAATAATAGTGCACTTGGAAAACATCCATATTACAACAGGATTTTTTAAATATGTCCAATATTATACCGGAGAAATCAGTTATTTAGCGTCATGCACGAGGAAACCTTATTAAAAATGGGGCCTCCCCCGAACTACGTTCCCAACCTTCGTTAACACTCGGTTGCTCCGCATGGAGGGGCTTCAGGTCAGCCTCCCCAACCCCTCCGCATGGAGGGGCTTCAGGTCAGCCTCCCCCAACCCCTCCGCATGGAGGGGCTTCAGGTCGTTTAAAATTCATAAAATGTCACTAACGTCCTAAACACGAAAATTAAAGTTCTTTGAAATATTGATAAATAAAGCGTTTGCGGCTAAAAAAGCATTCAAACGATTTGAAATTGTCCAAATTGGGCGATGAATACCGGAAAATATTTTTTTGCCCAGATTATTTCGATTCTTGATGCGAACGATTTCAAGAAATGTGTTGATAAATACAAGGGTAATTATAGGGTGAAAGATTTTACTTGCTGGCATCAGTTATTGTGTATGATGTTTGGCCAGTTGGCAAATAGGG
>JANNQR010000072.1:0-29686 GCA_031400855.1 Chitinophagaceae bacterium | reverse complement strand
AGTGGTTTTGCCATACAATAAGTTGTACAGCAAAATTTAAAAATTAATAAGGCTTTTGCAACTACATTTTATACAACCAAAATGTGAATAAATCGCCTCCAAAAACTAAAAAAGGCCACCCCTTTTGGGACAGCCTCTTTTCTATCGGAAACTTATTATTATTTCACCGTATATATTTCTCCATTCAACAGGAATCTTACTTTTACTTTTTCATTTCCTTTATGGAGCTCCACTTCATACATTTCAATATCCTTATCATTTTCTTTATCTTTTTCTGCAATCTCATAACCTGGATATTTTAGCATTATTGATCTCACAATTGCCTTAGGCATATCGCCGCTATTTGGCAGGTAAATTATTTCTTCCTCTCTCACCAAATTCCCATCTGCTTTATACCATGCTTCATAAGGAATGTAATTCCAACGGTAAGTAACATAATAGTAATCATTATCCATTTCAAGGCTATCAGCAGTAACGGGTTTATATGAACTCCATTTTACATTTTCAGCTTTGGCATACTTGTTATCATATGTAGTTTTTACAGGTGCAGGAACAGTTTGCACATCTATTTCTGTTTTTTCTCCTTCTCCGGCTTTTTCAACTACAACAGTTTTTTCTTCTGATATTGGTTTGGCTTCGTTAGAATTTTCACCGCAAGCCACCAAAAACGTTGCTGCAAAAAAAATCGATGGTAATAATTTTTTAAATTTCATAAATGTGTTTTTATTTTTAAAATAAATTAAAGTGAGGATTGAAATAAGTCTTAATAGTAAGAATTATAATCACTTTTATGCATTTGCAATTGCTAAAACTGTGCCACTCGTAAAAAATACAGATAGGAGCCGGGTTGTAGATTTTAATTCAATAGTTTGGGTAATTTTTTACTGAATTAGGGAAAAACAAATCTTCCTGATCGGGGTAAAAGGATTTTCATATAGTTTTTACCCAGCTGTTGGTATTTTCTTCTCGCTAACAGTCATAATAAAAAGGAACTTAGCCCATGTTGATATTGTCAACCTTTAAGTGGCCTTTGTTGTGTGTAGTGATGGCTTTTGTGTGATAGCAAAAACACCAACAAATGAATTGCGTACACCCAACTGCTGCGGTATAGTTGAAAAGAATTAGGATAAGGGTTTCCTATAGCTCTGCCTGCCTGCCGGTAGGCAGGTTGCTGGTGTCTTTGCCCGGCTACTATGCCTGCACACTACTTGTCCCGCCGCATGCGGGAACACGCAGCAACGGCGTGATGCTTTCTTTGGGAACACCAGCAGCGGCGAAAATAGTTGAAAAGAATTAAGATAAGAGTACCCTATAGTTCTGCCTGCCTGCCGGTAGGCAGGTTGCTGGTGTCTTTGCCCGGCTGCTATGCCTGCACACTACTTGTCCCGCCGCATGCGGGAACACCAGCAACGGCGTGATGCTTTCTTTGGGAACACCAACAGCGGCGAAATAACCACTGCGTATTATTTTTTTTGGGAAGACCTGCAAAGGCGGAAATTTCACTTTATCTTTTTGAAATTTTATTATGTGTAATAGTTTTTTGCAATTTGCATTTAAAGCGTCCAATTGCATTGCTTCGCAGGGCTGCATGTTTGGTTATTCTGCCATTGGTACGTTTGCGCCACATTTTAAAACTGCTTGCTTTCATATGCTTTCGCATCAGCTCAATTACCTCTTTTTCTTTAAGCCCAAATTGTATTTCAATGGCTTCAAAAGTGGTACGGTCTTCCCAGGCCATTTCAATAATACGGTCAATATCTTTATCGGTTACTATCATTTTTTACATGTTTTGTGGTACGGCATTTATCACTGCAATATTTTACCTCCTGCCAAACAGTTGCCCATTTTTTGCGCCACCTAAAAGGACGTTGGCAGACCAGACAAATTTTCTGGGGTAAATCACTTTTCTTTTTTTGTTTCAACGCTGTATAGTTGGTTATCTAATTGATTTAAATATTTTTCAGCATTGTTAATATGCAGTTGTTGTTTTTCTTCCGGCATTTTATCAAATGTTTTTACCAGCATGCCCAGCCTTGGATTTTGCAGAAAAAAGCTGCGGTGTACATGCATAAACCGCCAGAATAAACCATCCCAAATACTGCTCCATTCCCCTTTTTTATAATCGCTCATTTTAAATAAATAATTACTACCGCTTATGTAAGGCTTTGTAGTCATCAGTCCGCCATCGGCAAACTGTGTCATGCCATATACATTGGGTACCATCACCCAGTCATACGCATCAATAAATAATTCCATAAACCATTTGTACACTTCATCCGGGTCAAACTCACACAGCAGCATAAAATTACCCAATACCATCAGTCTTTCAATATGATGACAGTAGCCGGTTTGTACTATTTTTTTTATAGTTGCATCAATTGGTTCAATACCTGTATTGCCAGTCCAGAATGAAGCAGGAATTTTTCTGGTGAAGCCCCAATAATTCGTAGTTCGTTGTTTTACACCTTCCCGTTCATAAACAATTTGTATAAATTCCCGCCAGCCCATAACCTGGCGTATAAAACCTTCCAGTGAATTAAGCGGCACATTGTATTTGGGTGCAGCGGCCATTGCCGCCTTAATTATTTGCTGCGGCTGCAAAAGGCCAATATTTAACATGGGGGTTAATACAGCATGGTGTAAAAAATGTTCTTTCTCCACAATAGCATCTTCATATTTCCCAAAGTCAGCAAAGCGGATTTTCAAAAAATTTTGCAACCATTTTTCCGCATCTTCAAATGTTACCGGGTAAATGAAGGGGGCAGATTGTCCATAATTATTTTTAAAATGCTTCTCTGTGTACACAATGGCTTCCTGCACATATTTATTAGTTGCGACCGGACTAACAACCGGGGGAGTTAAATTTTTCGGATACTTTAACCGGTTGTCGCTGTCAAAAGTCCACTGCCCGCCTTCCGGCTCATTACCGGGCAATAATAAAATATTTCTTTGTTTGCGCTGTTGAATATAAAAGGCAGTTTGAAAATAATGTTTCTTCCCTTTAAAAAAAGGAGTAACACTTTCAGGGGTATTCAAAAAATTGGGTGATGGATATTTAACCAGTTCAATACTATGCTGCTTAGCTGCCGCCAGTATTCTTTTATTCAGCCAGTAGTCGGTAACATCACAAAAATGAATGCTGGTAATTTTTTCTTTGGCCAATGCTGCAATTAAGTTTCTAACATCAGCTTCTTTATTCTTTGCTTCTTTGTACACAACTGTAATTCCCTGCTGCCGCAAACATTCTGCATAGTATTGCATAGATGCTCTGTGCAGCACTATTTTTTGTTTATGAAACTTATATTGGTTAAAGAAAAGGCTTTCTTCAATTAAATAAACCGTATGTTCTTTTTTTACAGCAGGATGCTGCTTATATAGCTGGTGAGGGAAAACTAATGTAACTTTTTTGGTTGCTGCCATATTTCTTTTAACAAAACAACTATTCAATTGTTTGCTGAGTAAAATATATTCCGGGAAAGTTTCAAAATAACGATGTATTTTTTGTGAAACACCTGCCGGGGCGGAAATCAGCAAAAAATATGATTTAATAAAATATTATTTATGACATTCACAGCGACATGAAAAAAATATATGCGTTTAGTATCATAAAAAATAATGCCGGAAAAGTAACCCACAGTGTATCTCTGACTTTTATCCTGACTGCAACACCTAAAAGCATTAAAACTGCCAGTCCTCCAGCTGAAACGAGTAAAATAAGATGAATCTTTAAACCTAAGAGCAGGCCTAATGCACCCACTATTTCTAAAATGGCAGTAAGTGCTCCTGCTTTTTCAAGCCCAAAACGTTTGAACTCACTTTTCATTTTTGTTGAACTAAAATAGGCAATGCCATAACCCATAAAAGAAATGCTTGAAATAACAGTCAGCATAGTTAGTAAATTCATCACTATACTAATTTTAGTGATACGGCAGCAATGAATAGACAAAGTATCAGCAGCAACAAAGAGGGTATATGCTTTTGCCAGGGATTACCTGTTTTAAAGTGAAAATATTGTGCAACTATCATTAGAAAAGCCATGAGCAGGGCAGGGACAAGAATTAATGACGGATACCAAATGCCGGCAACCAGCAGCGTTGATAAAGCTATTTTAGCTGCCCCAACAAAGCTGCGGATTAAACCGCTTAAACCATACTGTTTAAACTCTGTTACAATATTATCAAAACGAAAAACCCAAACATATATAATTGACAGCGCAACTATAATTTGCGCAATAATGGAGTAAGTAGTCATATTTTTAGTTTTAGTTACTATTTTTTCTGGAAGGACGAATACATCCAAACAGATTTTTCCTGTTCACGAATGTAATCACTTTTTTCCCAGGCGAGTGTCAGATGGTCTCGTCTTAGGCGAGATGTGTTGGTTTTGTAACATCCCGATTTTCATTCCCGATATTCATCGGGAAAGGCTGGGACAGGCTTCGCCGTAGCTACTGAGTTGTATTACAGATTAACGCCGGTTCACTCCACACACAACTTGACCCGCCTTAGCGGGAAGGACGGGCGGTGAGACAACTTGTCCCGCCTTTGCGGGATCGGCTGAGAAACTATAAAGTTGGAAGACTCGGCAGGGAATGAGGCTATATTTTTCTTAGTTTGTTACGGGGATGCTTGTAGGTATTATGTACCGCATAAACCACTACCTGATTTTCTATTATTTCAAACACTACTACAAAAGGAAATTTTTCAAGCTTTACATCCCTTAGTATTTTCAATGGGTCTTCATCTATATAGCCGTAAAAAGTTGGATTTGCTGACAGCTCTTTGTATCGTTGCTGCAATGCATCAAGAAATCTTTCTCCCAGACCGGTTAGCTTTTCTTCATAATAATTATAGGCATCAATAGTATCCTGATGGGCTTCCTGTTTTACGATGACAGTAAATGACATACTATTTCTTTTGCTGACGGGCGGCGTTCAATGATTCTTCAGCAGTATAAGATTGGCTGGTGCCATTCAGGTGATTTTGCCTGCGCTGATGAAATTGTTCAATATCTTCTTTGGTATAGCTCCAGTTAATCTCATCTTCTAACAGGGTATAGATGGCCTGTAGTTTTTGCTCATCGGCTACATCAATGTACTGATGTAGTTTATCTCTTAATGATAATGGGATACCCATGATTTTTGTGTTTTCACAAATTTACTCTTTTTGGGTTAAAGCTGCAATGCTGGTAAAACTGTTTGTGAATACAGCCCCGTCAGCGGTTGAAAACCCTGACGGAGGCGGTGCAAGAAAAAAAAGATTTCCTATAGTTCTGCCTGCCTGCCGTTAGGTAGGTTGCTGGTGTCTTTGCCCGGCTGCTATGCCTGCACTCAACACACAGCAACGGCGTGGTTCTTTCTTTGGAAGACCAACAGCGGCGAAAAGTTGGAAGACCCGGCAGGGAAGAGGGGTGGGAAACACCAACCACGGCGTGAGAATTACTAAGGCAATGATGCGTGTCTTCACGCATCATTCATATAATTTGAAATTCCCTTGCGTTGAGACATGCAACGGGGCATTTATTTTTTTGCGGACACGAACCAAGGCGAGGGGATTACTAACTCATCCCGGAAAATATTTTGCCACCAGCCTCTTAAATGATTCCAGCTCCTTCAATGTAGAAATAAACGGATCGGAATACAGCAGCCCCCTGTTCTTCAAACCTTTCACAAATGCTTTTTCCAAATATTCAACAGCTTTTTCATTCTCTCCCCTGTTTACATAATAACAGGTAATATTGAAATAGGAACGCCAGCCCGATGGAAACTCGGTCAGGGTTTGTGTGAAATATTCCAGGGGTCGGGTATCATTCTTATCTTTTGCCATAATCAGGTAACCTGCCCTTTCCCTCGCCATATCTTTTTCTCCTTTCACCCGTAATGCCCTTTCGTAATAATGAATAGCTGAATCACTAAACCCTTTTTTCTGATCATAATATTTTGCCAGTGCCAATAATGAATACTGGTTTTCCGGCACAATGTTTAAGTAACGGCGTACACGATAAAAAAATGAATCTGCCGGACTCTTTGCACCATAATAACTAATGACACTCATATTGGCCCATTTATGATCGGGGAATAAGTCTATTACTTTTTTATAGTAACACAAAGCAGAATCGCCCTTTCTCAGCAAACCATACACCCGGGCAAGGTCCAGGTACACATCTCTCAGCACTTCTGCATTTCTTACCTGCGCATTACTGCCAGAGGATTCTGCAGACAAGGCAAGCCTCGAATAATACAATACCGAATCCGGTTTGAAGGATGGTAAATTGGGATCATACCCTCCTGATAAAAATACTCTCGCCATTTTGCGATAGATCAACGGATAGGAAGAACTACCGGATAATGAAAGCGCCTTTTTAAAATAATACAAAGCAGAGTCGGGCTTTTGATACCTGTACAGATCGCCGATCATCATATAGGTGGTACCATCACCGGGATTAACAAGAAGCGCTTTGTGCAGGTACACCAGTGCCGAATCATCCCGCATCTCACCATATATCTTCATTGCAATACTCCTGTATGGATTCACCCATTTAGGAGCAAGTGTGATCGCTTTTTTGAAATAACGCATGGCGGTGTCTGAACGTTTCACAAAAGCACCCATTTCATAACCTTCATTGATTTCGCCAAGCATACGGTGGATACTATGACGCCACGCATACACCAGGCCCAAGCATTCCGCCGTATAAGCAGCTGTGCTATCCTGCTTATATGCATCCAGCGAATATTGCAATGCCTGTTCATAATTAAGACCGCTTTCTTTTTCACGGTTGATAAAGCCCCTTGCCAGGAGAAACCGTATCCGTGGTTTTAACTGGTAAAATAATGTGGAGTCCTTATTACCCGACAACATTTTTCCTGCCTTCTCAATCATTCTTCCTGCTATCGTCCATTTTTCTGATACCGTTCTTTGCAATCGTTCATATTCATCAGATAAAAACCCCGTAATGCCTGAATCTGTTTTCTCCCGAAGATTTTCTAGCGAAAGCAGATCTTTTCCTTCGAGGTATAAATTGATCTTCTGCTGCGCAAAATTGATAAAGTCGGATGCAAGAGTATAACGGGCATCTTCTGTAATGGGATCATTGGGAAACCGCAATTTCATTTGTTCGTAACATTCATCTGCAGAGTGTTGTCCCCAGAGCCTGTTCTCATTTCTTGCTTCATTGAATGTATTGTAAAGAGCCAGCAATGCAGTATCAGATAATTGACCCGGGTTTCTTTGTGTTTTTGTTGGCAGCACTTCAGGCGAGAGGCTGTTGCTTTTGTTCATTTCTTTCAGATTGTTCCATGCTATGCTAAAGCTGCTATCCACCAGTCCAATTGTTGTTTCATTCATATCATTACAGCAAAACACCGGCTTTTGGTTAACACGAAATTTTTCAGATTTAGCACTCACAGATTTGATGACCCACTGCTGCAACTCTTCCAATGTGATGTGCTTATCCTTATTTCCTCCTTCTTCTGCATCGGCCCTGCCGCTTAGTGCATCCACCAGGTCGTAGGTGAAGAGACCATGCCCGCTGCCAAATGATCTGTCTTCGATAGACACTTGTCCCGGGCCGGTGGCCAGCATTGTAATCTCTCCCACTTTGGCTTGCACCACACTGGTGTTGAATACCTGCGAGGCATAACCACCTGCCAGTTCATTAGTACGGCAGGCATCGAGTATCAGTATCACCTGCACGCCTTTGCTTGTGAGCAACCCGATCCTGTTCTTCAGGTGATACATGTCAATAGCGCCGAAGCTCAGCATGTAGTTATTACCATCATTGGCGGGCTGGCAATCTGATAGTAAGAGATAATATTCATTCAGTCCTTTCATCGCATCTCCATGCCCTGCGAAATAGATGTATACCCTGTCTCCTTTATTCAGGTTATTATTATTGATACGGGACAGGGCCGACCAGAAATTTCCTCCGTTGGCAGAATCATTTTTTAATAGGAATAAGTTTTGTGGTTTGATATTGCCACCGGCGCCGGAGCGGAGTAATTGTGCAAACAAATCAGCATCCTTATCGGCAAAGCTGAGTGGCTTGATGAAACGGTATTTGGAAATACCCACCACGATGGCATAGGTCTCTCCTGTAGCATTTACCTGGGCAAAACTAAAAGAAGAAGAAGATACCAGCCAGAGCAGGAGCAATATCCGGATGTTGGTCCTTATGAGCATAGTAGTAATAAGATAAGGGGGTTGGTGACCTGGTGGTCAGTATTATCAAAGTAGCAATGTACAAAATAATGATGAAGGAGGGCTCGGCAAAGGGTGCAATGGCAAACCCGCAGTATATTAAATGAGTGCTTTACAGAATAACGCCGAGCCGATAGCTATCGGCTCCACTCTGCACACAACTTGTCCCGCCTTAGCGGGAAGCCGAGCAGCGAGACCTCGGCTACGAAATAATAAAGTTGGAAGACTTGGCAGGGAAGAAACCTATTTTATAAACTTACCTTTTGGGTTTCTGCTGGTATGAAATACAGCAAATACAACTACTTCCTTTTTGATGATTTCGTAAACAATTACAAACGGAAATCTTTTTAAGGCTATCTGGCGAAAATTCTTTTTGACTTTGCCGAAATACTCAGGGTGTGATTCCAGTTTATGATAAACACCATCCAGCTCATCCAGAAATTCTTCACCTAATCCTTGCTTTTGTGTTTCGTACCAGTCATAAGCATTCTTAGTCATCAGAATGGCACGGGGCTTTATGATTAGAGAGTACATTACAGCTTTCTTTTACCTCTTATAATGTCTTTGGCTTCCGGCCAGCTGTAGGATTTGCTTTTGCCTTTTATATGTTTTTCCTTTTCTGCATCAAGTATTTTTAACTGTGCAGCAGACAAGCTGAATTTTGTTTTTTTACTGATGTCATCTTCCACCAGCATATACAAACCCTTCACCTTTTTATCATCTGCATCGGCTATATAGGTCATCAGTTTTTTACGAATAGCTGTTGTTGTCATAGTATTCAGCGTTTTCACAAATTTACTCTTTTTGGATTAAAGCTGCAATGCTGGTTCTATATCGTTTCCCAGGTGAGTGTCAGATGGCTTTGTGTGTTGGCTTGGTGGCATCCCGATTTTCATCGGGACAGGCTTCGCCGTACTTCAGAGTTACATTTACGCCGTGGTTGGTGTTTTCTTCCACCAACCACTGGTCTTTTTCTTAATCCCGGTGATGTGTAAGAAATCCCCAACCTGCCTGCCGGCAGGCAGGTTATCAATGCCTGTATGATAAAACTGGGCTGATGAATATTTATATTCTTCGGGCAACTTACACAGAGCAGCTTTAACCGGGTTCCAATGAATGTATTCTAACTTCTGTTGATAGACATTATCTGTTCTTAGTTCAATACTTAAGGCTCTTCTTTTCCAAAACTGAAAGGTACTATCATTTGCATCAGATCTAAACTCTTCAAATAGCTCCGGATTGTTTTTTTGCAAATCAAATTTTATTTTTTGTGCCGTGTATTTTAAGAAATCTCTTTGCACATGTTGAGGATGAATTAAAGGCTGCATTTGCCAGACCTGCCTGCCGGCAGGCAGGTTAAATGTATATGATCGGACATAATTACAAATGAATAAAGTACTATTCGTTTATCTTCTACCAGGAATCGCAGACTATTCATAATGATCTCTTTGCACTTGTCTTCTCCCAATAATTTGTGATATCCCTTTATACTGGCAGTAAAGAATTGGGGATATTCTGTGATGAATGCTGGCATTTATCAAATTTAATAATATTGGTCTTTAATGCATGTGGTTGGTGTTTATATTTTCACCAACATTGATTTGTGGTTAGCTACGAAAACAAAAAAGGAGAGTCTTATAGTTTATGTGGTTGGTGGAAAAAAACACCAACCACGGCGTGTTATTTTTGGTGGAACACCTGCCAAGGCGGAAAGGCTCGGCTTTGGGTGATGGGATGGATTGAATTATTCGCAAAAGACCTTTTGCATCGGCACAATTCAAGTTTTGTTTTCCGCCAGCGGTATCAACTGAAAGGGGGGTGACAATTTGTCCCCACCCTTGTGAAAGGAGTTCATCTCTTTTCCGCATTTTCTTTATGTAATCTGAAGGGTTGGACGTATCAGTTAATACCTGAATTACATCTGCTACTACAAAATACCATTTTTGGTCTTTTTCTTCCCAAACAGTTCTTATTTGTTTGCTCTCAAATAATTTAATATTACTCATATCCAAATTTATGAATAAACCGTTCTGATAAACCTTTCAACAGGGGGACAATTTGTCCCCACCCTTTGGTTCCAGGTTATCAGGCGGGTGTCAGATGGCATTGTGTGTTGGCTTTGTGGCATCCCGATTTTCATCGGGACAGGCTTCGCCGTACTACGGAGTTGTATTAGAGAATAACGCCGAGCCGATAGCTATCGGCTCCACTCCGCACACAACTTGTCCCGCCTTAGCGGGAAGGCCGGGCAGTGAGACATCGGCTACGAAACTATAAAGTTGGAAGACCCGGCAGGGAAGAAAATATTTTTTATTAGCAGATAAAACTAAGGCGTTACTAATATTATCGGCAAAGAAGTGAATCTTCTGAATCCCTTGTCGGCGGTTATTAAAGTATATCCTTCTGCTAATGCTGTAGCAGCAATAACTGCATCGGGTAGTTTTACCTTAAACTCCTGCTTTAATAAAATAGCCTGGCTCTTAATAGAATTAGTGAGTGGGATGATAGTACAAAAATCAATGGCTGATTGACGGATGCCCAATTCCTTTTTGCTTAAGCCCGGTACTCCTAATATTTCAATCTCTGTTATTACGGACAGGTAACACTTTTCTTCAAAATAAGGTATTACTGATTCAAGACCCTTTAGTGCATACACCAGTATGTTGTTGTCAAGCAGGTAACTACTTCCATTCATTCCTTGCTTTTTTCTGATAGGTTAACCCGTCTTCAATATTGGGGAGTTTGCCAAAGAAAGATTTTACACTGGCTTTTTTGGTTGTTCTTTTAGCCCTTGCTTTACGAAGAATGGCTCTTACTTCTTCTGTGCTGGTATTTTTCTTTATTACAAGTACCATGGAAATTTGCTTTGTATAAAAGTAAGAAAAAACGGTCACAATTATACTTTTCTCAGGCAAGTGTCAGATAGCTTTGTGTATTGGCTTTGTGGCACTCGCTGTACTACGGAGTTTCATTACAAATTAACGCCGGGCCCACTCCGCACACAAAGCCGGGCTGTGAGACATCGGCTACGAAACTATAAAGTTGGAAGCCCCGGCAGGGAAGAAGAACTTCACAATACATGATAAAAGATGAAATACATCATGGTTACATTATATCCGGCATGACAAACAACTGCACCCAGTAAAGAACCTGTTTTTTCTTTACATAAAAAGAACAGTCTGCTGACAGCAAACATAAATATCACCCATAAAAGAGCAGGAAAAAGATGAAAATTCCAATGACCAGCAGTATAAATGAAACCGAAATGAGCTAAATGGGTCAATGAAAAAGCGAGACTGTCAATGAAAGAAGCCTTTGTTTGTCCAAATTTTTTTATAAATGAATTATGTACAATCCCTCTGTAAAAAAGCTCTTCGCCGATTGGGCTGAAAGTCATTCCTATCAAAGCGTAGATAACAAAATAGATTAATCTGTCTGATGCTGTTAAACTGAACTTGTCAACAGTATACGAATTGGAGATATAAACAAACCAGTTGCTTACAGTTCGGTGAAATAATAATTCTGCTGCTGCAAACATGATAATGCAAAAAAGAATCCCTGCTAAAAATGAAAAGATCAACCAATAATAATTTTCAGGTTTTCTGATACCAATGGTATGTCTTCCAATTTTTGTCAAAAAAATTACCGGGCATAATAACATACAAATAAATATTACCGGAATTAGTTTATAATTCCCGGTTTCATTTGCACGCAACACCATGATAAACCTGGGTATACCAAATAGTAAAATAAGAAATAGTCCAAATTTCCAATTGAACTTAAAAAACTTATGCCATAGAGGTCTTAGCATTATCAGGAATCTTAATTGTACGCCTGTAAAGGTAGTCTGCGGGTTTTTTACTTGTTCCAGCAAATAATACATTTTGATGAACGGTATTGATTCTTTCTTTCCTTCATAGGCGAGTGTCAGATAGCTTTGAGTGTTGGCTTTGTGCAATCGCCGTACTACGGGGTTTCATTACAGATTAACGCCAGTTCACTCCACACACAACTTGTCCCGCCTTAGCGGGAAGGCCGGCTGTGAGACATCGGCTACGAAACTATAAAGTGGAAGACCCGGCAGGGAAGGAATTTTTGTTATCAGCAAAAGCGTAATTTCAATTTATGAAAAAATTATTTTTAGCTATTGCTGTTTTGAGTTCATTATACTCCTCTTCACAATCCACACCAAAGATGGATTTTGAAACATATAATCCGCCATCAACATTGGTGGTGCCGGGTCAGCCCGTTCTCAAAGCAAAATATCCATTTATTGATGTACATAATCACCAGTTCGGCATGCCCACAATGGATCTGGGTACATTGATTTCTGAGATGGATAAAATGAATATGAAAGTAATGGTGAACCTTAGCGGGGAGAGCGGAGAAACATTAAAAAAGTCTATCGCCAATGTAAAAGCAAATTATCCAAAACGATTTATTGTTTTTGCAAATGTTAATTTTAAAAATGTGGGAGAAAGCGGATGGGGAGAGAAGGCGGCTGCTCAACTGGAAGAAGATGTAAAAAACGGGGCCAATGGTTTAAAAATATATAAAAGCCTTGGTTTCACAGTGAAGGACATAAATGGAAAAAGAGTTACAGTGGATGATCCCCGGCTGGATGCAATATGGAAGAAGGCCGGCGAATTAAAGATCCCGGTATTGATACACACTGCTGATCCAAAACCTTTCTGGCAGCATATGGATGCCAATAATGAAAGATGGCTGGAACTGGCTACCCGCCCCGGCCGTAAAAGAGAAGATAACGATCCGGCCCCCTGGGATACATTGATTGCTGAACAACACCGGATGTTTCAAAAGCATCCTTCCACAACATTTATTGCTGCTCACTTTGGCTGGTTCCCGAATGATCTTGGTAAACTGGGTCTGCTTCTGGATGCAATGCCGAATGTAGTTGTGGAGTTTGGCGCCATCATCGCTGAGTTAGGCAGACAACCCAAAACTGCGAATCAATTTTTTACAAAATACCAGGACAGGATACTTTTTGGAAAGGACAGTTGGGTGCCGTCTGAATACCCAACTTATTTCAGGGTATTGGAATCAACGGATGAATATTTTCCTTATCATAAAAAATACCATGCATACTGGGCCATGTATGGTATGGGATTGTCAGATAATATTCTGAAAAAAATTTATTATAAAAACGCATTGCGTATCATCCCAAACATTGACAAGACTATATTTCCGGATTGAGTAATGAGAGTGGTTATAAAAAATTATTAGCTTCCCAGGCGAGTGTCAGATGGTCTCGCCTTAGGCGAGATGTGTTGGGGCTGTGGCATCCCGATTTCCATCGGGACAGGCTTCGCCGCACTACGGAGTTGTATTACAGATTAACGCCGAGTCCCTGCCTACCGGCAGGCAGGCACTCTGCACACAAAGCCGGAGCGATGAGACATCGGCTACGAAACTATAAAGATGTAAAACTCGGCAGGGAAGAAAAATAAGATGATTTATTGATCCCCCGGCTATAAAGCCTGTCTCTTTAACCGAAATAATAAATTATGACACCAGAAATAAAATTAAAAGTTCAAAACATTCTTCTCATCATTGGCATAGGATTAATTTTCGGATTGCTCTATAATTATTTATTCTATCCCCATTCGTTGACTGAATACCTGGAAGCGGCTAGCATTAGTGTTTTAATTGCACTAATGGTAGGAATTCTGGAAGAGTTTGTGTTTAAAAGAACATTCCTCTCAATTCCCTTCCTCGTTGTACTGGTAATCCGGACTATATTATATTCTTTATTGACTTGTATTGTCTTAAGCCTTGTTCTATCCATTGAAATTTCTTTCGTTGGACAGATAAGTTACCCCAAAGCTATCATTCAATATTTCAATAGCTCTTTATTTGAAAGGGATTTCGTATTTTCTTTCTTCTTCATTATATTAATGCTATTTATTTCACAGATTATACTGTTAATAGGAAGATCCAACTTTTTCCGGCTAATACTGGGTTTATATCACCAACCCCGGGAAGTCTCCCGCATTTTTATGTTTGTTGATTTAAAAGGTTCAACAACAATAGCAGAAAAGCTAACTAACAAAACGTATAGTTCGTTTATAAAAGATTATTTCTATGATGTTTCTGATGCCATTATGATGTATAAGGGAGAAATTTATCAATACGTTGGAGATGAAATTATTGTTGTGTGGCCGATACGAGGAACAAGCTTAAATTGTGTCAGATGTTTTTTTAAAATGGTAGAAATAATTGAACGAAAAAGAAAAAGTTATGAATTAAAATACGGTATTGCGCCTGAATTTAAAGCGGGTATTCATGCAGGCCAGGTGATTGTAACATCGTTGGGAAAACAAAAAAGGGAAATTGTATATCATGGGGATGTTTTGAATACAGCTTCCAGAATTCAGGGGAAATGCAATGAATTAAAACAAAATCTATTGATATCAGAAGATATGCTGAGCTATATCAATTTTGGTGATGAATTTATTATTGAAGAAAAAGGTGGAATTGAATTAAAAGGAAAGTCACATAAGCTTTGTCTTTATGGAGTAAAATTAGCAAACGAAAATAGTAATCCACGTATAGCTTTTTAGTTTTCTGTCTTCCATCTGCCAGAATGGCTTTGTGGCATCCCGATTTTCATCGGGACAGGCTTCGCCGTACTACGGAGTTGTATTACAAATTAACGCCGAGTCCACTCTGCACAGAAAGCCGGGCTGTGAGACACGGCTACGAAACTATAATGTTGGAAGACCCGGCAGGGATGAAGAACTCAGAGCTCAGTACACCAACCACGGCGAAAAAAGGCGATACTGTATATAATAAGCCTACCTTGTTCAAAATGGGTATAAAAAAACTATATATGAACTACAAAAAAATCTTGGCCGCATTAATTCTCGTTTCATGTTTACTGTTTTTCTTTACAAATTCCTATTCTCAAAATACCGACTGGGAACGGGTTCGAAGAGAACGAGAAGCAAAAGAGGCAAGAGACAGGCAAGATTCAAAATTCCAAGAACAGCAAATAAAAAATAGTTTAAACTCCAAACCAACTAGCTCAAACAAAGCCTCTGTAAATGAAGATGTAGTTTATGAATATATAAACAAGACGAGTGATTTAAATGGATTGAAAATAATGAAACTTAATGAGCTTTTCGGACTATTGAATTCTAAAACAGAGGTTGTACCACCTATTTATTTTTCGATATATCCTTTTTCAGGCAAGTTTTATTGCGTGCAAGGTACAGACCCCAAGAACAATCGCCTTAAAAAGATTGGCTTTATCGATAGATATGGTAAAATAATCATCCCTTTACAGTTTGATCAACTGATCAGCGATTTTAAAAATGGCAGGGCGACTGTAGTACTCAATAATGAAAGGTTTGAAATTGACGAGTCAGGTGAACTGGTGGGAATAAAAACCATTCATATTGTTCCTCTAACTGCCATTGAATTACAAAAAGAAGCTAACCAGAGAGTGGTGGAAATTTTTGCTTTAGCAATCAATAACTTTGAAAATAAAAAATACCTCACCGCATTAGATAAGTTTCAGGCTGTAAAGAACATAGCTAAAGAAAATTATATAACACTCGACCCTGAAAGAACCAATACTATAAACTTCTATATAATTGGCTGCATGATGGAAGATATAATTAGGACCACTAAGGATCAATGGAAAATAGACTGGGTCAAGGGTAAGAAGGACTATCATGCCAGGATTTCTTGCAACTTAATAATTGATTATACAAAAAATGGAGGAAAAAACCCTAAACAATTCTACTACATCGGGCATTTACTCTACAATAACATGAATGCACTTGGGAGTCTTGCCGACACAATTAATAAAATGTATGGCTCCAAAATTCCTTTCACCTTTTTTAAAAAATATGAATCGACTGAATCTGTCGCCTTACTTGCAGAGACCAATACTGTTTTGTTATTGGGGCATTATTACCTGGAAGAGAAAGACACTGCCACTGCTATGCAATATCTTTTGAGAGAATTAGATTTGCTTAATAATAATAAACACTCCATTTATGAATTTGAAATAAATGACATTGTATATGAAATTGCCGCTATATATGTCAACCAAAACAATATACCAGGCCTTATTTCAATTCTTCCATCAGTAAAGGTATTCCCCTTTTCGAAAGTAAATGGTTATGTAACAATAGCTCGTTCATATGTAGAACAATCTGATTTTAAAAACGCTTTATTTTATCTTGAAGCTGCTTTTAGCACTAATGCATCTAACAAGATGGCAGTTCACTATGGTCACTATGGACTTAGTGGCTATATTTATTACAAATTAAACAGGAAGGCAGAAGCGTTGGCTGATTTTACTAAATCAATTGAAATCCAGCACTACCAGACCGACAGCTATTATTTTCGGGGCTTACTTAATGAGGAACTTGGAAACCATATAGAAGCCTGCGCTGACCTTAGTAAAGCAAAAAAATACAATACGCCCTATTACATTAGTATGGAAGATATTGATAATGCCTGCAAAAAATGTTCAAAAAAATTGTTAAAATAAGCCACTAAATAATTTTGCGTTATTATTAGTTTCATCAAACCTCTTTTAGTCTCCTGCCAACCTACATCATCATTTCAAGATGACATAGTATGAATAGCAAAAAAAATCTTCTTACCCAACCTTCTTTCCCGGCGAGTGTCAGATGGCTTTCCCGCTAAGGCGGGACAAGTCGTGTGTTGGCTTTGTGGCACTCGCCGTACTACGGATTTGTATTAGAGAATAACGCCGAGCCGATAGCTATCGGCTCCACTCTGCACACTAGGCCGGGCTGTGAGACATCGGCTACGAAACTATAAAGTTGGATGACTCGGCAGGGAAGAAGAATTTATGTGACGGAGATGTGAAATGATATTAACAAAATCAGTAGTGGAATTACCCATTGTATTTATGTCCCAAGTACAATAATTATATTCCTCACTTTGTTCTTTAGTTCTTATTTCATTTTTAATTAAACTTTTTAATTTATTTGTAAGTTCTATTATTTTGTCCTGACTTGGGTTTTTTGCAGGAAATTTAAGTGATATTTCATTAGGCATAATGAATACATGAAAAATAGGAATGAGGTCCTTGGAAAACAAATAAGTTTCTGTAGAATTAATTGTAGAATCAGTAAATCTATCTGAAAGATAGTTCTGTAAATCTTTTAAAGAATTTTTGTGATCAACCAAAAAGTCAATATAATCACTATTTTGGCCATTAATATATTTTAGGAAGTAATGATAGAATTTATTGTAAGTATCTGAATCCTTGTAATGGAGTCCTATATCTATTGAATATAAATCGGATGCCTCAATAAAATTCATACTACTTACTATTATTTCCTTTTCATTTAAGTAAAATTTAGTATGAAGCCTTTTTACCTGGTAAAGTTCAATTCCTAGTTTTAGTAAAATGTGAAAATCTTGTTCTTTAATATCTCTAAAGTAGAATTTAATAATTACTCCTCTATCCCGAGCCAGTTTTAACTCCCTAATAATGTTAATCCAGTTTGAAAGGTCAATCCAAGCTGTAACTGCATAAAATTTTTCATTTGACCGAGCTATTAACCCTGCTATTTGATTTCCGATTGAATTAGGACTAATTATTTCCATTTTTATTTTATTTCATGTTGCCCCTCACTATACTTTACTTATAATTTAAGTTGGTTGAGTGGGAAAGCAGTCCTTGACTTAAATAGTAATTTACAGCGAACATTTTAATAAATAATGCTTTGTTAAAAGTATTTCATTTTATTTTCTTATCGAGTTAGTCTCAGGCTAACCATAACCATTCAAGATTTTTTATTTTTTGGAACACTACGGACAACGGGGAAGAAGATTTATCTATAATAATTCGAGAACTTGTCTCTTTTCATACTCAGTAAATTTTTTGTATCCAGCTATTTGTGATATCCCCTCAGGTATGTTGAGTCGTTTTCCATGTTTGAGCTTCTTATTATTTAGATACTCATTTTCTTTTGTAAAAACGATATAACCATTTATATCAAACAGTGCACCTGGAAAGTATTTCAAATTATTATACCATTTTCCGTCCTCCCTATATAAAACATGCCAAGCACCAGTATCTATTATTTTATTAATTTTTTTTGCAGTAATCATGGTTTTAAAAATGGTCTAGTGTAAAATTTGATTTTGTTGTGGTATAACATATTATAGACAACGGGGGCTACGCATTTCCTTTTCTTTTAATCTAAACTCACACTTATTCCATGTTGTCTTAAATATTTTTGTAATGAATCTTCAATATTTTTTATATCAGCATCGTTTAGTTGAATAAGGCTTAACCCAAGCTTATTGTAAATTTCTATTTTCTTGCTTTTGCGTTGATTATATTTTTCATCATTTTCTATTCCCCAATATTCAATGTATACTGCTTTTTGCCTTCCTTTTCCAGATGGTATATGAAAGTCTGAATAAACATTATCGTCAGTATTGGGCAGTTTTTTTTCATAAGCATGAGGAATGCCCCATAAATATAAAGAATCATCAATTGTTAATTCTGCTTTAGAACGAACATAATGCCCATCCTTTGTTCGGTATTCAGCAGGATAGGTCTTTCGAAAGTCGTTCACCGTTTCTGTTTCTGTTTTTTCAACAATTTGAGTTTTTACATTTGAGACTGTTTTTTCAACTTGCCTTTCTTCGAACATTTCCAGAATGTCTTTGTTTTTTATGATGCTATCAGGCCAAAGTACATAAGTCCCACCAGAAGTTTCATGTTCAAACTGCCTGCCTCCTAAACTTTTACCAAGTTTTGTAATTCCCCAACCGGCAACTGTTTTTTCAATCCATCCAAGTTCATTTAATAAGAGGTTAAATCGTTGGGAAGAAATATTGAATTGCCTGCCAAGATGGGTTGCATTTAGTAAAGTTGGCTTTCTATTTTGCTGTCCATTATCATTTAGTGAAATATTTTCTGGCCAAACAATAAACTCGCCAAATTTTGGGCTGTTTCTCGTCTGTCCTCCTTTTTGTTTGCCCATGTCAGTAAGAATCCACTTTTCAATTTTTCTTTCTATCCAGCCAAGCTCTTTTAATTTATTGAAGAGGTCACTTGATTTAATATCAAGTTCGTTTGCTAGTGCAGAAGTCGATATATATTCCATAGAAATAATTTAGTCGTTATTGTAGATTTAAAATGGCTTATTACTTTAAATATACAGCATCTTTTGAAAAATGCAACTAAGGAAGATGCCAGCCTCGTTGAGGCTGATGGTTAGTCGCAGACTAACCATAACCATTCAAGATTTTTTTATTTTTTGGAACACTACGGACAACTGGGGAAGAAAACACCAACCACTGCGTGTTTATTTTTGCAGAAGACCTGCTGGTGAGGAAAATTTACTATCTTTCAGAAGTAGAACATATTATTTAACCAGCTTTGTTTCAAAAGATGACGAATTATATAAAATACTCATAGGCAGGCAATTCATCTTATAGTTTGGATTTAGCTTGTATTTGTATCAGTATTTAGTTTTAACATAGAAACAGCAGGTTTAAACTCATATAATTGCTATGCGTTTAATGCTTCTTATTATATCCTTCTTTTGGAGCTCTTGTTTATTTTCTCAAAGCATCTTCGCCAAGTATTATCAAAACAGGTGTGAGTTTCAAACCGATGGTTCTGGCAATTCATTAGGTATGAAAATAAAGCTTTCCGTTCCATGTGATTGGAAGGCTCAAGACGGAGACAGGCCAAATACAATTAAAAAATTTAGTGTTGGGTTGGGGGATACTTCCATCGGAAGTATTGTTATGGTGATTAAAAAAATGGAAGGCTCTATTACAAAGGAAGATCTAAAAATACTTACTTCCAGAGCCTCATTATTGGAAATGTACAAGGAATCATGTGATACTATTATTTCAGCAAAACAAACTATAATAGATGGTATTCACTGTGGGGAGGTCATATATAGATTAGATACCGAGAGAGCATCAATTTTACTAAGTTTATACACTATCTCCTATCAGTTTTTCTATAAGGATAAAAGCATACTTATTAACTACTCAATAGGAAGTACCCAGCGCAGCAACTACGAGAAACACATAAAAGATTTTACACTCTTTGCCAGAGGGTTGGCATTAAATACCGTCATTATAAATCAATGGAAATGAAACAATCTGAAGCCCATTTTCTAGGCGAGTGTCAGATAAGCTTTGTGGCACTCGCCGTGGCTACGGAGTTGCATTAGAGAATAACGCCGGTCCACTCTGCACATAACTTGTCCCGCCTTAGCGGGAAGGCAGGGCTGTGAGACACGGCTACGAAACTATAAAGTTGGAAGACTCGGTAGGGAAGAAAGAGGGTGTTATAGATTAATACTGAACAGACTAACCATAACCATTCGGCATTTTTTTATTTTTGGAACACTACGGACAACGGGGGAACCATAACCATTCAGTTTTTTTTATTTTTTGGAACAACACGGTACTGATATAGATAACAAGTCTGTGGCTACATTGAACCTTTATTCTTGCTAAAATGGGTGTTTACTCTTTCCTGAGTGGTAGATTGGAAGCTATCTATGAGGGTTGTAATAAAGGGTATTGAAAATCAATATTGTGTAAACCTGCTATTGATTTAACCGTTGATAATTAGCTATGAGTAAGAAATTATTTATTTTAATAATTTAATTTTTTCTTCACTAAAGAGCATAAATTACTCACATTTGATTGCATTTTTTTTTATTCATTTATTATCGATCTAATTTAGATTTAGACTTTACTCAGAATGTAGTCGGAATATAATATGAAAAGGAAAAGAAAGCTGTATATCAATTTGCGAAAAGGTATATTGGTTTTTGAGAATGAGCCGAGGTGGTTCATTCTACTAATACTTTTGTTAGTCCTATTCTTTTTACTGGCTGTTGTTTTGCAATTGAAACCAACCTGCGAAGCTATTGGCCTACTTTTTTAGGTTTGCAACTTTAAAATATCCTTAATTCAAGTGGTTGGTGTTTGTATTTTCACCAACCATTGATCTTTGGTGAACTTCAGATATAAAAAGGGTAGTCCTTAATCTATGTGGTTGGTGGAAGAAAACACCAACCACGGCGTGTTTTTTTTGGCGGAACACCTGCCAAGGCGGAACCCGCATCAAGTATTTATTTCTTTTTGTATTAGTGGTATTTTTTTGGCTGTTTTGCTTTTCGATAATACTTCAGCTAAAGACGTGTTCTCTTTTAAACAAAAAATTGATAATATTCCCAAAAAGAATAGGAAAAAATTTATCCACTGGCATATTTTGAAATTCGTAGAATTATCAAACATATCATTCAAATTTAATTTGGTAAAAGGATATCTGGATTCAGTCAAAATAAATAGCAACATTATCCAAACAGCGATTCCATAATATGAAGCTTTTATGAAAGATTCTCCAAGCGAAAGGTTATTATTGTCATAGTTTAGAGACTTCAACTTCATTATTTTTTTTCCAAAAGTCCCCCCTGATTTTTCTGCAAGTAAATAATAAAGTAAAATAAATAAACTCCAGGATATTATTTTAATTTTATAAGCATCATATACATAAATTCTCAAAATATCATTCTCTTTATTTCCATCAGATTCAGTAGCAGAATGAATAATATACAAGCAAATTAAAAGAATTACACCATCAACGCCAATTGAAACTATCTTTTTAAGAATAAGTGGCTCTTTCTTAAGAACAATTAATCCCCCAATTAAAATTAGAATGAAGCCTGCAATAGCTAATAAATGTCCTCCAAACATAGGGCTAGTAAAGGCAAAAAATCCAAAAACATCAATCCACCCTCCTGTGTCATTAATCAAAGAAATTCCCATTAAGTAAAAGGATAGATAATATGCTAATAACAAGCTCCCTAGAGCTCCAAATAAAAGTGATATGGCTTTTGATTGGGTGATTGTGTTCATATTTATTTTTTTACGTCGCTGTTAGTATTTTCTTTACGCCAAAAGCTCAAATTGAAGATACTTCAAAAGATGGAAGAAAACTTGCATAATTCCCAACCGTGTTACTTTGTTTCCCAGGCGAGTGTCAGATGGGTTTGTGTGTTGGGTTTGTGGCACTCGCCGTAACTACGGAGTTGTATTATAAATTAACGCCGGGCCCACCCCACACACAAAGCCTGGCGGTGAGACATCGGCTACGAAACTATAAAGTTGGAAGACTCGGCAGGGAAGAGGGATTATTTTTATTTCTTTTGAACACTATGGACAACGGGGGGGATTTTAAATAATTTTGAAAATCTGTAAAATATTTAATATAAACGATATTACTCCAGCGATAGCTGCAATTCGCCAATACTTGTTCTTTCTTCTGATTTCTTTTATTTGATTATTAAGTAATTCAAGAGTTAGACCCTCTTTCACAGATTCTTTTTGTACTTTGACTTCAAGTTCCTTAATGTAATCTGAAATTCCAGATTTACTCCTTGAAAGTCCAAGAGGCGTACAAATAAATGAATTATTTGAGTTATCCCGAATTAGTTCTTGTTGTACCAAGAAATCAAAACCTTCCCTAATAGCACTTTTATGATCTTGCCATAAATCATCTATTTTCATTAAGGTTGAAAAATGCGAAACACCAGGATGGATGTCGGCTAATTTAGAAAGTATTTTATCGGCGAAATAAACCCAATTTTTTTCCATTTTTTTAAAATTTTCAATTTATCATCAATACTTACGATTACTAAGATAGCAAACTGCTTTTATTATTAGTTTTTCCGGCCTCGTTGAGGCTGATGCTTCGTTGCAAACGAAGCATCACTATTCAGCATTTTTTTTATTTTTTGGAACACTACGGACATCCGGCCTTAGCAAACACTGCAATGAGGAGGAGTACCAATAAAAGAAATGACATTATCCATGGAGTCCAAATGACAACTTTTTCTTTTGAGATATTAAATCTATTAAGCTTTTTTGGCTGAATAGTTGGGCGTGACCACACCCAAATAAATATAGCTACACAAATCCAAATGAATACCATTATAGCCTTGTTATCAGATTGGCTATTCCCTTTTAATGTTGATACTAAACTTGCTATCAGAGCAATAATTAGTGTGAAAATAATCTTATTAAACTTTGTCATAAAAGAGGGGGTCTTTATGGCTACTGATTCTGCTGTAATAAAAATAACTAAATATAAAGTAATGGCATTTAATTAATATACAGACAAGGACGAACGTAATTTATAGAATATTTTTACGCCTTGGTTGGTGTTTGTATTTTCACCAACCATTGATTTTTAGTGAACTTAGGATACAAAAGGTGAGTCTTATAATTTATGTGGATGGTGGAAGAAAACACCAACCACGGCGTGTTTATTTGTTTAGCTGGCTTGCTTGAGTTTGCCCTTACTGATTTGCCCGCTATTGAATTCTATCCAATCGCATATCAGAGAAACCAAAGATTCACTAAAGCTTCTCAGCTCCGTTGTCATTTCTTTGGAGACGACTCCCTTTTTGCGCTGCTGATAGATTTCGCCGCTTACTTTATGGTACTTACTTTCAAGCTCTTTCCACTCTTTCCAAATTTCATCAGATGTGTCGCCTTGTCTGGAAACACCCATTTCTGAAAAAGCTCTCACCAATCGGGATTCAAACTCATCATCTGAACTCATCAACCTCAGCGCTTCGTGGCAAAGGCCATTTGAATAAACATAACTCATAATTTTTATTTTTTACAAATATAACGCATTTGTAAAAATGATCCATGACTTCGTCTTGGTTCATGTCTATGTAAAATAAATGAACGTCCCGATTCGTGCCCCCGAAAGATCAAATGGGTTAAAATTATTTGCAATATTTTTTCAAAGACTCTATTGCGCCTGTTTCTCCAAGTTTAACGGCTATATTTAAGTCTGAGCATCCCCCCTTCTTATCATCCAATACCAGCCTTGCTATACCTCTTCCATAAAAGGCTTGAGCATGTTCAGCATCCAAGGCAATTGCTTTTGTAAAATCTGAATTGGCTCCTTGCCAACTATCAAGCATACTTTTAGCGGATCCCCGAAAATAAAAAGAATTTGCAGTTGGCTTAAGTTCAATGGCCTTTGTGTAATCTACAATTGAGTTTTTGTAATCCTTCATTGTAAGTTTTACTAGCCCCCGGCTTGAAAATCCATCGGCATCACTCGGTCTCAGTTCAATATATTTATTGTAATCTTGAATAGCACTTCGGAAATCTTGTAAAATATTTTTTGCAGAACCACGATTATAATACGCATCTGCATATTTGTCGTCAAGTGCAATTGCTTTGTCATAATCTGCAATTGCTTCTTCATAAATCTCAAGATTAAATTTTGCTAATCCTCTATTATAGTATGCAGAATATATTTTTGAATCTATCTCTATAGCTTTAGTGTAATCTTGAATCGCACCTTTGTAATCAGTAAGTTTGTTTTTTACCATGCCCCGATTGACGTAAGCCTTTGCAAAATTTGGGTTTAAAGCAATAGATTTAGTGTAATCTCGTATTGCACTTTCATACTCTTTTAAATGATTTTTTGTAATACCTCGATTATAGTATGCTTGAAAAAATGTTGGATTTAATTCAATAGCTTTTCCATAATCTTCGAGAGCCCCCTTTTCGTTTCCTTGTTTGACTTTTAATATTCCACGATTGAAATATGTGATCGAACTTGTGGGATTTAGCTCGATTGATTTATTAAAATCTATAATTGCTCCAGAATAATCTTTAAGACTTGTTTTTGAATTTCCACGTTCACAATATGCCTTTTCATTGGCATTATCCAATTCTATAGTTTTATCGTAATCCTCTATTGCACCTTTATTATTTTCAAGTTTACTTTTACTTAGTCCCCTATTGTAATATGCTTCTGCATATTTGGGGCTGATTTCAATAGATGTACTGTAGCTTTGAATTGCACCTTGATAATCGGTTTGTTTAAACTTGATATTTCCAATATTAAAAAAACTTTCTGCTGATTGAAAGTTTGGATCATCAGAAGTCCCAGTTAAAGAAATAAGATAGTCATCCTCAATTTTAAACGATTTGATTATGTTCAATATACTATTCTTATAGTTGTCATATTGACTTGGCTTGAGATAGAAGTTTAAACAAACTATTTTTTGTGTTGTCAAAAAATTGGCTGATAATAATATTGTTGGTCCAAAATCAATAAAATCTTGCTTCATAGCATATACAAACATTCTTCTTGAAGTATCAACAAGTGCATTAGAGGCAGTATAATCAGAAAATATATTTGGAAGGGAATCTTTAACGCTATTAAAGGCTCGTCGGAGAATATCTTTATCTGTTATAAGTTTAAGGTATTTTCGAAACCCAATTTTATTTAAGTCAGTAAGGGTGTTAGAAACAATTTGCAAATTCGGGTAATCAATACCCGTGCCTAGATAAAATATAGCCTCTGTTGTAGTTTTTAATTGTATTCCACTAATAGCTTCTATACTTTTCGTGTAAGTTTCAATTTCTGAAAGTGAAGATGAATTCCAGTTTGAAGGTACTTCGATACTAAAGTGGTTAGTTGATTTAAACTCTTTTTGCGCAAGAGCACTTTTAGAAATCCCTAAGACCATTATTAGAAATAGAAACGTTTTTTTCATTTTGTTTGATTTTTCTTTTCCTTATTATTAGCCTGAACTATAAATACTATTCCTATAATAGCAAATATATTAGAGCCTAATAATTGCCCCAACATTGAACTAATAGGTCCATCGTTAATTTTAATATTACCTGACATGTACGCAAGAATTTGAAGCCCGATTAATATAAATCCAACTGTTTTCATTTTAATTATTTCTATGCTACTATTGGTATTTCCTTCTCATCAACATCTTGAATTAAAGGTACTTCAAAAACAGAAGGAAAACTTCCACAATGTTGAGTAGCGAGCAGTACGTACAAGAGTGCGACGCAACAGACGATGCCATATGCACTGTAGCTGGGTAACAAAACCAGATTCCTCCTTCGTCGGAATGACAAACAGTCTTACCTTTGCCGCCATTTATGAAGTATCACAACGAAATAGAAAGGCGGAAGACATTTGCCCCGCCCAATGAATTGGTCGGGCAGGCATTATCAGTCACCCGAATGCGGATTTGAAAAATGGGATAGAGATGATTTAAGCGTTTACTCCATTTTGAAAAACAAATTCCGGCGAAATATCATAGTCCCATATTTCATGCTCTTTTGAATCTGCAGACCGGATTATTTTGTCCCATACTATTTCCCCAAAAATTCCGACTCTTGCATTGGAGAAGACATTTTTCTCTTTTAGTTTCTCTATTCCCGGTAAATGTTTATGCTTTTCAAGCAATGGCTTAATGTCCATAATCTTTGTTATACCATTATTAAAGGTGCATAAAATGGTAAAATCTTCGAGTAGATTGATATGGCTAATCTTTAGCATTATTGCAACGGAGTTACTTTATGAAATTCTTTTGTATTCCACATGGTTAGCAATTCTTCTTTATGAATCTCAGCCCATGCCTGCACCAACTTCAGTTTACTAACTGGAAAATCGCCATTTAACAAACTGCCGTTTTCAATAATAATATTTGCTTCAAACTCTCCATACTTTACTTTAAAGTGCGGAGGGTTGTGGTCATTAAAAAACATATAAATAATTATCCCGTAAAACCTTGAGATTTCTGGCATTTTGTTTTTTTACAAAAATAGCCTTTTAAATATAAAATTTTTCACTGCCGCCGTCAGGGTTTGCAACCGCTGACGGGGCAGGTTTCTCCTTACCTTTGCCGCCTTTGAGCTAAGTATTATAAACAATCTAATTCCCCTTTAGGGGCACGGGGCATGAAGTATCACAACGAAATAGAAAGACGGAAGACTTTTGCCATTATCTCTCACCCGGATGCGGGTAAAACAACGCTTACAGAAAAGTTTCTGCTGTTTGGCGGTGCCATACAGGTGGCGGGTGCGGTAAAGAGCAATAAAATAAAGAAGCATGCTACCAGCGACTTTATGGAGATAGAACGGCAACGGGGTATATCCGTAGCTACCTCGGTAATGAGTTTTGAATACAACAATGTACTGATAAACCTGCTGGATACTCCCGGTCACAAAGATTTTGCAGAAGATACTTACCGTACACTCACCGCAGTGGACAGTGTGATACTGGTGATAGATAGTGTGAACGGGGTGGAAGCACAAACCCGCCGCCTGATGGAAGTGTGCCGTATGCGGGATACTCCGGTGATAGTGTTTGTAAACAAAATGGACAGGGATGGTAAGAACCGGTTTGACCTGCTGGAAGAAGTGGAAAAAGAACTAAGCCTTGCCCTGCACCCGATGACATGGCCCATCAACAGTGGTAAAGAATTTAAAGGCGTTTATAATCTGCATGATAAAAATTTAGTGTTGTTTGCCGCAGGTACCAAAGCTGCGGATGAAAATGTGATTACGGTTTCTGATTTGAATGATGAAGTGGTGAATGCTAAACTGGGCGAAAGAGATGCTGCCCAACTGCGGGAAGATGTGGAACTGGTGGATGGTGTGCATGGTGAATTAAAAATTCAGGATTACCTGGATGGTAAAGTGGCGCCGGTGTTTTTTGGCAGTGCGGTTAATAATTTTGGAGTAAAGGAAATGCTGGACACATTTATCCGCATAGCCCCGCACCCCCGCAGCCGTGAGACGACAGTTCGCCCCGTGAATGTGGAGGAAGATAAAATGAGTGGCTTTGTTTTTAAGATACATGCCAACCTGGACCCGAAGCATAGAGACAGGATTGCTTTCTTCAGGGTTTGTTCGGGAAGGTTTGAACGCAACAAATACTTTCACCATGTGCGGTTGGATAAGGATGTTCGTTTTAGTGCCCCCTACAGCTTTATGGCCCGGGAAAAATCTGTGATTGAAGATGCCTATGCCGGTGATGTGGTGGGTTTGTTTGACACCGGTAATTTTAAAATTGGTGATACACTTACGGAAGGCGAAGATTTTTTCTTTACCGGTATTCCTTCTTTCTCTCCCGAAATATTTAAGGAAGTGGAGAATAAGGATCCGATGAAGGCAAAGCAACTGGAGAAAGGTTTGTTGCAGTTGACAGATGAAGGGGTGGCGCAGTTGTTTACCCAGTTTGGCGGTAATAAAAAAATAATCGGCTGTGTGGGTGAGCTGCAGTTTGAAGTGATACAATACCGGTTGCTGCATGAGTATGGGGCTTCGGTGCAAATGAATTCATTGCCGTTTTATAAGGCTTGCTGGTTGACTTCGAAGGACCCAAAGAAGCTGGTGGAGTTTCTTCGGTTTAAACAAGCGAATGCGGCGGAGGATAAGGATGGTAACCCGGTGTACCTGGCGCAGAGTGAGTGGTTTTTGAATACGGAGATTACGAATAACCCGGATGTGGCGTTTCATTTTACTTCGGAAATACATAAATAGAATACAGGGCACACGGATTGGACGGAAAAGACGGATGAATACAGGTTGGCCACAGATGAACACGGATTAGCACAGATTAATACATTGAATACGAATTGCAGTTGCCTGAGAATAAAAACACTTCATAAATTTTAAACGACCTGAAGCCCCTCCATGCGGAGGGGTTGGGGAGGCCAATACAGGTTGGCCACGAATTACACGAATTGACACTAAGAATACAAATTGAATACGAATTGGATTGCCTGCGGCAATGAGTAATACAGTTGGCCACAACTTGTCCCGCCTTTTGCGGGAGATGAACACAGCTTGTCCCGTCCGGTTGGCGGGAGATTGACACAGATGAATACAGGTACAGGATGACACGAAAAGAACGGATTAACACAAATTTTTTTCTGCTGTGTAAACTACCAGCCAAAGACATCTATTAATCCTTTCATTATTATTATTACACCAATGATGGTAAGGCTATACATGGCAAAACGAATGCTTTGTCCGTTGCTATGCAGCAGAAAGGTAAGCATGCAGCCTGCCACCAGTAAAAAGGAACCGATACCGCACCAGATAAAGCCATTGTTTCTTCGCCTGGTAAAGCGCAGTGTTTTTATTTCACCAAGGGCTTGCTGCAACAGGTTATCTGTAGCACCTTTGGTGCGAAGCTGGGTGGAAATTTCTTCTGTAGTATATCCCTGCTTGAACAAATCGATAGCCAATTGTAGTAACGCTTCGGGCTGTTCACTATTCATACGGTAATATTTTCAGGAAGATAAGAATAACGGAGAAATGGCTAGGATGATTTTAGTCAGGTATTGGGAAGCATTGCTGCGGATATTGAGTTTTATTTTGCGATTGAAAACCACAAATGATTTTTTGCCTGCGGCAAGGAATTCAGGTTGGCCACAGATGAACACGGATTAACACAGATTAATACAGAGAATACGAATTGCAGTTGCCTGAGAATAAAAACATTTTATCATTAGCGTCCTAACATAGTTAGAACATTTTCAATTGATTATAGTTTTGTTCTTTGACATATTGTAATAAAGCGTCTTGAAATAGTTGATTTACGGGGGTTTTATTGATTAAGGCAATACTTAAAATCTGTAATATTT
>JANNQR010000071.1:0-107652 GCA_031400855.1 Chitinophagaceae bacterium | reverse complement strand
TCCTGTTTTCCGCACTGGGACACCCAGTTTTAAAAATTGAATAGTCTGGCCAATAATTTTTGTTCTTCGGTAAGCAACAGCGTTTTTTCAAATATGGTTTTTGATTTTGGCTTTATAGCCTTAACGCTGTAAATCGTTTTGGCAATGTCTATAGCTTTTTCAGGGCTGAGTTCAGCATGAAACTCTTTTAGTTGCCTTTCCAATTCTTTATAAACCTTATAGGCAACAAAGGAGATGCAGATGTGAGCTTCTATCCTTTTTTGTAATTGATGATACACTGGCCGTATTTTGATGTCTGTTTTGGCCACTCTGAAGGCTTTTTCTATTTGCCATAAGTGATGGTAGTTTTCTATTACTTCATCATTGGTTAGTGTTGTATTGGTAATGTATCCTTTAAGCCCATCCCATTGTTTATCCTGTTTAATTTTAACCTCGTCAATTTTTACGGCAATTTCACCACTCATCTTTAAAAATTTATTGTATCCCTTGTTATTGATCTGGGCTTTGGTTAGCTTTTTTGATTTGATCAGTTTTTTAAGTTTGTAAATTCCTCTTTCTCTGTTGGCGCTGTCTTTGTTTGCCCTGGCTTGTGAGTAGCTGATGATAAGTTTACTGTTGCTGTCTTTTTGAATAAAAGCAGTTTCCCCGTTTTTAAGCTGTAGTGCCTGTATCTGGGTTTTCAGGGCATGGCCTTCTGTTTTTATTCTAGCTCCTAAAATATACTCGTATTTATTGCTGATTAATGATTCGATGTTTTTATTGGACAATAACCCAGCATCGGCTACTACCACCAGTTTTTTGAGTTTGTATTTTCTTTTAAAGGCATTGAGTACTGGCAGCATGGTATCCCCTTCAAACTTGTTGCCTTTGTATATTTCATAGGCCAGCGGATAACCGCCTGTGCTTACCAATAACCCTAAAACGATTTGTGGGTTTTGATGTTTGCCATCTTTGCTAAAGCCTGTTTTACGAAGCTCATCTTCTTCTTTGATTTCAAAATACAACGTGGTAACATCATAAAAAACAATGCTGATAGTATTGTTTAACACCTGTAGTGTGTGTTTGTAGCTTATTTGCTGTACCGTTCTTTTTTGAGTGGAATACAATTTGTCCAAGTAACGATAAATCTTATCCTCATCTGTATTGTAGCCTTCATACCGGCGTAAATACTCCGTTGTCTTCAGCTTGCTTACAGGGTAACACAGCCTTGCCAGCACCAGTTTGCGGAACAATTCATCTTTTATTTTATCAAAGCCTATAGAATCAAATATTTTACCCAGCAAAAGCTCAATACCTATAATTTTTATTTGACTGATACCGGCTATAAAAGATTCAAATAAGCTATCTGTATGTTCAAAATCAATTTCAAGCAAGCCCAATTGCTGTGTTCTGTATAATTCAGCTTCGGCTATAAGCCCATTTATTATATGAGCATCCGAAGAGCTGCCGATGGTTTTAGCTACCCGATACCTGCCCGATGATTTGTCTATCACCTGCACACTTACTACACCACTCTTATTTTTCTTCTGCCTGACATACATCCAATAAAGATAAAAAACACCACCGGGACACCCAATTGCAAAACAACAGCTCAATGTTTACAGGCATTACAGAGCATTTTTTTTTACTTTTTAAAAAAGTGCGGAAGACAGGACAGTAACTACTTAGTATATGCAAACTTCAGAATAGTAGCTATTCCTTCACCTCCTTCATTCGAAATATATAAATCTCCATTGGCTGCAAAAGTCAATCCTTCCGGCTGATTATACATCACCGGATCCAGCCGTAAAGCCTGTTCTATTTTCCCGTTTTTATCAGCTATTACCAGCAATTTTCCTACAGATGCGATTATATATAATTTACCATTGACCGGGTTGATCCCTGCCGCTGAAGGTTTAAATTCTGCCTTATCATCGTTGAGTAATTTTTTAATATCCGCTATGTTGATGGAATAAAGAGGTTCTGTTGAAAAAGTTAATGTAGCCAGGTCAAACCGGTAGGCAGTTCTAATTTCGTCTTTCTCCTTAGAACATTCTTTACAAAGCAGTACAAGAGATTTCCCGTCTGCACCAAGGTACATGGATTCAAACTCACTGTTACCACCTCTGTCGAGGGTGAATTCTTTTGTAGCAAACGAACTGTCTTTGGTCATTACCTGAACTACTGATCCTGTTGCGATCAGCAAATATTCTGCTGTGTCGGTATGAACAATATCTTCATAATCTCCCTTACCACCAAACTTTACTTTCCCGGCATTATCTATTTTATTCTTAAAGTCTACCAGAAATATATCCCCTTTCTCGTCGTTTTCTGCTACTATCAAATCCTTCCCGGAAATGTATGCCATGCCGGATATTTCATTCAGGTGTTTTCCCAATTCTATTTTTTCGGATGGAGCAGAAAAATTGTATCCTGTTTTATTCAACTGCACTTTTTCACTATCGCTGAGAGCAACGTAAACAAATTTCAGGAGGTTGGCTCTTGTATTTATCCCTTCATTGGAAATATACATATCTCCCTTTTCCTTAAAGGTTATTCCCTCGGGTTGTGGAAATAGTTTAGGAGAAAGTTTATGTACTGATGCTACTTTGCCATTCAGGTCGGCTATCACTAATTGGTGACTCGCAGAGGAAAGAATAAACAGTTGTTGCGTCATGGGATTAATGGCAGCGGCCGAAGGTTGTAATTTCGAAGTTTTGAAAGGTGACAGCCCAGCCACTTTTATCGCATCAATTGTATATAACGGTTTATTGTCAAAGCCGATTGAATCCGGGTAAAAGGCAAATGCACTTACCATTTTATCATCATCCATTTCGCAGTTTTTGCAAATAAGCACCAAAGCATTGCGGGCCGGGTCGCTGTACATGGTTTCAAAATCATTGATACCGGAAAGGTTTATTTTACCGGCCTCCGGCCCATAAATTTTACCCGTACTATCCTTAATAAATTTGGTAATCATACCATCGCTCCGCAAAATATAGGGAATGCCCTTGAGAATGGCTACATCTTCATAATCATCTTTGTCACCAAAAACGTATTCCGCAACAATCAGTTTAGTTTCTTTATCCAGGAAAAAAAGTTTGTCGGAACCGTCATCTACGGCCAGAAAGACATTGTTTTTAGAATCCCAGGTGATCCCGGATATTTCCTGAAGCTTCAGGTCAAGTTTATCTGTCAGTGGCGTAGAAAAGTTATAATGCGGAGGAGATTTCAGTATCCTTGTTTTGTAGCGGCAACCGGCATTTATAACCAAGAGCAATACAGCCACCCAAACAAACCGCACTGGAAAATTTAAAAATCTCATTATTCTTATTTTGTTTAAATTTATCAAAAGTTATCTTTATAACATGTCGGAAAATCAATTAGCCATTTTACAGGAAGCCCGGACACTTGTAACAGACCTATTATCAAACAAACTTAACAAAAGTATCAGGTTTCACACACTTCAGCATACAGAAGAAGTGGTGGCGGCCTGTGAAAAGTTGACCGAATACCACCAGTTACCGGATGATGACCGGTTTGCCGTGTTGCTGGCCGCCTGGTTTCATGATACTGGCTACACCAGTGGCATAGCTAAAGACCATGAAACCCGGAGTGTGGAACTGGCCACTGAATTTTTAACTGGGCATGCTGCCAGCGAGGAGTTGAAAAATAAAGTGATTGGCTGCATCAATGCCACCCGGATACCGCAAACCCCCACCACTACTATTGAACGGATTATTGCCGATGCCGATTTATTTCACCTTGGCTCCGATTCGTTTGATGAAAAAAACCGGCTGCTTCGGGAAGAATTTAAAGAATTCAGCGAAAGAGATATTCCCAAAAAAGAGTGGCGAAAAATAAATATCCGCTTCCTGGAAGGACATACCTATAAGACCGTTTATGGAAAAGAAAAACTACAGCCGGTAAAAGAATTACATCTTGCGGAATTAAAACTAAAAGATAAAAAAAATGATGACATGAAACCCGATAAAAAAGATAAAGAAAAACAAAAGGATAAAGATAAAGTAGCAGAAGCGGCTAAAGAAGCCGCTGAAGCCAAAAAGAAAAAGGAAAAAGAAAGCCAGTCGGAAAGGGGCATGGCTACTGTCTTCCGCATTATGGCACAAAACCATTCGGCACTGAGCCAGATGGCAGATTCTAAAGCCAATATTCTTATCTCCGTTAATTCCATTATCCTTTCCATCATCATATCAGCTTTATTTCCCCGGTTACAAACAGACCCAACCTTGCAAATTCCTATCGCAGTAATTGTAATCGTATGTGTTTCCTCCATTGTGTTTGGCATATTGGCCACCCGGCCTAATGTATCCGGCGGCACTTTTACCCGGGAAGATATTGCGGCTAAAAGGACTAACCTGTTATTCTTCGGCAACTTTCATAATATGAGCCTGCCCGATTACGACTGGGGTATGACAGAAATGCTGAACGATAAATACTATATGAACAGCAGCATGATCAAGGATAATTATTTTCTGGGGGTGGTGCTGGCAAAAAAATACCGTTATCTGCGAATTGCCTATAATGTTTTTATGTATGGACTTATATTATCGATGATTGCATTTGCTGTTGCCTACATGATACCTGATGCAACTGAAGTTTATGTCGCATAATTATTACCAACAGAGCTAAGCATCAACGGTTACAATCAAAATTCTGTTGCTCGTATGATTTTGGGTAAATAAATTTTCAACCGGTCAGCATCTGCTGGCCTTTTTTTATTTCACAATACGAACAATAATGCAGCTTGGTTGAATAGTAGCTGTCAACCGGTCTATCCAATCAGTTCTGCGTACAACAAAAAAAGTAAGAATTTTCCATTCATTTTATAGCTATTTGTTGGCATGGTTTTCCAGTTATATCACAGAAATTATTCTACTAACGCAATTAAACGTCTCAATATGTCTATCAATCTTTTAGAAACAATACAACAAAACCTGGGCTATCCTGCCTTACAAAAAATAGATCCTAACACACAACATGTGGTGGCAGATGATAAAACGCCGGATGAACATAAATTTAGCCAGGCGGCTATACCTGCAGTATTGACCGGTTTGTCCAAATATGTACAATCAGATGACGGGGCGGAAGATTTCTTACGGGGCGATAATTCCTCAAGTTGGGTAAGTAAAATTTTTGATGAGAATAAAAAAGAGGCTATTCAAAAAATTTCAGCGTATGCCAAACAGTCCAACCAGGACCCGGTGGCAAAGATGAATGCAATTGCCGATGAAGCAGTGAAAGTGGTAAAAGAAAATTTATCTGCTGATCCTGTAATAAACGATGTGAAAACATTTTTCAGCAATCAAACAAATAATATTCTGTTGTATCTGCCCGCAGAATTAAACATGGGTGAATTATTACACGATAGTACCCTGGATGATAAAACCAATAAAATGGAGGGGCCTATATCCAGTTTGATGCAAAGTATTGGCTCGGCATTTTCAAATCCTGTTAGTGATGAAGAAATAAAAACACCATAACAATAGAATGTCATGGCATTTAGTACTTTAGCGAAGTAACTTATCATATCATCATTACCAAACTTTACTCTTCTTCGCTTTTTATTACAGTCAATATCATTTTGAATCGTCCATTAGGCTTTATAAAATTTGGTTGAAAGGCAGGTATGACAATTGACTGGCCGGTAGCCAGAAAATTTGATTTTCCCTTTATTACTATCTCCGCCTTTCCTTCAATGATTTGGGCAAAAGTGTCAAAAGGGGTGGTTTTCTCTGTAAGTCCTTCGCCATTGTCAAACGACATAACGCTGATATTGCCCGACGATTTTTTCAGAATAGTTTTAATAACCACAGAATTGGGAACATATTCAATAATCTCAACGATGATGTGTGCTTTTGATTTTTCAACTTCAGGAGTATCCATTTTTCAATAGTTAGCTGGTTAATAAAAAGTGTTGCGGCTTTAAAAGGATATTCACATCCACAACTGACCGTATAGCAATAATTGCCAACAGAATCAACTGGAATACTATATATCGTGGATAAAACTTACTTATTAAAATCAACACTTGAAGCAATTCCTCATAACCTCTGTAGCAATAACCAGGCCTACAAATTAAACTGCTACAATTACACGGACTACTTCATAATTGCGTCTTCTACAATTAATCCCTATAAGCCTTAACATAAACATCCAGTTCATCCTTACTTGACTGGCTATTCAGCAAATCATACACTTGAGAAAAATTATTCCTGTCTGTTATGCTACGATAGGAGAGCTTTGCTAATCTTAACCTGTTGCTTTCCATTGAAACCATAGGAATTAACCGCTTTACCTGTGCTGTTGTAAAATTATAACTGGTATTGTTAAATGCATTGGTGAGTGAAATCATTTGTTCTCCCGGCAGGAATTGTACCTCTAGTGTTTGATAAAAAACATTGAAGTCGGCATCAGTCATCGGTAATTTATTCCCAACACCACCACCTGAATTATTATTTACATATGCCTCCAGTTCATTTTTTGCCGATTGTGTACTTAACAAATCAACAATCTGCCTGAAATTAGTACGGTCCGTTATACTTCGGTAAGATAGTTTAGCCAATTGCAACCTGTTGCTTTCACCATCTACAAGCTGAATCAGGCGACTGGCCTGGTAAGTTGAAAAATAGTAATTGGTATTATTAAAAGTATTAACAAGAGTGCTCATTTGAGTAGCAACAGGCCATTGATTCTGAATGCTCTGATATAATGAATTAAAATTAGCATCAGTCATTGCCATATGCGGATTATTATCCCCGCCATAATTGTTTATATAAGCTGTTAATTCATTTTTGCTGGATTGACTATTCAATAAATTATAAATCTGGTTAAAATTATTGCGATCTACAATACTTCTATAGGAAAGCTTGGCTAATTGCAATCTGTTATCCTCTGCACTTACTAATTGAATCAGTTGACTTGCCTGGTATACGGTGAAGTGGTAATTGGTATTATTAAAAGCATTGGATAAAGAACTAACCTGTGAACTCACTGGCCATTGTTGCTGACTATTTCTGTACAATGTATTAAATTCTGCATCAGACATGGCAATAGCAGGATTCCTGTCGTCATTATAATTAGCAACATAAGCCGCTAATTCATTTTTGGCAGATTGACTGCTTAAGAGTGTATAAATCTGACTGAAATTGTTGCGGTCTGCAATACTTCTATAGGAAAGCTTGGCTAATTGCAGTCTGTTATCCTCTGCGTTCACCAATTGAATCAGTTGACTTACCTGGTATACAGTGAAATGGTAATTTGTATTATTAAAGGTATTGGATAAAGAACTAACCTGTGAATTCACTGGCCATTGTTGCTGTATTGTTCTGTACAGTGTATTAAATTCTTCATCAGACATGGCAACAGCGGGATTGCTGTTATCGGTATAATTAGCAACATAAGCCGCTAATTCATTTTTGGCAGATTGACTGTTAAGGAGTGCATAAATCTGACTGAAATTATTGCGGTCTGCAATACTTCTATAGGAAAGCTTGGCTAATTGCAGTCTGTTCTCCTCTGAACTCACCAATTGAATCAGTTGACTTGCCTGGTATACGGTGAAGTTGTGATTTGTATTATTAAAGGAATTGGATAAAGAACTAACCTGTGCACTTACGGGCCATTGTTGCTGAATGGACCGAAATAAAGCCGAAAATTCCACATCTGACATAGCCATATCATCATCAATGTCTTCATTGTAATTATTAACAAAATCCTCTAATTCTTCTTTGCTTGCCTTACTATTCAGCAAGACATACAACTGATTAAAATTACTACGATCCGTTATTTGGGGATAGGACAGCTTTGCCAGCTCCAGCCTGTAATTTTCAGAATTAATTAAACGGAGTAACTGAGATACCTGTGATGTAGTAAAATAATTATTATTGACATTCAATGCAGATACTATTACTGTTCTTTTCCCGTTAGTTGATCGCTGACTCCTGACATTCCGTAATAAATAATTAAAATCTGAATTATTCATTGGAAGGTGATTCGCTGAATTAGCTATTTTCCTGGTTTCTATTAATTCCAAACTTCCGTTTCCATTTAATTTGATATTCATATCATATCCGTATCGCAGATTAAATATGGTATTAATCCTTGTTGAGCCAGATTTATTGGGATTTGTCAGCACAAATAATAAGCTATGCTGGCCTGTTTCCAGGTTATTGATCGTTATTGTTGCTTTTATATCATTCGTTGCAGCGTTAACAAAGTTATAGTCCTTGCTATCAATGTATACCTGCAAATTCGTATTACTATTAACCGTGATGGTAACATTACTTCCTGCTATATTTTGCTCCGCATGAACTGATAATGCTGTTAAAAAACTTATTAAATAAATGGCAACTTGTTTCATACTATTTTTTTTATGTGTGTTTAAATAAATTAGTTTATTACATTTTTAAAATGTTTTTTTATGATTAATTTTTAATTTACAATTCCCTGTGCCATTTCAAATTGCACTTCTGCACCTTTTACTACCTGAATTGATCCATATCCTTACCATTTTTAATAATGTTTCCAGTTCAAAAGGTTTAATTATATAATCATCTGCCCCAAGTTCCAATGAATGAGTTTTATCAAATTTCTCCGACATCGAGGTGCTGAAAATAAATGGGATGTCATGTGTTTTGGCATTAGCTAAAAGCAAACGCAGCACTTCGTGTCCGTCCATTTCTCTCATTAAAACATCACATATAATCAGATCAGGGATAAATTCGCTTGCCAACTCAATCCCCCTCTTGCCATTATTAGCCACAAGAATAGTATATCCCTCCATTTCCAGGTATTCAGTCAAATTCTCAAGAATTTCACTGGTGTCTTCAATCAACAATATTGTTTTCAATGTCTTTTGAATTTTTAAACCCCTTTAACTAAATATTGAGTAATAGTGAAAGCTGTATTATTTAAAAAATTAAAAAAGCATCCAGATCAATTAAAGAAGTTCTTTATTATCAGTTACCGGTTCTAGTTCCATTATTAATTCTTTTTGTCCTTCATTCGTCAATTCAACTTCACATGAAATTTTAATTTCTTCCCCCACCAATAAACCTCCTGTTTCCATGGCAGTATTCCAGACAAGCCCCCAATCATTTCTATTGATTTTTCCAGTAACAGTAAACCCGGCTTTTTCATTACCCCAGGGATCTTTTAATATTCCACCGAATTGTACATTTAATTTTATTCTTCTGGTAATACCCTTCATGGTCAATTGGCCCCATAATTCGTAATGACTATCAGAATCTGCTTTTTGAATGGTATTTGAAGTGAATATAATCTGCTTATGATTTTGCACATCAAAAAAATCAACTCCTATTAAATGTTCATCCCGTTTTGCATCACCTGTTGTAATGGATCCAGCATCTACCCACAGGTCAATTTCGGCAGTTGTAAAGTCTTTATCAGTAGTGCAAATACTGGCATCAAATGTTTTGAATTCCCCTTTAACATGAGCAATCATTAGATGCCTTACTTTAAAAGCGATTTCACTATGTACCTGATCTATTGACCACTTTGTCTGGGTTGTGCTGTTTTTCATTATTTGTTTATTTTTGATTTGAAATAGATAATGTCATTTTTGATTTTTGGAGAAATTGCTCTACGTTACTATCAGCAGGTATATCTGCTAATCGCTGATTAGAATTGGCCTTACCGATAGATTCAGCAGAAGAAACGCTATTGACAGATTTGTTTTCCAATAAATTGCCTTTTATTTCATTATCAGAGATATAACTATAAAGAAGGATAAATGCGGAAATCAGAAAACTGGTTGCCAAAAACATAGCAAATACAAATCGAAAAGTTGTAAATAATTTCATCGTATTTATTGAATTATTTTTTCGACAAGAGGAAGAATCAACTGATTAACGATTAATGAATTTCAGAAAAGAGTTAATGCTTTGATCATTATGATTCATCTTTTGTTGTTCTTACCAGGCCAATGCCGGCAATAAAAAATACAATACCGAGTATTCCATAAATGACAAGTATTTTAATTTCCCGGGCACCACCAGAGCCGTTAACGAACAAGACAGCAGCATAGATGAGTCCGATAATCCCAAGCACTGTTAGTAATGCTCCAAAAATTCTTTTAATATTCATTTTTAATAGTCGGTTGAATTACAGCAATCTTATTTTATATACGAATGTCTTTTATAGAATCCAAAAGCCCAAACGCTTTTAATAGCCAAAGAATAACAGCAATCACCACCACCACGTTGAGGATGCTTTTAATCTTACCATCCATAGGTATGTAGGAGTTAATAAGCCAGAGCACAACACCAACAACAATCAGTGCGAGTAAAATAGTAAGTAACGGCATAAAAAATATTTAATGATGAAAAAAATTATGGCATACTGTTTTTCAGTATACTATTCATAGTGTAAAAACAATGCCATATTAAAACAGGCTATTACACGACCTGAAAACAGTTTAAAATTTCTATTATGGGCAATTAATTCCCCGTTTAAAATAGATTCGCTTATTAAACTACCCGTTGGAAATAAAAGAGGATTTGCAGGAGTAAAAAATATCAATGCAGTTACAATAAAGTAAATGGTTCACTTGTGATTTTTTATCAATGAAGAAAAATTTACTTTCAGTAAAGAATCGGTTTTATTTATAATTTTCTGCTGGCACGGTTTTTTTCAATACCTGATTTAGTCAACAAAAGAAATACGGAAAGCAGATGGAGAGAGTGAGAAAAAATAATTTCTGAGCCGGCAATTATCAATTTATTTAAATAATAGTATGGTTTGGTTTTGGTTAAAGTTAGCCTGGTATTTATATACCGGGCTTTTTTGTGTCATTTACTCCTTATCAATATTAGACTCCTCGTAATGCCTGATCTTATTATACAAAGTCTTCCTGTCAATCTTAAGCACCTCTGCAGCTTTTGTTTTATTGAACTTTACCTGCTTCAATACATTCATAATTGTTTCATATTCTGCCTGTGAGGCGACATCTTTAAGATCTGTTCCGGGTTGTTTAACCGATAAAGCGTTTACTTGCTCAGTAATGGGCAAGGCAGCAATACTTATTTGTTTAGATGGATTACCGATAATTTCCCAAGGCAAAACATTGGCAGTGATTTTTCCGGAAGAAGATAAAAGGCTGGCACGGCGGATTACATTCCGTAATTCCCGTACGTTACCCGGCCAATCGTAGTTTAAAAACAGTTGTACCACTTCCTCATCAAATCCATCCAGCTTTCTGTCTAACTCTCCACAAACTTTGTCAAGAAAAAAGGCGGAGAATAAGGCAATATCCTCTTTCCGTTCCCGTAGCGGCGGAATGGAAATAGAGAATTCATTGAACCGGTGATATAGATCTTCCCTGAATTTTCCTTTCTGGTAAGCATCCTGCAGGTTTTCATGTGAGGCAACAATAACTCTTACATCTGTTGCAATATCTTTAGTACTGCCTACCTGTCTGAATTTTCTTTCCTGGATTACCCGTAATAAAGTAGCCTGTACATCAAGCGGCAAATTTGTTACTTCATCTAAGAATAACGTACCTCCATTAGCAGCTTGAAAAAGTCCTTCTTTATCGGCAAGGGCGCCGGTAAATGAGCCTTTTATATGACCAAATAATTCACTGGCAACCAGCTCTCTGGATAAGGTGCCACAGTCAACTGCAACAAAAGGCTTATGGCTTCTTTCACTTTGCTGGTGAATTGTTTTAGCGATCACTTCTTTCCCGGTTCCACTTTCTCCATACAATATTACACTGTAATTGGTAGGCGCTACCAGTTCTATTTGTTTGTATACTTCTACCGTGCGGGGTGAGATTCCTACCAGGAATTCTTTTGTTGAGGAAATAGAACTCTTATTAACCGGATTGGCAGCATCCGTACGTTTATCACTAGTTGTTTCCACGGAGGTAGTGGATTCATCCAGCCCTTTGTTGATGACATTAATTACTTCTTCTGGTATCAATGGTTTGGTGATATAATCAAAAGCACCGTAACGCATCACTTCCACCGCCATCTTTACATCTGAATAGCCGGTAATGATGATAACCACTGTCGCAGGGCTAATGCTCTTTACTTTTTGCAATACTTTTCTGCCATCCATATCGCCCAGGCGAAAATCACAAAGTACTACATCAAATTTATTTTCACTGAACTTAGTAATTCCCTTATTACCGGTGTGGGCAGTATCTGTTTCAAATCCTTTCCGCTGCAGGAAATGACTGAGCAACTGGCACATATCCAGATCATCATCAATTATCAGTATCCGCTTCATAAAAAAATGTTTAGTTTATAAAATTATCGAAAAGGGCAATCAAACTGTTTTTAAGTATTTTATCCGGTTATCCTCTGTGCTGATAGTAGAATAATTCAACCAATTTGAGGAAGAACTTCTACCAGGTGTACCAAATAAAGCAAACAAAATGCCGTTATTGTTCAAAACCGGGTTTAAGCCTTTATTGGCAAAGCTTTTGTGACTTAAGAAATTATGCAAGATCCAGTATCCGTCAATAATTCAGCTACAATAATGGCTTCTATGAAAAAAATTTTAATCGTAGATGATGAAGAAGATATCTGTTACTTTCTCAGCCGTAATCTTTCTAAAAGAGGTTTTATAACTAGTTCTTCATATTCTCTTGCAGATGCCCAAAAACAGCTTGAAGTTGTAAAGCCTGATATATTATTGCTGGACAATCATTTACCAGATGGCAGAGGGATAGATTTTGTTGGAAAAATAAATTACAAATACCCGGATTTGAAGATAATTATGATAACAGCCCACGATAGCCCGGAGGACAGATCGAAAGCTTACAGCAACGGGATTAAATATTTCTTATCCAAACCCTTCAGCATTGCGACCATTAACCAGGTAATAGATTTAGTAGCCTGATGCCGGAAAATGCAGTTCCTGTACCCCAGTTTGTGGAATATATTCCGCAAAAGAAGTAATTGCCTGCTTATAAACATTCTCTTCTACTGAAAATATCAGGATGCAAAATTTAATAAGATTGTAAAGCTGGTTCCTTTTCCTTGTTTGGTCTCTACAGAAATCTCTCCTTTGTGATTGAGAATTATATTTTGCGTATTGGTTAAGCCCAGTCCATTCCCTTTTGACTTACTGGTAAAGTAAGGTTCAAATAACCGGTTAGCGGCATCAGCGTCCAAACCGGAGCCATTATCGCTTATTACTATTTTGCATCTATTATTCTCTTCTTTTGTTTCCAATGTAAGCACACTGCCGGGTTTATTTTCCATCGCTTCCAGCGCATTGATAATAATATTAAGAAAGGCAACTTTAATTTTCCCTTTATCAACTGATATGTTACAAATATTTACACCGTATTTTTTAACCAATGTTACGTTAGTAAGGGCTATCCTGTCTTCAGCTTCCTTCAGTGTGTTATCGAGTAAATCATTAATGGAAATATTTTCATGGTTCAGTTCAGAAAATTTTGTAGAGTTTAATAAATCAGAAATAAGCTGATTGATACGGGTACTATTCCGCTTTATCATAGCAAAAAGCATGACAGAGGCTTCATCCTGCTGTATCACGCCTTCCGTTTTTAACTGCTCAACCGCCAGGTTAATATTCGTAAGTGGGTTTCTTACCTCATGAGCTATGGTTCGGGCCATGCGGCCGGTAGCAGCAAATTTTTCCTGGCTCCGCATCCGTAACAATTCGATATTGGCGGTATGCAATTCATCAATACGTTTTTTTAATTGCTGCTGATAATCATCTATTTCTTTCACTCCCTTTTTCCTCGCTTTATTTTCCTCTTTATAAGTAATAAAGCCGAAAATAATTATAATAAAAGCCAACCCAACTGATACAAACGTAATGGTAGTAATCGCAGCAAAAGTTTTTTTCAGTTGCTTATCCTGTATTGACAACTGGCGGTTCTCCTCATTTTGCAAGGCTACTACTTCTATGTTGATTTCATCCGTTATTTTTCCTGATTTCAATTGTAGTTGTGCCAGTGAATCGCTTACTTGCCGGTTGTTGTTATCAAAAGTCTGGAAGGATAATAAAAAAATAGCAGCTCGTTTATCAATACTTTTCTTGAGTTGAAAAAGTCGTTGTTGCTGCCCCGGATTATCAACGGTTAACTGAAGCACCACCTGGTAAAGTGAATCTGCTTTTTCACCACTACCAATATAAGGAGAGAGTAATGTAGATTTTTTGGTAATTACATAACCCCTGACATACCTTTCGGCATCTTTCAATTCTGACAACATGATCTCCAAATTTGCTATCACTTTATTAGTATGCTCCACTTTAGCAGACTGGTTTAGCAATTGCCTGTTAGCATAAAAGGTTGCAAGATAACCAAACAGTAAGAGAAGAAAAGCAATAGCATAACCCTGCCTTATACGTTTATCTCCTTGTGTTCTTTTGAGAACTATTTCCATAGTATGTAGTATTACAGTTTTATTGCCCAAATCATTTTGACAAAACCACTTGCAAAGTAGCTATTCGGCAACTGAATCTATCAACTAATAACTTGTAGCTGGTCTTTAGCCCAGGTATCTTCTCAACGTCCAGGCCAGTGTTTCATGCTCCAGCATCATACCCGTAAGGAAATCAGCGGTACCCTTATCCCCGAATTTTTCATCGCAATCGTCAATGCCCTTGCGCAGAAAGATTACAACTACTTCATGGTCTTTTAAAAGTTCCTTTATCATGTCTGTTTGCGCCGGGTACTTACCAGGCGTTTCCTTTAATGAGGCCGCATCCAGAAACTCAGCCATGGTACCCGGCGTTTTAAATCCAAGTTTATTGATTCTTTCGGCAATCTCATCTATTGATGCTTCCAGTTTATTGTAATGGTCTTCAAATAGTTTATGCAACTCCATAAAACTATTCCCCGAAACATTCCAGTGAAATTTTCTTGTTTTTGTGTATAAAAGAACAGCATCTGCCAATACGCTGCACAACAGGCTGTTAACTGATGTAAGATTTTTTTGTGATATCCCGATGTTTGCCTTCATAAAAATAATTTAAGATGAAAAATAATGACCACCAACTATTTGCAACTATTATTCCAATTTCTTTAAACTATTTACTTGCCCGTATTTTCCCAAGTGAGTAAAATAATTCTCACTTTTTCAGAAAACAGTAAAAAGGCACCCCATAAAAAATTTTGGCATAAAATTTATTCTATTGATGATATCGCTTCAAAACATTATTTACAATCTAAAAACAAAACACTATGTTACGCTGGACAGTTACCTTCCTGATTATCGCCATCATTGCTGCCGTTTTTGGTTTTGGCGGTATTGCTGCAGGGGCAGCAGGAATTGCTAAAATTCTTTTTGTCATCTTCCTTATTCTGTTTGTTATCTCATTGATTTTCGGCAAGAGAGGTGCCGGGTCTGGTATTTAACAAACAGGGATTCCCTACCTGTGCATTCGTTAATTACTTTATTCTGTTTTATGAGAAGAACACCGCTTTTGATTTTAAGCTTGCTGTTTATAGCATTGTGTGTAACCTGTTTTTTTTATTCGGGTCATTCCGGCAACATGCATATTGTTTTAATAGTTCAACTCGTTTTCTTTATGCATTTTGCAGTAACTCAAAAATCAGGGATAATAACAGGGGAGCAGAAAGATAATATAACCAATGAGCCGGCTCAGCAAAAAGATGAGAAGTATACTACTAAAGCAACAATGCCGGAATTACATGATGTTCAACAGGGTAAAATAAACAGTTTGTAAAAGAATTTAATCTATTAACTCATTTTATGAAAAGAACTTTAATGCTGCTAAGCATCACCATTATGACATTGTGGATCATTGGCTTTTTTATTTTAAAGCTGCCTTCTTCCGTCCATATTTTGCTGGTAATATCACTGTTAGTTTATATCCGTTCTCTTTTATACATTTCATCTTCTCCCACAGAAAAATATTACAGGGCAGGTAAAGGGATAAGATAATTACTGAATTAAAATTAGTACTGCTTTGGCACGGTTTTTTAAATCATAGTTTTCTAAAACAATTTCTTAACCTTTAAAAACAATTTTTATGAGTAGTTCAAAAATACTAGTAGGCTTTTTAGCTGGTGCAGCAGCAGGCGCATTAGCAGGTATCTTATTTGCCCCGGATAAGGGTTCAAACACCAGGAAGAAAATTGCCAGTAAATCAGGCGATATCACCGATTCTGTGAAAACCTCTTTCAACGATTTTATTGATGGTGTAAAGCATACATATGCTGGCGCCAAAGAAGAAGTAGAAGAGTATAGCAATAAGGCAAAAGCAAAGTTAGATGGCGTAAAACATGATGTGAAGAACGCCATGTCCTGATGAACAGGGCTTAATTAACAAACCAACAGGCATAAAAACTGTTTACTATGCAATCCACAATTGACCATATTGAAACACTGGTTTCCAAAGCCGGGGAGGTAGCGGAAACTAAAGTTGAACTATGGAAACTCAGAGCAGCAGGAAAGATATCTGAAACAGTCTCATCGCTTATTTCGGTAATTGCAATTACTACACTTACAGTGGCAGCAATTACCATCTTAAGTATCGGTATAGCATTTTGGATTGGATCAGAGTTGGGAAAGAACAGTTATGGATTTTTTATAGTAGGTGGTTTTTATGCCCTTGCTGGTTTGTTGGTTTATTTGTTCCGGAGTAAATGGATAAAAAAGCCATTGAGCAACCTGATAATTGATAAAATCATTAAATAGTGACAACTTCTGTCAAAAGCATGAATGACCTGCAGACCAGGATACTGGAATTAGAAAAAGTGCATGCCCTGCAAATGGCTGAACTTAAAATGTCTGCTGTTGGTATTGTGGAAAGCTTCAGCCCTTCCAATATGATCAGGGGTGCACTGAAAGATGTTGTTCAGTCGCCGGACTTACGCAACACTGTCATTAATACGGCTATTGGAATTGGTGCTGGTTTTCTTGGGAGAAAAATATACGTTGGCAACTCCAGAAACCTATTCAAAAAAGTAACCGGTTCGGCATTACAGTTCTTAATTGCCAATTTTGTAAGGAAAAAAATACCCGGGAGGCAGGAAAACAACCTGCAGCATAAGCAGGAGGTTTAAACCGGGGTTATTAAAGTATTGTTGGTCCGGGCAAGTTGAAGTTGGTATTTTAATCTAACTATTGTCCAAATAGTCTTCAGCAAGCCCGGACTGGCATTTGATAAAAAGCAGGCTTCCCTATTGAAAATTAATGTTTTCTTTTAAAACCTGAAAAGAGCCGGATCTGTTGATCCGGTTTTTTTCTTTTTAAAACTTCGATACCTTGAATATTTATGATTAACTTTTGGCACATAAAAAATCCGGATGAACATAACTTTTAACAACCGCATCAAGCAGGTATTGCTTTTAGCTGCATTGATACTACTTATCTGGGTTGCTATTAAAGAATTATTTTTTTGTATGCCCGGATTATTGGGAGCAGTAACCTTGTATATTTTAAGCCGGGCCAGTTATTTTCAGTTAGTCTATAAAAAGAAATGGAGGAAAGGCCGGGCAGCAGGTCTGTTTCTTATCTATTATCTTCTGTTATTAGGCATACCAATATACCTTGCTGTTACGCTTATCAGCCCAAAAATAAATAATCTCTTAAATGACCCTTCTGCAGCTATTGCCGGTATAAAACAGGCAGTAACACAGGTTCAGGAAAAAACAGGAATTATCATTGCCTCCGAAAAATCCCTTTCAGAATCGCTGAATCAATTAACGGCTTTTATCCCTTCTTTATTAAACAGTACGGCTAACCTGCTTACGAACCTGATCATCATGCTGTTTTTTCTATACTACATGTTATACTATGGTCGTGAAATGGAAAAAACTTTGTTTCGTATCATTCCCATGAAAGATAACAACGTAACCATGCTGGCTGCAGAAACAAAAAAATTGGTACGGGCCAATGCACTCAGCATTCCACTTATTTCCATTATCCAGGGGCTGACAGCTACACTCGGTTATTTTATTTTTGGTGTACATGAGTGGGCACTGTGGGGTTTTCTTACCGGGGTGTTTGCATTTTTTCCCGTAGTAGGAACCATGATAGTGTGGATACCGCTTGTTATTTATACTTACACCACCGGCCATTCAGGTATGGCAATTGGCCTGGCGTTGTACAGTATCATTGTTACCGGTAATGTGGACTATATTTCCCGTATTACTATTATGAGAAAGCTGGGTAATGTTCACCCTGTTATTACTGTACTCGGGGTATTGGTGGGCTTAGGACTTTTTGGTTTTATAGGATTAATCTTTGGCCCCCTGCTCGTCAATTATATAATTGTGTTGTTTAAAATTTATATGAATGAATTTGTAGAGCCGCTGGCAGAAGAATATGCTGCAGAGAAAGAAACGGAATCAACATAGAAACGCATCTGGCCGCTAGTATGAAAGGGAATTTTTTACTATAGTACACCGGCCTGATGCTTTACACCGCCAACATTTCTTCCAGCTTCATCACCAACTCCGTTTTGGTAATCGGCACACCCATTATTTTGTTGTAGCCTTTGGCATCTACAAAATAAACGTCCCGGATAATTTTGATAAGCTGGCCATTGTTTATTTCAGGAATCAATACAGTATCAAAGTTTTTAATAATATCGCCGAGATTTTTCGGGAAAGGACGAACATAGCGTAAGTGTGCATGGCTGATGGCATGACCTTTTGCCTGTAATTCGGTACAGGCACTCTTAATGGCACCAAACGTAGATCCCCAACCTAACACCAGTATCTTTCCTTTATCAGGGCCGCTGTCTAATTTTTGTTCCGGTATATGATCAGCTATTTTGTCCACTTTCTCCTGTCTTATTTTTACCATCAGTTGATGATTCTCCGGTTCATAACTGATATTACCCGTTACATTTTGTTTTTCCAAACCACCAATGCGATGTTCCAGTCCTGCTGTACCGGGTATCGCCCATGGTCTCGCTAATTTTTCATCCCGCAGATAGGGTTGAAAAGTTTCTTCCATATCGCCAAGCTGTGTTTTAAACTTTACAGTAATAGGCCGAAGTTCATCAGCCGTCGGAAACTTCCAGGGCTCTGCGCCGTTAGCTATATAACCGTCACTTAAAAATATGACCGGTGTCATATGCTGCACGGCAATGCGTACTGCTTCATACACTGCATCAAAACAATCGGCGGGGGTAGAAGCAGAAATAATCGGCATCGGGCATTCGCCATTTCTACCGTAGTAGGCCTGCATCAGATCAGATTGTTCTGTCTTGGTAGGCAAGCCGGTAGATGGTCCACCCCGTTGTATATTAATAATGATCAATGGAATCTCCAGCATAACAGCCAATCCCATGGCTTCACCTTTTAATGCAATGCCCGGACCACTGGAAGTAGTAACACCCAATGCGCCACCATAAGCAGCACCGATAGCTGAAGTGATTGCTGCAATTTCATCTTCGGCCTGGAAAGTCCGTACACCAAAGTTTTTATACTTAGCCAGGTCATGCAGAATGTCGGATGCCGGGGTAATAGGATAAGAACCGAGAAATAACGGCAACCCACTTTTTTGAGAGGCAGCTATTAATCCATATGCAACAGCCGGATTTCCCATAATGGAACGATAAGTACCCGGCTCCATCTTTGCTTTTTCTACTTTATAAGTAGTGGTAAATGTTTCGGTCGTATCGCCATAGTTATAGCCGGCCTGCAGTACTTTTAAATTACTTTCCATGATGTCCTGCTTCTTCCCGAATTTCTCTTTGAGGAAACGGGTAGTGGTATCCAAATCCCTGCCGTACATCCAATATAAAAAACCAAGCACAAACATATTTTTTGCCCGGTCTTTTTCTTTCATACCCATGGTCATGTCCTTCAACGACTCCCTTGTCATTTTAGTAACATCCATTTTTATCACTTCGTAATTATCCAGGCTGTCGTTTTCCAGGGGATTTTCTCCTTCAGGATAATTGGCCAGCCGGAGGTTTTTGGAATCAAAGCCATCCGTATTTACGATGATCTTGCCACCTTTTTTTAGCCCTGAAAGATTTACTTTCAGCGCAGCTGCATTCATGGCTACCAGTACATCACAAATATCGCCCGGGGTAAATATGTTGTCGCTGGAAAACCGAAGCTGGTATCCGCTTACGCCGGGTAACGTACCTATGGGAGCCCTTATTTCTGCCGGAAAATCCGGGAAAGTGGCCAGGTCTATCCCCAGCATCGCTGTATTATTGGTAAACTGAGTTCCTGTCAATTGCATTCCATCGCCACTATCGCCGGCAAATTTGATGACTACGTCCTGTAAAATTTCCTGATTTCTGGCCATTCTATTAAAATTATACTGCGAATTTAAAACAAGTTATCATTGGTTGATAAACTGATTTTGTATGGGCGGATGCCGGATGCGAAAATTAATTTTTCGCAGATGAGGATGTAATGAATTCTTCCATGTTATCAGGTGTAATAATTTTTCCAGTTGAACCAGGATAGTTGTTAGTAAAGGTTTTACTGATTATACCTTTTGCTTTTACATTCCATTTAAACTCAAAGGCAAACAGTTGCCCATCTCTTTCTTCTATATAATCAATTTCCTGTTGTGCCTGTGTTCGCCAAAAGTATCTGCTGCAATAAATTTTATTATAGTGCAGGTATTTTAACCTTTCTGTCATTAGCCAGTTTTCCCATAATGCCCCGGTATCGGTACGTAAAGCCAATGGTTTAAAATTATTGATGATAGCATTCCGAAGGCCATTATCATAAAAGTAAACCTTACGGTTTTTCTTTAACTCATTTCGGACATTGCGGCTGAAAGAATACATCCGGTAAACTATAAATGCCTTTTCCAGTAAGTCAATATAACGTTCTACGGTTTCTTTATCCATACCCGTAAGCTGCGCCAGTTCGTTATAGCTGATTTGTTGTCCTATTTGTAATGCCAATGCCCGGGCCAGTTTTCCTATACGGTCAGGGTATTTAATATTTTTCCAACTCAAAATATCCTTATATAAATAGCTGCTGCCTAACGATTGCAGCAGGTCCTGCCTTTCAGTTGGTTTATTTACTACTTCAGGATAGTAGCCATAAATAAGGCGGTCTTCCAATTGTTTTTTTTCTGTAAACCAATCAGTGTGGTTTACCATTTCTTCAAAACTTATGGGCCAGATGTTATACTCCCACTTTCTGCCGGTTAGCGGTTCATTAATTTTATCAGCCAGTTCAAAAGCACTACTACCTGTAGCAATTATTTTTACACCAGGTATAGTGTCATGAATTATTTTCAATGTAAGCCCGATGTTTTCTATTCGTTGCGCCTCGTCTATCACAATCAATTTTTTATCGCCAATAAGATTTTGCAGCTTGATGTTGTTAGCGTTGGTAATAGCTGCCTGAACATCTGCTTCATCACAATTCCAGATACTGTATGGCAAAGCCGATTCCTTAGCAATCTTCAACGCCAATGTTGTTTTACCTGTTTGCCTGGGGCCAAGCAGCACCATTACTTTATTATCGCTGAATTGGTTAAGAATTGTTTTTTCTTGTAGGCGTACTATCATATATTTCTCGTATAGAAACGAATAAAAGTATAATAATTTTCGCATAGAAACGAATAAAACTACATATTATTGATAACCATTTCATTATCAATATGATAACTCCTCGGAAAATTAGTCGGCAAAACAGTAAGTAATTCCAAATAGACTTTAAATTAATATCCTTGCCAGAGGTATTAATACCGATAGACAACAGGTATGACTGAAGGACATGCTTTTAATGTCGTATCGGTATAAATAATGTGCTGAGGTTGCTGTAGACTGATTATAATTTTTCAGGAAGAAGGTATAAAACTCTTTTAAAAAGGTAGTAATGTCTTGTCCTTTTATATCTTTATTCAGCAGTGGTTGTGGGCGGACACAGCAACAAACCACTACGTCGCTATGCCATGGCCGCAGGCGATAATTTTAAAAAACACGACCAAATAATAGTCTTTTGCGAGATAAAGATGAATAAGTATAAAACCTTACACAAATGGATGTTAATACCAATGGTTGTTATGCAACTTGGCATCTTCAAAGATTACTGGGGCGACTTTTCTGATAATGCATGGTCTGTTCACATTCATTATTGGACAGGTACGGTATGGTATATCTATCTAATAATTCAGCCCTATTTTGCTACTCATAGTCAAATGTCCCGACATAGAACAAATGGTATCATCGGGATGTTTATTGCCGGTGGTGTTTGTCTGACTGCTTTGAGTATGATGCACAGAGACATTGTGACAACTCAAATAGCATTAGCAAAACCGGAACAGTTTGGGCCATTTCAGCCTTGGTTCTTTTTTGGCGTAGCTGCAGTAGAAATTGTAATGATGGCAGCCTTCGGATTTGCTGTACTAAAAAGTATCATTCACAGAAAAGAAATAGAAAATCATGCCTGGTGGCTTATATCAACAGTATTTATTATTATGATGCCGGCACTTGGCCGTGGAATACAAAATGTATATGTTGATATGCATATTAAAGAATTTCCAAACATAAATATTATTATTCCTCTTTACTATACACAAATACTCATCATAGGAATGTTACTCGTCGGTGCATGGAAATACGGGAAGCTCAAACATCCTGCTACATTTCTTGCCCTCGGGATAAACCTTTTTATATTCTTATTAGAACCTATTGGAAGATCTGAAAATGTACAACTGTTCTTAAAAGCACTTATCAAAGGATAGCTCCCACACATCAGTTACTAATAAAGCAGTATTGTTAGTAAACTGGCTTCCGGTCAATTGCATTCCATCGCCGCTATAGCCGGCAAATTTGATGACTACGTCCTGTAAAACTTCTTGTTTCTGTACCATGAAGTAATAAGTTATACCAAATAGACTTTAAATTAATATCCTTGCCAGAGGTATTAATACCGATAGACAACAGGTATGACTGAAGGACATGCTTTTAATGTCGTATCGGTATTATTCTGCAAATTAAAAACAAGTTATCGTTGGCTGATAATCTGATTTTTTTATAGGCGAATGCCGGGTGCGAAAGTTAATTTTTCGCAGAAGAAGATATTGCTGAAGAAGATGTAGCGTTTGAATTTGCTTACTCTCCTGTTTTATGAATATATTTTTTTATTACTCCTGTCTTCTCTTATACAAATAAGCGGCTGCACCATTACAGCCGCTTATACGAAACCAGCAATATTAAAACTATCTCGCTGCTAATCCATTTGCACCAACAGGCAGTCCAGGTACGTTTTGTACACTTGCAAGGCTTCCGTTGTTGGCCACTTCATAAACGCCAATGCTGTGTGCCCCGGCATTCAGTACATACAAATATTTTGAATTGCTGCTCAGGTCGGCATCTATCGGGCCTATCTGCGTGGTGGTGGCAATAGCTTGCAATACAGAAAAGTTACCTGTAGCAGGCATTATACTGAAAGATGAAAGGTTGTTGCTCGCTGTATTTGTGGCATAGGCATATTTTTCATCCTGTGTAAGCACCACCCAGCATGCAGCACTCTGACCTGCTCCCACCGGGCCAGTAATTAAACTGATGTTTCCACTCATTGACACATGATAGGAAGAAACAGTGCTTGCCCCCGGTGCACCACCTACTGCTTCGGATACATAAATGTTTCCATGGCTACCTGCCGCAAAACCAAAAGGTGTGGGATTAGATGATGTAATGCTGTGCATCATCCCCGGCATGCCCTGCTCATTTACTGTGTATGTTATTATCTTATTAGTTGCTTTCTCCGTAATCACCAGCGCCATTCCGTTTCTTACAAATGAAACCTGTGCTGCTCCTGCGGCTGATGAACTCAGCGGCCTTGTTGAATTGGCAATCGCTGTCAGTTTATCATTTTCTCCCAGCTTAAATCCTGAAATATTACCCATGCCACCGGCATTCAGCACATACACAATTCCTCCATGCTCTGTCACACTTACCGGCGTGCTGCCGCCTGATGATACAGTTGATTTCAGGTTCAGCCCGTTGCCCGTAATTTTAAAAGAAGAAATGGTATTGCTGCCTGCATTAACAGCTATCAGCACCTCATCATCATCGGCGAGTATTACTGCGCCCTGGTTGCCAAGTCCGCCGCCGCTGCCATTACCACCTGCAGAGTATGAACCTGCCAGTGTAAGAGTACCATTTGCCGCCCTTGCATAATCAAGCACTTTGTTACCCGTTGTTTGATTAGACAGAGTGTAAACATGCCCCTGGTTATGTCCATTGTTTTCACGGCCTGCAATTGATTCTGTCTTTTCTGACGCAATTGCCTCTGTTTTTTCCGGCTGATTTATTTCTTTGTTACATGCAGCCAATGCCACTACTGAAAAAATAATGGCAGAAATTTTTTTAACCTGTTTCATAAAAAGTTGTTTTTGTTTTAAAAAATTGTTTTAAACATTTCATTGGATGCCGGAGGTTTCCGCAGATGATATTGGTTTATGAAGAGAATGCATCAGGATGACGCCAGGTGTATTGCCCGTTTTCAGAATGAGTTACATGAATGAATGGGTGAAAAAAATTGTTTTAATAATCTATTGAAGCACAGCATGACCGAATAAAACCGAAAAATCCTCGCACCAGATCAGCACCCGGTTATTGGACAGGTAATTGATAGATGGGCTGAGTTCGTAAGAAAAATTTCCGGATACTGCTTTTAGTATTCCTATTTCCTGGTAGGGTGATGCATTGTTGTTGGGCGACAGCCACACTCTGATGTCGGGGCCGTTATCAGACCGAAAATTTTCGAACACCAGAAATTTTTTACCAGACACATCCTGCATCACCTTCACCGTACCACCAGTGGTATGGGCATTGGAGACAAATGTGCCAGTGGCGAGGACAGTTCCAGTGGGCAAAACCTCTTGGGCCGTCTCCGGTGTGTTTTTAGCACAGGAAGAAATAAAAAACATAACAGACAATAAAATTACTTGGGTTGATAAGCTCATAATAAATACTATTTATATTATTGCGTACAGAATAATTACGGTTTTCACTGAAATTGCATTCCTGATTTTTTTTCATAAATAACCGGCTGCTTTAAACATTCCAACAATGATACTAGCGCCAAATGCACAAACAACCATTATCAGAAATTTAATTTTTACTATTCCCTGTTTCATATGGTTCGTTTTTATTCCTTTAATTAGCGGTCAAAGGAGGTTAAAAATTACCGGGGGGTATACCCCGGCGATAGGTAGTTTTTTTCACAGGTACAGGATGTTCATTTAAGGCCTCTCCTTTTCAGATACACAGAAAGGAAAAGAAAGGTTTTCTAAAAAAAATAATTTTTTGCTTCCTGTTAGGATTTATTTGTTTGATATTTACATACCGAAATAAATCCTTTGCAGCCATCAGCTTATACAGAAAAAGAATTAGTGAATGCCCTGAAAGAGCACCACAATGAAGCCTACCGGCATTTGTATCTGCATTACCGTGGAGCCCTGTATAATAATATTTTACAGGTGATCCCTTCTGTTGAAGCTGCCAATGATGTGTTGCAGGAAGTTTTTGTAACCATCTGGAAAAACATTGATAAGTATGATGAAAGCAAGGGACGGCTTTTTACCTGGATGCTGAAGCTTACCCGCAATATGGCCATCAACCAGACAAGAGTGAAAAATTTCAAGGTACACGGTAAAAACGAAGACATCAGTAATTACGTTTCTATTATCGAAGAAAAAAGTGAACAGCCTGGAATTAATCATATTGGCCTCAGGCAACAGGTGCACAAGCTGCGGCCAGAATATAAAGATGTGCTTGAATTGTCTTATTTCCAGGGCTTTAAACAGGAAGAAATTGCAACAGCCCTGAAAATACCATTGGGCACCGTAAAAACCCGGCTGCGAAACGCTATTATTGAATTAAGAAGAGAGTTTGTATAAATGGATATTAAAAACTACATATCATCTGGTACTATTGAACTGTATGTAATGGGACTATGTTCTCCGGAAGAGGAAAAAGAACTGGAACTGTTGCGTGTACAACATCCTGAACTGCATGAAGCCATCCTGCAATACGAAACAGAGATGGAAAATAAAATGCTTCAAAATACTACTTTTCCAGGCGCAGAAGTGGATGAAATAATTTTACAACGACTTGAATCCCTGCATACCCCGGTAGTGCAAATGAAAGTACACAACGCACCGGTTAAAAAATTATTTTGGCTAAAACCCGTCGCTGCCGCTGCTCTCCTGTTGCTGGGTATAAGTACTTTTTATAATTACAGCTTATATAATAAAAACAAGCAACAGGCTGAAGTAATAAAAGGCGCCAAAAATATTTCACTGCCCCTTTCTGATTATGAGGTAATCACCAACCCATCTATTACACCTGTTGGTTTGTACGGAGTAGGATCGCATGCCATTTGCCGCTGTACGATGTTTTGGGATAAAAAAACAGGTAAGGCATATATCATGATTCACCACTTACCTAAATCTTCTTCCTCAAAAGATTACCAGCTATGGGCTGAAGTGGATGGGAAACCAGTGAGTGTCGGAATCATCAACGATGAAATAAGGGGCCGCTTTATTGAAGTGCCAAATGTACCGGCAGGAGCCATTGCTTTTTCTGTTACCCTTGAAAAAGCTGGTGGTAATAATACACCTACTGTTGATGAAACATATCTGGCAGGCAAAATATAAATTATCCCCTTCCATCCAGCAAACCTCCGAGAATACCACCTTCTTCCTTACGATGATAGGTTCCATAAGCTACAATCCTTCCCGCCAACCGGCTGATTGGTAATGATTGTATCCATACTTTTCCAGGACCCTGCAGTTTGGCAAAAAATAAACCTTCACCGCCAAACAAAACATTCTTCACGCCTTTTACCATTTCAATATCAAACGACATGGTTGGCATATACGCTACAATGCAGCCGGTATCTACTTTTAATACTTCACCTGCCTTCAGTTCTTTTTCTATGATATATCCCCCGGCATGCATAAATGCCATACCATCACCTTCTAATTTTTCCATGATAAACCCTTCGCCACCAAAAATGCCCACTCCTAATTTTCGTTGAAAATGAATACCGACACTTACTCCTTTTGCAGCGCATAGAAAAGCATCTTTCTGTGCAATGATGGTACCGCCGAGTTGCCGCAAATCCATTGGAATAATTTTTCCGGTATAAGGTGCGGCAAAACTTACTCTCCTTTTTCCCTGTCCTTCATTGGTAAAAGCTGTCATAAACAAACTCTCACCCGTAAGCACTCTTTTTCCTGCACTCATCAGCTTACCCAAAAAGCCGGTTGACTGCTGTGCAGAACCATCACCAAAAATAGTTTGCATGGTGATGCCGTCATCCATCATCATCATAGCGCCACTTTCAGCAATAGCAGTTTCCTGCGGATCCAGTTCTATTTCTACAAACTGTAATTCTTCACCATATACTTTGTAATCTATTTCGTGGTTGTTGCGGGTTGCGGTGCTCATAGTTTATTTTTTGATTACAAAACTACAATTTACAGAAGGTTAAATAATAGAAATTGGATTTATTTTAAGTAGATGAATGTATGTTGCAAACTCAAAAATTTACTTTCCTGTCAAAAATCATTATTTCCAATTTTTTTCCTCACCCTTCATTAGCCCGATTTAATCAAAAGTTTTTTCTCCTCCCCTTAAGGGGAGGTGGACGAAGTCATCCGGCGAAAAGGCAGCTGATGGGTGAGTTTTTATCAATGAGTTCTATATTAGCAGCAAACATTCATTAACCGGAGTGTATCAGTTGCACGCAGAGGACGCAGAGTTCGCAGAGCTGAGTTAATCAGATACTCTCTGCGTTCTCAGCGAACTCTGCGTGAAATTTTTCAAACCAAAACCAAAACATTCAATCGGAGACCAACCGCCTTCTCCACCTTTGGAGAGTGGCCAGGTGAGGGGCTCGAGGCGAAATAACAAACGGCATTCATAATCTCTCCCAAAATCCCGTACTTTGCCATCCCTTTAATCAAATTATTATGAAACAACGCTTAATATTCCTCGTCGCCTTTTTAATTGCCTCAGCAACTTTTGTAAACGGACAAACCAAATTGGTAGAAAAAGTTACCAAACAGGCAAACGAAATCGTTATTCCGTATGAAAAATATGTGTTGCCAAACGGCCTTACATTGATTATACATGAAGACCACAGCGACCCGGTGGTGCATGTGGATGTTACGTACCATGTGGGTTCCGCCAGGGAAGAAATTGGGAAATCTGGTTTTGCCCACTTTTTTGAACATATGATGTTTCAGGGAAGTGATCATGTTGGCGATGATCAGCATTTTAAGATAGTGTCTAATGCAGGTGGCACATTGAACGGAAGTACCAACCGTGACCGTACTAATTATTTTGAAACAGTACCGAGCAATCAATTAGAAAAAATGCTCTGGTTGGAAGCTGACCGGATGGGGTTTTTGTTAGATGCTGTAACCCAAAAGAAATTTGAGATACAGCGTTCTACTGTAAAGAATGAAAGAGGACAGAATTATGATAATCGCCCCTATGGGTTAGTTTTCGAAACTGCATCAAAAGCGATTTATCCTTATGGTCATCCTTATTCATGGTTGACCATTGGTTATGTTGAAGACCTGAACCGGGTGGATGTAAATGATCTGAAGAATTTTTTCCTTCGCTGGTACGGCCCCAACAATGCAACGCTTACCATTGGCGGTGATGTGAAACCTGCCGATGCGATAAAGTTGGTCGAAAAATATTTTGGTTCCATTCCCCGCGGGCCGGAAGTAAGCCCGGTAGTTGTGCCATCGACCAATATCAGCAGCGACCGTTATGTATCATATGTTGATAATTATGCAAAAGTTCCTTTGCTCGCTGTAGTTTATCCCACTGTTCCATTATATAACAAAGACATGGGAGCATTAGCATGCCTCGCACAGGTTCTTGGTCAGGGAAAAAATTCTGTGCTGTACCAGCAATTAGTGAAAAAACAATTCGCCATACAGGCAAGCAGCAGCAGCCAGTTGTCTGAACTGGCCGGTGAATTCTTCATTCAACTATTACCATTGCCCGGTAAATCACTTTCACAAATGGATTCACTGTTCCGCAATGCATTGGATTCATTTGAAAAACGTGGAGTCACTGATGATGATATTGCTAAATACAAAGGCGGCACCGAAGCGCAACAGATAAACGGTTTGCAAAGTGTGGCCGGTAAAGTTTCGCAGTTAGCAGCTTTTCAAACATTTTCCGGAAATCCCAATAAAATTGCCGACCTGCTGAAAATGTACACTGCCGTAACCAAAGAAGATGTGATGCGGGTTTACAATGAATACATCAAAGGCAAACATGCTGTATTTGTAAGTGTGGTTACCAAAGGTCAGGATAAAGCAATGGCTGCAGCCAATAATTACACAGTTGACAGCAGCAAATACATGGCGCCTGATTATGGTTACAATGGTTTAAAATATGCAAAAGCAACAGACAACTTTGACCGTAGTAAAACTCCCGGCAATGGAGCTAACCCAATAGTGAAAGTGCCAAAATTCTGGAGAAAAGATATGCCGAATGGTGTACGGATGATTGGAACAGAAAGTTCAGAAATACCAACGGTAACATTAACAATTACTATTCCGGGTGGTCACCTGTTACAGGCAAACGATACGGCGAAGATTGGCCTTGCCGATATGTTTGGAGATATGATGAATGAAGACACAAAAAACTATACTGCAGAACAAATGGCAGTAGCATTGCAAAAACTGGGTAGTAATGTATCAGTCGGCAGTAGCTTTGATGGCATTACGTTCAATATTCAGACATTGAAAAAAAATCTGGATAAAACGCTTGAAATGGTGCAGGAAAGAATGTTTAATCCAAAATTTACAGAATCTGCTTTTACCCGGATACAAAAACAAAATCTGGAAAGTTTCAAACAAGCCAAGGCCGACCCGGCAGCTGTTGCCGATGCTGTTTTTGCTAAAGTTAATTATGGCCCCAACAGTATCCTTAGTATGAGTGAGGCAGGAACTGAATACACCATGAAAAACATGAAGCTGACAGACATTGAAAACTATTACAATAATTACATGACTTCAAAAGGTGTGAAAGTAGTAGTAGTGGGTGATGTAAAACAAGAAGAAATATTACCCAAACTGGCTTTCCTGAACAAGCTGCCGAATAAGAAAATTGATTTGCCAAAAATAAATGCTACTGCATCAGTGGTTGATAAAACAAAAGTGTACATGGTAGATATTCCTAAGGCAGCTCAATCTCAGTTTCGGGTAGGTTATGCCACTGGTTTAAAATATGATGCTACCGGCGATTATTACAAAGCAAGATTGATGAATTATAATCTGGGCAGCGATTTCAACAGCCGCTTAAATCTTAACCTGCGAGAAGACAAAGGCTGGACCTATGGTGCCCGCAGTTCCTTTACTGCTGATGAATACACTGGTGAGTTTGAATTCAGTTCCGGCATCCGTGCAGATGCTACTGACAGCGCATTGGTAGAAGTAATGAAAGAAGTGAAAAACTATCGGGAGAATGGCATTACTGAACCAGAGCTTAAGTTTATGAAAAATTCATTAGGTCAGCGGGATGCATTATCCTATGAAACAGGTTTGCAAAAAGCCGGGTTCATTGGCCGTATTCTGAATTATAATTTACCGGCTAACTATGTGGATCAGCAAAATAAAATACTGGCTAAACTGACAAAAGCAGAAGTAGATGCTGTAGCAAAGAAAATGCTAAACCCCGAAAAAATGAATGTATTGCTGGTAGGTGATAAAGCAAAAATTCTGGAAGGGGTAAAAAAATTAGGGTATGAAATAATTGAACTGGATGCAGATGGAAAGAAAATAGAGAAGAAAGGATTTTAATTTTTAAAAAACTATTTATTTAAATGCGTCTCTTGGTGAGGCGCATTTTTTTTGTACTCATATTGGGTTTGAAAAATATGGGAGATAAGATTGTTGATATTGTTAAAACTGGAATAATGGTGAAGAAGAAGGGATTTTAAAACTAACAGTTTATAAACGCCGCTTTCATAAGTATATTTTTTATTTATAATTACCCTTTTTTAACATTCCAATAAGCCTATGGTTGAAAAAAATGATGTTACTTACTATAACAAAACTTTGCAACCATGAAATACATCTACTCCCTCCTGTTTTCATCTATTTGTTTTTCGGCTTTCAGCCAGTTCTCCTACACCATCGGTTATGCCCTGGGAGTTCCAAAGGAACAAATGGCTGCCAATATCAACCCATCGCATGGTTTAAGTACCGGGCTTACGGTTCAATTACCGGGTGCATTAAGCCGGGTGCAGGCTGGTATGGATATCGGCTACAGCACCTATGCCAGTACACGGAAAGAACAAACATTTAATTTCGGGAATGGTACTTCCACCCGTACATGGGTGAACTACAGCAGTAATGTGTTCCAGGCAAACCTGGTAAGCAGGATAATGATTGTAAAGGGAAAAAAAATAATGCCATATATCAGTGGTAAAGCAGGATACACCAGTTTCTTCAGTAATATTTTTATTGAAGACCCGCATGATGTTGACGGATGCAAACCATTAGACAAGAAAAACCTGATAAAAGATGGAACATTTTCCACCGGCTATGGCGGCGGCATCCAGCTTGACTGGTCTTTATTCAGCAAGAGAACTGAAAAAGGCAGACGTTATATTGATATTGGTGTAAATAAAATAAGCGGAAGAAATATTGACTATATCAATACCAAAAAACTGATCGATGCGGCTAATCCACCCGTTGGTACGAATGGAAAACCGCTGAATGTAAAATTCATTAATGCCACCACACAGCAAATACATGAACACCAGGTGGCAGAAGTGTATAACTCTCCGTTGAGGCTGTTGGAGTTTAAAATCAATGCTGTTTTTTGTTTGAACCGGAACAAGTAACGGATTTGTAAACATTTCCAACTAATACCAAATCGACTTTAAATTAATATCCTTGCCAGAGGTATTAATACCGATAGACAACAGGTATAACTGAAGGACATGCTTTTAATGTCGTATCGGTTTAATATGATTTTCAGCAGGTAGTTTATCACACATTCATATCCGGGTTCACCATATCGGCTGATAACGAATCTTCCTTATGCGGTTTGGGGGCTTTGATATTTCCTGTATGTACATGTTTTATCTGTGCCAGTGTTTCCAGGCAGTTGTCTACCATTTCTTTTGCGGTACGTTGTATATATTCACTTTTCTTAAACAGCAACACATTTTTATCCATGTCTTCAGCTGTCCATCCCCTGCTCCATCCAAGAAAACTAAAAGGTGGAAAAGTAAAACCAAGATCGGTAAAGAATACCATCATTTGCCCCGCTACCTGCTGAATATTATCCTGCCCGCCGGTAATGATAAAAGATGCTACTTTATTTTTTACCAGCACATTGTCTTTTAATGTAATCTGGTTTTGTACACAGTTCAACCGTTCTGCCATTTTAAAATAAAGAGAGGAAGGATTGCCCCAGCGGATCGGTGTTGCCACTAATACCACATCAGCCCATAATATTAAATCCCGGTACACCTGGGTCATTCCATCGTTGGGTTCCATCTCGGTAATGCTACATGGCCAGGTGCAGGCATTCATGTGTTGCGAATAATATCCTTCGCATGCACGGAAACCCATGTCCCGGAGTTTTAATATTTTAGTTTCTGCTCCATGTTTTTCTTTGGCATAATCCAGGGCCAATTCCAATGCCGCTTCTGATGTACTATACCTCGGTAAGTTGTCGTTCATATTGGTGGTCGAAATTCCCAATATGTTTTTTGATGTTGGAGTTGTTTGGTATTGCAACTTCACCAGGTCTTCTATCACTTTCAGATCATGTAATTCCCGGTGTGCTTTTTTTATTGGTTTATCACTGATCAGAATATTATCTCCTTCCAGTTTTACATCATACATAGCCTGTTGATCTTTGTATCCCGGAGGGGCACTGCCGGTTTTTATATTATACTCCCAACCATGCCAGGGGCAGGTAACATACAAACCATCATATTTTTTTTCTACTACCCCAAGGCCAAGTGGACCGGCCTTGTGTAAACAGGCATTGGCAATAGCCGTAATTTCATTGTTGAAATGAAACAAAGCAACTTTATGTGCTCCAACCTGAACTATTTTTTGGCTTCCTTCGGGAAGTTCTTTTAATGAACAAATATTGATGTAGCTCATTCAACTAAATTACGTTTAACTTATTTAGCTATGAAATAAATCAGGTAAATGAATCATCGATATATAAACGGGTGACAGCTATTTAAAAAGGTGTCACCTCGTAACGAAAAGCGGCCCTCCGATGAGAGCCGCTTTTTTATAACCAAAAACCAACCACCTATTTAAGACTACGTTGTAACCTCTTTCGCTGCCTCCCGCATTTTACCCATCCACACTTTCTTTCCCTGTATTCTTCTCACCAAATACATAATACCTACAAAAATGAAAAAGAACGGACCCAGGAAACCAAGTAACGCAATAAATTTAGACCCATAAAATTTTTCCATCGGCCTTTTCAATCGTTCTGCCATCAGGTACATACTTGGTACCATCACCAGCGTAAGAAAGAAAGAAAATAACAAACCGAAAATAATGGTCCAGCTCAATGGTCCCCAGAATACTACACTATCACCACCAAAGAAAATATTTGGCCGCAGATGTTGAAACAAGCCAACAAAATCTATATTAAACCCAATAGCTAACGGTAACAACCCTAAGATGGTTGCCACAGCTGTCAGCATTACCGGAATAATCCTGATTCTACCCGCCTGTATCGCTGCTTCCCTTGTCCGCATTCCTCTGCCTCTTAGTTCATCAGTAAATTCTATAATCAGGATACCATTTTTTATTACAATTCCTGCAAGACCCACTATACCTACCAGTAACATGATGGTGGCTATCGTCATACCCGTAATGGCATAACCCATCAGCACACCAATTACCGAGAAAAATATTTCTGTAATAACAATAAACGGCTTACTCATGGAATTGAACTGCAACACCAATATTAAAAAGATAAGTCCTATGGCGATCATAAACGCTGTTCCCAAAAATGTCTGTGTTTCTTTTTCCTGTTCACTTTGCCCGCTTAATTTAATGGTAACATCCTGCGGCACTTTTACCAGGCTTTTAAAATCATCTATTTTACTTTGTAATTCTTTATTGATAGGACCTACCAACGTAGGGTCTGTTACATTACTTTGCAACTGGATTGTTCTTCTTACATTTTTTCTTTTTACCCCGCCTGTAGTATTGGTGTAATCAATGGTTGCCACTGCACTGAGCGGAATAGATTTTACCTGCATGGTATTCATATCCATGAAAGTAATCCGCATATTGATCAGGTCGGTAATGTTCTGGCGCATCAGGTCATTATACCGTAACTGAATTTTATATTCATCTTCCCCGTCTTTGATCTTACTTACTTCTTTTCCAAATACAGCGGTACGTAATTCCATTCCCACCTGGCCGGTACTGATCCCTTCAAACATCGCTTTCTCTCTGTCCACATTGATAGTGATCTCCGGATTCTTTAAATCAACATCTGCCTGCAGGTTTTCAATACCTTTTACACGGTTTGTGTCCAGGTAGTTGTACAATTGAGAAGCAACAGATGCGATATTTTCAAAATTATCTCCTACCACTTCTATATTTACCGGCGGATCTGTTGGCGGGCCGCCATCTTCCTGTGCCACTTCCACATTGGCCCCCGGAATTCCCTGCACCGCTTCCCGTATCGCATCTTTATAGGGCATGGTTCTTTTGCCATGCCGCTTTTCAAATTCTACAAAAGAAATCTGTATCCGTCCAAGATTAGACTGAATGCTTCGGTTGTTATCCCTTGGGTTATTAGCACTAACTGCTACATTGGAAATAACGCTTTCTACAATACTGCCCGGATTGCCCGGTAATTCTTTTTCCAATACTTTCTCTACTCTTTTTTCCAGCACCTTCGTAATACTGTCGGTATATTTTACATCAGTACCAACCGGTAATTTTAAATATACAAAAACCATATTGGGATCTCCGCTTGGGAAAAAGGTTGATTTATTCCCCCGCACCATTAATAATCCTGCGGAAAAAGCAAAGAGACCAAACAAGGAGATGAATACATATATCGGCCTTTTACCGACCAATACCCAACGCAATAGTTTTTCATAGCGGTTCATTATTTTCGGCAATGCTTTTTTCTGAAAACGGTGAATCCAACCATTCAACAAATAAGCATTAAGTACCATTAATAGGGCCATCAGCAATAAGAAATTGGCAATACCATGCATCCCCGGCAGGTGCAATAAAATTCCTGCTACAACAAAAACCAAAAACCATTTATTTCTAAAGATGGCTTTCTTTGGTTTTTCATATTCCTTTCCCTCCGGTTTCATAAAACTAACCGCAAACACCGGGTTAAAAATAAATGCTACGATCAATGATGCCGCCAATGTCAGGATCAATATCGTCGGCAGATAAATCATAAACTTGCCAATCAATCCTTTCCAGAATAGTAAAGGAAAGAACGGAGCCAATGTAGTAGCTGTACCCGCCAATACCGGAATAAAAACTTCCCCGGCCGCCTCCTTGGCACTTCGGACAATCGGCACTTTGCCGTTATTATATATACGGTGGGTATTTTCTATCACCACAATAGCATCATCCACAATTATTCCTAACCCGAAGAGCAGGGCGAATAATACAATAAAGTTTAGCGTAACACTGGTACCGATAATTCCATCGGCAATGGGTAAAAATAAAAACGCAACAAATACACTTAACGGCACACTCAATGCCACAAAAAAGGCATTGGTAACACCCATAAAAAACATCAGGATTATTAATACCAGGATAAATCCGATGATGATGGTATTAATCAGTTCATTGAAAGATGTTTTTGTTTGCTTGCTCTGATCACCTGTAAACTCTACTCTTAAATCTTTGGGCAGCTCTTCACTTTTTTGCAACTCTTCTACTGCTACTTTTATCTTGTCTGCACAGTTGATGAGGTTCTCCCCTGCTCTTTTTACAATGTTGAGCGTAACAACATTTTTACCATCCAACCGGGCATAGCTTTCTTTTTCTTTTATCGTATCTCTTAATTCAGCAATATCTCTTAAATAAACAGATGCTCCCTGGGAACTGCTTCGCACTACAATGTTTTGCAAGTCCAATGCACTGGTAAACTGCCCTTTTACTTTCAGCGTCCTCTTCATATTCCCTACTTCTATCAATCCGCCGGTGATATCTCTATTCTCCCGGCTGATCGCATTTTCAATATCCATAAAACTCACCCTTGCTGCTGTCATTTTAAAAGGATCCACATTTATCTGTATCTCTCTTTCCGGCGCACCTACAATCTCAGCTCTTGTTACTTCACCTAATTCCTCAAACTTATCCTGCATTTTATCTGCATACACTTTCAGCTTCATCGCATCATAATCGCCGCTGATGTTGACGAACAGGATGGGCATTTCGCTAAACGCAAATTCCTGTGCATCCGGTTGTGATGTTAAATCATTGGGCAAATCAGTTTTTGCTTTATCAATCGCATCTTTTACTTTTTGCTTGGCTACTTCTGTTTTTACGTCGGTATCAAACTCCACTACGATCAAACTGTAATCCGCCTGTGATGTACTTTGAATCTTATTCACCTTGGCACCGCTGATGCCTTTTAGTTGCTTTTCAATAGGCCGGGTCACCAGGTTTTCAATATCCTTGGGTGAATTACCAACATACACCGTTGCTACAGAAATAGTCGGCACCACAATATCCGGGAACTGCTCCTTCGGCATACTGTTGAACTTAATCAGTCCATACAATGTAATAAGGATTGCAATTATATAAATAGCAGTTTTGTTATCAACAGCCCAACTGGTGGGTTTAAACTCTTTGAATTTTGATTTAATTCCATTAATGACCTTCATCTGAAATATTTTAAACTGTCAATTGAATGTTGGTTTAGCCAGCAACAGTACTACTATCATCGTCCCTTGCGACGCACAGCCTGCACTGAGTTTATCGAAGTGTTCATAGTTTTGTAATTCTATTCATCTCTATTGAACCCTTTCAGGGTTCGGATACATTTGTCATTTTCATTTCTCCGGGTTTCACCCTGAGCTATTCACATTTTACCCCATCGGGGTAAGGCCTCCTAATTATAAATAACTTACATACCGTTTCAACTTCTTCAAATAAGCTGGCATTGTGCATTTCAAAGCCCCTCTTGCTGAGGTTCCCGATCCCGCCGAAAAGGTGGGAGAAGGGAAGGAACACAGTTCGGGGGAGGCCCTTACTTTCCGGTAGTTATTGATTGCCCATCATACACCGTTTGATAGCCCTCAGTTATTATCAACTCTCCACCAGTCAAACCACTTTTTATTTCAATCAATCCATTATATGCTTCACCTACAATAACCGTTTTTTTTCTGGCGATCATTTTATCACCTGTTTTCTCCATTACAAAAACATATTTCCCTTTTTCATCGCTTTGTACCACATTCACCGGTACAGCTACTGCAGCTTTAGCTTCATAGTCAAGAATTTTTAGAGTTGCTGTCTGGTTAGCTTTCAGCATCGGGTCTGATGGAAGTTTTGCTTCCGTTGCAAATGACCGGGTAGTAGGATCAATAGTCCCTCCAACCATACTGAGAACAGATTGGTAGGGTGGCTTATCACTATCAGCAATTACTATTTCCACTTTATCACCTTTCTTTACTCTTGATATATAATTCTCTGGTACATTCGTTACCACTTTCAGATTATTATTGTTTACAATGCGGATGCCGGCACCCGGCATTGCAGCACTTTGCGGTGAAAAGAACTCACCCACCTTGACATTCATTTCATCAATCATTCCACTGATGCCTGCATATACGTTTGACATATTAGCCTGCTCCTGTGCCATTCCTACCTGGGCATTGGCAGCTCTTAGTTGTGCGGCCAGTGCATCCACATCAGCTTTGGCATTGATCACTTGTATTTCTGCTCCAATGTTTTGTTTCCACAAATTTTGATAACGTTCATATACCGTTTGTGCCTGTACAAGCCTTGCTTTTAACTGACCGGTTTGTTGTTGTGCAGCTATCACTCCCTGTCTTGCCATTGCATCATCTAATTTTAATATCAATTGTCCTTTGCCAACTTTTTGTCCGGCTTTTACATAGATGGCTTTTATCTGTCCGCCTTGTCCGTTTGGCGCTACATATGCCATTCCTTCTGCATCTACCTTTCCCTGCAGTTCTATAAAATGTACAAAGTCTTTGATACGGATCGTATCAACTGAAACTAATTTCTGTATCTGTTCTGCAGACTTTGGATCTGCTTTGGCAAGCTGATCTTCCAGTTTGCGGATGTCTGCATCTAAACTGCTTTTCTGTTTTTTCAGTTTTTCCAGCTTTACTTTCATATCGCCGATCTCCCCTTTTTTATCTTTTGCACCGGCACCACAGGCCACCAGCGAAACAGCAATTATTGCTGCAAATGAAATTTTTAAAATGTTATTCATATACTTCGGTTTATTAGTCATCGTTTAATATTTTTTAATCCAACTTTCCGGTTGCTTTCATGAAATCCACTTTAGCAATAATTGCATCATATAAAGCGGTGATATAATTTGTCTGGGCCGTTTTCATATCTGTTTGTGCTGTATTAATTTCCATTTGGGAACCTGTTCCCATTTCATATTTCTTTTTTGTTTGCTGATATACTTTCTCTGCCAGTTCCATATTTTTTTTCTGAAAGTCCATCGTGGTAATTGCTGAGCGAAAATTGTTTTTGGAAATTTCTACATCACTATCTATTGACAGTTTCAAGGCTTCTATCTGGTTGTCTATTTTTTGTACTTCCAGTTGAGCCTGTGCTATTTTTGATTTTGTAAAAAATCCATTGAAAATTGGTATAGAAATATTCAGGTTAATATTAGAAATGGTGAACCAATCACCTTTTCCTGCAAATGACCATTTATTTCGTTGAGCATTCTTTGCATAAAGTGCACTCAGGCTGATGGTGGGGATCTGGCTTAACTTATATCTCCTTACGTTATACTCATTTAAGGTCTTACCGATTTTTGCATATTGATATTCTTTTCTGTCTTCATACGAATACACACTTTTTTCAAGAATACCTTCTTTGATTTCTTTGTCACTTAATTTATCAGTCAACACCAATTCATCTTTAACAGGCATACCGATTAAAACTTTTAACCCATAATATCCATTGGAAATCGTATTCAACACTTTACTTTTTTCTGTTTGTAAATTATTTAATTGAACACTAACCTTATCTATATCCAGTTTTTCAGCAAATCCATTTTCATAAATGAGGCGGGTATCATGTAATAATTTTTCTAACAGTACAATATTGGCATCCAGCAATTCAACCTGTGTTTTACTCACCACCAGTTGATAATAAACTTTATAAATATTCGCCTTGATCATTTCTTCATTAACCTCCGCATTCTTTTTCCTGAATTCAACTGCAGCACTTCTTGCCAGCAAACCAACAAACACCTGACCATCAAAAAGTATTTGCTGAAGACTAATGCCGGCAGTGGCACTGAATTTTGTACCAAACTGTGCGGATATAAAACCAAAATCATCCGGCATAGTAATATTCTGACCGCTCCCGTTTTTTACTCCTTCATCAATCAGTACCTGGTAAGTTGCCGGCGATATGAAATTGGGTAATACCTGTGTGGCAATATTGGGATTATAAGTAGTTCCTATGCTTGCATTAATATGAGGATAAGCATTGGAAGTAAATTCCCTGTTTTGTTGTACCTGTAATTGTACATCTACCAACGCATTTTTTACATATATATTATTCTTCTTTGCATACTCCACTGCCTGCTGAATGGAAAATTCATGTTTGGTTAACCTTGCCGTGTCCGCAGGTTGTGCCATTGCAAGTAGTGGCCCAAAAAAGAATGCTGTTAATAATAGCCTGCAATTATTTCTTACTCTCTTCATACGAAAAATTTTTTTGTCGTTGTTCATTGTATTTCTGAATCAGTTTATGCCCTTTGATAGTGGCAAGACCATACGTAAAATTTTCAATCATTATTTCCGAAGTTTTGGCCAGGTTGTATTTACCCGGAGGAAAAACAGCTACGTTAAACGGTATCATGATTGATTCAATCCTGTATTTTGACAATACATCAATATTCAAATCAGGCCGGTACAATTCATCATGGATGCCCCACTCAATATTATTCCTGATGATCTGTAACAAAAATTTATCCTTATAGTTTTTGAACCGCTGGTAGGCTTTAAAATGAAATTTTTCAAGGTCATAAAGGAGCATGGGGTTCATATTGTTGAATTCTTCCATGATATGCTCCATGGTAAGAAAAATTTCATGAATAGCATCTGTGGCGTTTGTGCGACAATTAATACAATCACCTTCCACTTTGTTAATATGTGTATCCACCACAGCCTCTACCAGTTCATCCTTATCAGCAAAATATTGGTACAGCGTTTTTTTGCTCATCCCGAGGTTGTTGGCAATATCATCCATTGAGACCGATCTGATGCCATATTGCATAAACATTTCTTCGGCTTTTGCTGCTATTCGTTCTTTTGGTTCCATTCTTTTTGTAATTCGGCCACAAAACTATGGAAACTTTTTTCGTAACCAAAGTTTCCATCCGGTTTTTTTGACCGTTTACCGGTTTTTTTAAGCATCAGGCCGCTACCAAAAAGCTTACTATTTAAAGCTTGCTATAATGGCAAGGTTCTTTTAATCAGTCACTTAACTCAACATCGGCCAGATGCGTTTTTAGGCTATCTTAGCTTGTAAATCAACCAAATGACTGAAGCCAAGCCACCGGCAAAGAGTATTGTTAAGAAAGTATTACGTTTTTTTATGCAGGGGCTTCTTATCATCGCCCCGATAGCAATAACGGTGTGGGCTATTGTCGCTGCTTTTAATTTTGTGGATGACCTGCTTCCAAATCTTATTAATAATATCTTCCCTTCGTTGATTAAGGAAGATGAAAAGGGGAATGTAAAAAAAATTCCAGGACTTGGTTTTGTAGTAATTATTGCTTTTGTAATTTTTGTAGGCTGGATAAGTTCGTATTTCCTGATGGGTAGTTTTATAAATTTTTTCGATCAGTGGATGGCAAGAACCCCCGTTATTAAATTTCTTTATACTTCCACCAAAGATTTTTTTGAAGCCTTTGCCGGTGATAAACGTAAATTCAATAAAGCAGTATTGGCCAATGTATTTTCTGAAGATGTATGGATCATTGGTTTTTTAACCGATGAAGAAATGGGCAAGTTTGAAATGGGTGCTGAGCATGTGGCGGTGTATGTGCCACAAGCTTATAATTTTGCCGGACAACTCTATGTATTACCAAAAGGCAAAGTAAGGAAGATTGATAAAATAACTTCAGGGGAAGCTATGAAGTATGCTGTAACAGGTGGTGTGGTAGATCTGGATGCTGAAAGAAAAGATGCTGTCGTCGGAAAAGAAGGGAAATCCAATCAATTAAAAAACCAGTGATGCAAAAGCTCTTTCTTATCCTGTTATTTTCCTTATTTACAAAAGATTGCTTTTGCTGGGGGTTTTATGCGCATAAGAAAATAAACTACTTCGCTGTTTTCCTGCTGCCCCCAGAGATGATGGTATTGTATAAACCTCAAATTGATTTTCTTGCTGAACATGCTGTTGATCCGGATAAAAGAAGATATGCCATACCCGAAGAAGGCCCACGGCATTATATAGATATTGACCATTATGGTAAGTATCCTTATGATTCATTGCCGAGAAGATGGAATGATGCCGTAGCAAAATATTCAGAAGACTCATTGAATGCCTATGGCATTGTACCCTGGTGGCTGCAAATAATGCTTTACAAATTAACTGATGCCTTTAAAGAAAATAATCAGGCAAAGATTCTAAAATACTCTGCCGAGATGGGTCATTACATGGCAGATGCTCATGTGCCGCTTCATGCCACTAAAAATCACAACGGACAATATACCGACCAGAAAGGTATTCATGGTTTTTGGGAAAGCCGTATTCCTGAATTATTAGCAGAAAAAGAATGGGATTTTTTTATTGGCAAAGCTGACTATATTAAAAACCCGGCAGACTTTATCTGGAAAAGAGTTTTGGAAAGTGCAGCAGCAGCAGACACCGTATTGAAATATGAAAAAGAACTGACTCAACAGTTCCCCGGCGATCAGAAGTATTCTTTTGAAGATCGTAATGGAATTACCATCCGGCAGTATTCGTCTGCTTTTTCCAAAGCCTATGATGCTAAACTGAAAGGCATGATAGAAAGAAGGATGCGCCAATCCATTTATGCTGTCGCTTCCTTTTGGTATACTGCCTGGGTCAACGCAGGTCAGCCTGATTTGAAAACCCTCTCCAACAAAACTTTTACTGCAGAAGAGTTGAAAGAATTTGAAAGTCTGAATACTAGCTGGAAAAATGCCGGTATAAAAGGCCGTGAGCATGAAAGTCCATAACAATCAAGGGATTCAATTGGCTCGCTGAGTCAGCTTTTCTTACATTTGCAGCTTCATGTTTAATTCATTGAATCCGGTGTTACATAATTTTAATGCTGGGCCCTCTGTACTTCCCCGGGAAGTTTTTGAAGAAGCCAGCCGTTCTATTCTTGATTTCAATAATACAGGTCTTTCCATATTAGAGATCGGTCATCGCACACCTCTGTTTGAACCGGTAATGGAAGAAGCCAGAGCTTTGGTAAAAGAGTTGATGGAGTTGGATACAGACCATGAGGTATTATTTTTACATGGAGGTGCCACTACTCAATTTATGCAGGTACCGATGAACTTGCTGAATGAAAATGATATGGCAGCCTATACCGAAACCGGTGCCTGGGCTAACAAAGCCATTAAGGAAGCAAAACTTTTTGGTCATGTTGAAATTACTGGCTCATCCAAAGAGAATAATTATACAAGTATTCCCCGAAACATTTCTGTAACACCTACTTCATCCTATCTGCACATTACTACCAACGAAACAATAGCCGGTACGCAATGGCATACCCTGCCTTACGACTGTGGTGTTCCCATAGTTGCTGATATGAGCAGTGACATTCTCAGCCGTCAACTTGCATTTAATAAGTTTGATCTGATCTATGCAGGAGCACAAAAAAATATGGGTGCAGCAGGTGTGAACTTAGTTGTAGTTAATAAAAATATTTTAGGAAAAGTTTCCAGGGTAATCCCAACCATTCTCGATTACCGCAATCATATCAAAGAAGGCAGTATGATGAATACTCCACCGGTTTTTGCGGTTTATGTGGCCATGCTTACACTCCGGTGGTTAAAAAATAAAGGCGGTGTATCAGTTATTGAAAAAGAAAATGATACAAAAGCAAAATTGTTTTACAATACATTAGATGCTTTGCCTGTTTTTAAAGGCCCAGTTGCCAAAGAAGACCGGAGTAAAATGAATGCTGTATTTATCATGGATAATCCGGAGCTTGAAAAAGAATTTCTTGCTGCCTGCACAGCAAATGGTATGGTGGGAGTAAAAGGCCACCGCAGTGTGGGGGGCTTCCGTGTTTCCATGTACAATGCCCTAACGATTGAAAGTGTAAAAGCAATAACTGATTTAATGAACCAGTTCGCAATAAAAAAAGGATAAAATAAATGGCAATTATCAAACCGTTCAATGCGCTAAGGCCTCTTCCCGAATTAGCAGCACAAGTAGCTTCAAGACCTTATGATGTACTTAATAGTGAAGAAGCAAAAAAAGAAGCTCTCAACAACACATTTTCCTTTCTTAGAATAACCAAATCAGAAATTGATTTGCCTGCAGAAATAGACATCCACAGCCAGCAAGTCTATGATAAAGCAAAAGAGAACCTTCTAAAATTTATTAATAAAGAGGATGTATTATTCCTGGAAGACAAACCCTGCTATTATATCTACCAACTTATTATGAACGGAAGAAGCCAGACAGGCTTAGTTTGTGCTTCATCCGTTGAAGATTATTTTAATAACGTAATAAAAAAACATGAGTTCACCCGGCCGGAAAAAGAGAAAGATCGCATCAATCATATGGAGACAATCAGGGCCCAAACCGGCAATGTATTTATGGCCTACCGGGATGTGACAAATATCAATGCCCTCCTGGATGGTTGGAAAATTACCAATAAACCGGTTTATGATTTTGAAGCCAACGATGGCATTCAACACAAAATCTGGGTAATAGACAGGGATATTGTTATCAATTCTATTACTGAATTATTTAGTACAAATGTTCCTGCCACCTATATCGCTGATGGTCATCACCGGGCTGCTTCTGCTGCAAAAGTGAGTCAGCAAATACCGGATAGCCCTGATGCAAAATATTTTCTAACCACTATTTTTCCGGCCAGTCAACTGTCCATTTTAGATTATAACCGGGTAGTAAAAGATTTACATGGCTTAACGGCAGTAAAACTGATCAGCAGATTGCAGGATGATTTTTTTATCACCTTAAGCACAGAGCCGGTAAAACCATCGCAATTGCATGAGTTTGGCATGTACCTCGAAGGTCAGTGGTATATTCTTTCATCAAGAAAAGGTACTTACACTGATGATCCGATTGGTGTGCTGGATGTAACTATTCTGTCCAATAACATACTGAACAAATTACTCGGCATCAAAGACCAGCGGACAGATAACAGGATTGATTTTATAGGTGGCATTCGTGGAATAAAAGAATTGGAAAAAAGGGTGAATAGCGGAGAAATGAAAGTGGCCTTTAGTTTATATCCGGTTACAATCGGGCAATTATTTGATATTGCAGATAGTGGCAATGTAATGCCCCCAAAAAGTACCTGGTTTGAACCAAAACTGAGAGATGGCCTTCTTACACACCTTATTTAAAGGTTTCCCCCCTCAAATATTTGTTATTTTGCAACAGTGGGGTCGCTTATAACGTCTTTGTTTTTTTAACTTGCAGCATTATGAAAAGTTTAATCTTCTTTTTTATTCTTCTTTTAGCCTCTTTTTCTGTAATTGCACAGCCGGAAGATCCGAAAACACTGCATGAGACCGCTAAAACATTTATGCGGTCAGGTGATTTTGATAATGCGATTATCGTTTTGACTAGAGCTATTCAACAGGATAAAAGCAACCTGGAAATGCAAAAAGACCTGGTGATGAGTTATTATTTAAAACGGGATTATGAAAAGGCACTGACCGGAGTAAAATCATTGCTGGACAGAGATGATGCAGATGCGGTTACCTTCCAGTTAGCCGGCAATGTATATAAAGCACTGGAGTTGGTGAAGGATTGTGATAAAATGTATAAAAAAGCTTTGAAGAAATTCCCAAAAAGCGGGCCGTTGTATAGTGAATATGGTGAATTGCTCTGGTCATCCAAAGATTTTTCGGCCATCGGCCAATGGGAAAAAGGAATTGAAATGGACCCAGCCTTTAGTGGCAACTATTACAATGCAGCTTTATATTATTTCTATGCCAAAGACAAAGTGTGGAGCCTGATTTATGGTGAAATATTTGTAAACATGGAAAGCCTCAGCGAACGAGGTGCTGCTATGAAAGAGCAATTATTGCAGGTGTACAAAGAAAAATTATTTGCAGATGCCGATCTGATGAAGGGTGAAGAAAATAATAAAAGTGAATTTGCCAGAGCTTTTTTACAAGGTATGAGTAAACAATCCTCACTGGCAGGAAAAGGAATCAATACAGAAGTGTTGACCATGATTAGAACCAGGTTCATTCTTGACTGGTATGTATATTATGCAGGTAAATATCCCTTCCGCTTATTTGATTATCAGCGGCAATTATTATCAGAAGGGATGTTCAATGCGTATAATCAATGGCTGTTTGGTGCCACAGAAAATTTGACGGCTTACGACAACTGGACAAAAACCAATGCGGAGGAATACAATAACTTCAAAACTTTTCAGAAAAACCGTGTTTTCAAAGTTCCCCCGGGACAACATTATCAGGAATAATAAATCAGACTACCAGAAACTGGCTTCTTCTTTTAATAGAAGGAGCTTTTTTTATATATGATTTTTTGCTTAAATTGTCATCCCATACAATTTTGATTATTCACTCAACAACGATTGCCATGACTGATCCCAAAAGACTATTTGACTGTATTCAATACCAGCTTGAAAATAAACCGCTGGACGATATGCTTGTTGGTAAAGAATCCGGCAAATGGAAAAAATATAGTACTGCCGAAGTAAAAACAATGGTAGATAATTTAAGTGCTGGTTTATTAAGCCTTGGTATTGGTTGTGGCGATATGACCCCGGAAGGAAGAGATAAAGTAGCCATTCTTTGCAAAAACCGCCCCGAATGGGTTATGCTGGATCTTGCTGTGCAGCAGATCGGGGCAATGCTGGTGCCTGTTTACCCTACTATAAATGTCAATGAGCTGGAATTTGTCATGAAAGACGCACAGGTAAAGATGGCTTTTGTCAATGATGAAGATTTGTATTTGAAAATGCTGAGCCTGAAAGAAAAAATACCTAGCCTGAAAGATATTTTCACTTTTGAGCATGTGGCTAATGCAAAATACTGGAAAGAGGTAACAGCCTTAAGTACCCCTGAACTGATTGAACAGATAAAACCAATCAGTGATAAAATAAAATACGAAGACCTCGCCACCATCATTTATACTTCCGGCACCACGGGCACACCAAAAGGAGTAATGCTTTCGCATAAAAATATTCTTTCTAATGTAATGGCATGTATACCTTGTTTTCCGCCTGGTGATAATCTTCGTTCGCTTAGTTTTTTACCACTCAATCATATTTTTGAAAGAATGGTTACCTATCAATATCTTTTCAACTACACTTCTATATATTATGCTGAAAGTTTAGAAACCATCGGTGAAAATCTGAAAGAAGTAAAACCAAGTATGTTCACCACGGTACCCCGGCTGCTGGAAAAAGTTTACGATAAAATCATGCAAAAAGGAAATGAATTGAGCGGCATAAAGAAAAAATTATTTTTTTGGGCACATAGTCTGGCAGAAAAATTTGAGATTAATAAGGATCAGGGGTTCTTGTATAGGATGAAACTGAATATTGCCAACAAACTTATTTTCAACAAATGGAGAGAAGGATTAGGTAATAACCTGAAGTGCATTGTTACCGGTGGTGCAGCCTGCCAGGTCAGGCTTATCCGCATTTTCACGGCTGCCCGTATTCCTATTATGGAAGGGTATGGTTTGACGGAAACATCCCCGGTCATTTCTGTTAACCGTTACGAAGAAAGTGGAAGATCATTCGGAACAGTTGGCCCTTTGATTGTTGGAGTAGAAGCAAAAATTGCAGAGGATGGCGAAATACTTTGTAAAGGCCCCAATGTAATGATGGGTTATTATAAACGTCCTGACCTGACGGCACAGGATATAAGAGATGGCTGGTTTCACACCGGGGATATTGGAGTGCTGACTGAAAATAATTTTCTGAAAATCACTGACCGCAAAAAAGAGCTTTTCAAAACAAGCGGTGGCAAGTATGTGGCTCCCTTACCGATAGAAAACAAATTGAAAGAATCTCCATTTATTGAACAGGTAATGCTGGTAGGTTCCGAAAGAAAATTCGTCAGTGCATTGATAGTTCCCTCCTTCCCCAACCTGCGGGACTGGTGCCGGAAAAATGGCATTACTGACGACCACAATGACCAGCTAATCCGGAATGAAAAAGTCAATGATATGTTTAAAGACCTGGTAGAGAGTTTTAATAAATACTTCAATCATGTGGAGCAGGTAAAGAAATTTGAACTGCTTGCTAACGAATGGAGTGTTGATACCGGTGAATTAACTCCCAAAATGTCATTGAAACGAAAAGTGGTAATAGAAAAATACAGAGATTCGGTGGAAAGGATTTATGCCTGAGTTAAATAAATTATTTCTCTTTCTTCATTGCAGAATCTCTTCTGTTACGTTGCATCATTTTTTGTACAAACTCATCAAACTTCGGTTGCTGTTCAGCAGTAAATAAGTTTCTGATTCTTTTAAAATGAGCAAAGGTTAGTTTATCTATAGTGGCTTGTGTTTCGCTGATCCGTTGAGTGTATAAATTTACAGCACTATCATTGACGGTTGGGTCTTTTACTAAAGCAAATAAAGCAGTTTTAGTTGCCCGTACTGAATCTAATAAAGGCCTGATGTTTTTAAAATGTTCGTCCTTTAATTGTTTGTGATTCTTTTTCTGTTGTTCAGTCATGTTTAGTTCTTTTGCCATCATCTCAGATAGATCACCTTTACCGCCAGCATACTTGGTATTCCGTTTATTTTTACCCATGACCATAAAAACTACAAGGGCAATATTTGTTATCAGTAAGAGAACAACGGCAATTGTAAGAATCTTATTAGTAGAATTCTTCATTTTATTTCTCCTGATTTAAGTCGTACACAGAATTATTATCATTCAGACTGTATTCTGCTGCAATGGATTGAAAGGTATCATCATTGTTCGTCGCTATTTCATTCGTCTTGTTTGTATCCCCTTTGAAAATGACAACAGCATTAACCACTAAAACTATTATGAGAACAGCGAATGCAAAAGCCGGACGGAGCATCCAGGATTTCTTAGTAACCGGTACCAGTTCTTGCTGCATCCTTGCTTCCAGGCGGGTATAAAAAAAGTCTGGAATAGCCGCTCGTTGGCTGCCATCAAGACTTCCGAGAATTTCTTCAATTTTACTATTTCTGTTATTATTCATAATACATCATTTTTGACGGGAAGACGGCCTTAAACCTTCGTCCCGCTATATTAATCATTCAATTTCCTTTTCCAATATTTTTCGCAAATTCTGTTTTGCCCTGTGCATCAACGACTCTACAGCCGGCACAGATGTCCCCATTACTTCGCTTATCTCCTGGTAACTAAGGTCTTCCAGCTTATGTAAGGTAAAGGCTGTCTTCTGATTTTCAGGCAGTTGGGCTATGGCTTTAAATAACTTTGCCGCATTTTCTTTTCGGTCCAGGGCCACCCCGGGATGATTAAAATCAGGTATTTCATGCAATGGTTCATTTCCATCCCCAAAAAGCCGTTGCATAAAGCCAAACCTTTTCTTGCTTTTCCGGCTTCGTAAAAGGTCTAATGCCCGGGTAGTGGCAATTCGATACAACCAGGTGGATAGTTTTGATTCGCCTTTAAAACCATGAATGGAACGATAAACCTGGATAAAAACCTCTTGCGCTACATCTTCGGCATCTTCGGCATTCTGCACTATGCCAATGGCTGTGTTGTAAACTCTGTCCTGGTAGGTGTCCACCAAATATTTAAACGCCGTTTCATCGCCATTTCGAAGTCCCTGTATCAGTTCAATTTCATTCAACAGTTGGATGGTTTATTTTTAGACTCTGTAACTTACGAAAACATGTTGTGTTTCCTATATTTGCACCCTCCTAAGCTTGTCTAAGGATGGTCCCGTAGTTCAATGGATACCTGCCTGCCGGCAGGCAGGGAATACCCGCCTTCCGGAGGGCAGGGAAGTTTCCTAAACTTTTGATACTATGTTTATTGTTTATGCAATCAAAAGTGAAAAAGGTGGAAGAATTTATGTTGGAATGTGTGCTGAAGTTAATGTGAGATTAAAACAGCATAATAATGGCAATACTAAATCAACAAAAGGCTTCAAACCATGGAAGTTGATTTATACAGAAGAAGTTGTAAGTAGAGTTGAGGCAAGGAAAAGAGAAAAATATTTGAAATCAGGAATTGGAAAAGAGTTCCTGAAATCATTGGTCCCGTAGTTCAATGGATAGAATAGAAGTTTCCTAAACTTTTGATACAGGTTCGATTCCTGTCGGGACTACTAATTTTTAATTATAACTAATGAAGTTTTACAATCTCCTGATAAAGTATCGGCTTTGGGTAGGCATCGTACTAATTGCCCTTGGTATTTATGTAAATTATTCAGCCACTTTCTGGCCGGCATTTCCTTTATACCTGGTGGGTGTCATATTGATTGCCGGTCATTTTTTCTTTGGTCCGCTCAGACTGATACAAACCTATATGGAAGAAGGTGATATGGATGGAGCCGAAAAAGTATTGGCTTCCATCAAGTTCCCCAACCTTTTATATAAACCTATCCGTTCTGTGTACTATACTTTGAAAGGGAATATCGCCATGATGAAGCAGGATTTTGTGGGTGCTGAAAAAAGTATGAAAAAAGGCCTTGACCTCGGTATGCCGATGAAGGAAGCCGAAGGCGCCAGTATGCTGCAGATGGGTATGCTGATGATGCAGAAAAATGATTTGAAGCAGGCTGAAAGTTATATCCGTGGTGCCATCCGTAAAGGGTTACCGGATAAAGAAAATGAAGCTGCCGCCTATTTACAGATGTGCAGCATCATGATGAATAAAAGAGAGTTTCGGGCTGCTAAAGATTTTTTCAGAAAGTGTAAAGCATTGAAGCCTTCTACTCCACAAATTGTTGACCAGATAAAGCAGATTGAAAAGTATATTTCGAGAATGCCGGGGTAAGAAGTGAGTGATGAATGGGTAGTGGGATTTGACAGGCAAAAAATTAATTACGTAATCGCCAAAAATAAAGAGAGGCTGATAAGTTTTTATTAGCCTCTCTTTATTAGTTCCCTCTCACCATTCACTATTCACCCCTCACTAATTCAATTTCTCTACATGCATTTCCAATCGCTTATCTTTTTTAAAGTAATCCATGATCAAAACTTTTCCTTGCTGGTTTTGATAGATGGCTGAAAATTTTGCATCAGATTTTGTATTGATCCTGTCTGTTGTAAACTTCCCATCTGCATAAGTAATCGAGTTAAATGTGCCGCCTTTATAGCTTCCCTTTTCCTTCACAAAATCGCTATAGCAAACAGAAAATGAAGTCATGTCTTTATTAACCTGTGTATAAGCATAATCAAATCCACCAAAATAATATTTAAGGAGTTTGCCCAATAAAGGCGTACTCATAAAATCATATCCGCTGGGAAGTTCTATTTTATTTGAGTTTTTATCATAGACTTTAGCACCTTTGATGTTAAAATCCTGGTCAAATGTCAGGATCATCATATCAGTTACAATTGCCTTGGTCACACTGGCGCCACCTCTTCCTCTTGTTAATAATGCTGAAGCAATACCCAATGCACTGGCCGATTTTTTAAACCCTTCACCAATTGCATAAATTTTTCCATCGGCTGTCTGTACAAACTGGTGGAGGTACATAAATCCAAAATCCGCAATCTTCCCTTTGGAAGTAACATCCAGGTATTTTGCCATTTCGATATCCCAGGATAAATACTTTTCACTTTTAATAACCCCTTTTTCATCAATTTCCCAAAAAGCAAACCCTTTTGATTTGTCTTTCATAATATTGGCGCCATCATCAAAATACTCGCCGTATATATAGGCTTTACCTTCATTTACCAATGATAAACTGGCAGGATAAAAACGAAATTTACTGTCAGTTGGCTTTTCAAAAAGTTTCTTTCCTGTTTCCAGGCTTAATCCTAAAATATATGAATCAGGCTTCTGGTCAAAAGCGCCGCCAAAACGAAGTACTTCCAGATATACAACCCCATTGTGATATCCGAGATAATCACCAACAAATTTTTTGCCACCTTCAGTTGGCGTGTAGGTCCATTGTTTACGTTTTCCCGTAGAGAAAAAATCTACCTGGAAAGTATAGTCTTTATCTTCTCTGCTTGGCATCACAGAAACAAAACCCGATCCTTCAATTGGATATAAGCCTTTGTATGTTTCCTCCTCATCATCTAATGCCAGGTAGGTGGTTTCAAGAAACCTTTCTTCCTTTTTGGTGAGCTGACGATTGTAAGTGTACTTTTTCTTTCCATCAGTACCATATGTCTGGTATTCAAAAGTGTTTTCATCATCATTATAAAAAAGGAAAATCAGGTCGGTGCCATTAAAAGAAGATTCAAGGATATACACATGCTTTGAATCCTGAAATTTTACATCTTTCAAAATTTTGAGAGTATTGTCGGTAATACGTAAAGTATACTCATTCGTTTTTTTATCAATCTTATCACTGATAAAGAAAAAGTAATATCCCTTAACCTCAGAGCCTTCTTTAATTGCAGCCGCATTCCGTGGCGATGCTTTGTAAACATTCTCAACTGTCATTTTTTGAGCACTGATTGACAATGCGCCAAACAACAATGCAACAGGAAATAATAATTTTTTCATTTTCTTTTGTTTTAAAAATTTATTGATGAGCTTGTACATTTTCTTTTGCTTTGTCCATTTCTGTGGCAAAGCCTTCATAATTTTTCATCTGCTCCTGGTAAAAAGAACAAAAATTGCTATTCAATTCAGCGATCTCATTCAATCGCATCCGGTAAAGCATTCTTATCAATAAGTTATACCCTTCATCATATCTTTTATTTTCAGAATCTATAATCAGACCCATTTCATGAGCTTTTTGATGCTTGTAAATCAAATTTAAATCCCGGGCTATTGAATAGACAGCAAGAGGTAAATTTTTACCATCCTGCAGCATTTGAAGGCTAAGGTAAAGATTGAGACCGATGTTTTCGCTTTTGAACACTTCCTCCACTATTTCAGGAATAAACTCCTGTTTCAGTTGTTTGAACAGTTGTTCATCTACCTGGAAATATTTACCACTTATTGCTGCTGCTGAATCAATCAACAGGTTAATTCTTTTGGAGCAATCCGGGTGGGTTTTTAATGAATCTCTTTCTTTTTTAGTAAGCCCGGTTGCATCGTCGGGATTTAATGCACCAAAAATAACCGATTCCTTTTTTATCCATCTTTCTTTGAATGGATATGCAGGAAATGACAATATTTTTTGCAGGTTAAGCGTAGTAAAGAGAGCCGTATCATCAATTTTGTCCAATAACCGCATACTGGTAACAAATCCATTACCACTATATCCGGTCTTTTTAAGAAAACGCATTCCCACCCGGTCGGCTTCTTCTTCATTATCACGGCTGTGCCTGCGAATGTCAAACACAAATGTTTTAAGCAATTTTTCAAATTGCTCTGCCACTTTGTACTCCTGCTTCGACAGGCGTTTGAATTCTTTTTTCAGGCTATCGCTGTTTGCGATCTCCACATATTTGTCTAACCTTTTCCGGCTATGGTTAAGATAATAATGCGCCAGTTCATGGCAAATTACAAAAGCCATTTCAGCCTCGTTATCCAGAAAAACAAAAAGTCCTGCATTAAAAGCAATTGTACCATCCCCAATGCTATAAGCATTCGGTGGCATATCCCGTGAGAATATCACTCTTACATCCAGTCCTTTCAATTCAGGATTGGCATTGATAATTTTTGCAACGATTTCTTTTATATAATTGTCTGCCGTTTTTTCTGTGACAGAACGTGGGCTTATCAACAGATTCTCTACCACTTCAAACATATCTTCATAAGCCTGTTTATAATCTTTTATATTGTCTTTCTGAAGACCCGCTATCAGTTGTTTCTTTTTGTCTAAGGCATCATTATAATATTTTCTTTTCACCAACGTATCATCCTGCTGAAAAGAATAGACAGGAACTAATTGCCCCTGACAGAGAGAACAGATAAAAAAAGTAAACAATAATGCAAGAGTCCGGCATTTACCCACCATACATAGCGAATTTGATACGATCTTAACCAAAGCGTTGAGGTTGCGCCGGTACAGGATGAATTAGGAGCCTTGAAAGTTGCCTTATGTGATCAAATTAATCTTTCCAGGAGCCAAACATCTCTTCAACTTTTTGAAACCGGTAGTTAAAGATACTATCCAGCTTTTTCTTTACAAAAAGTGTGTTGGCCAGGCGGCCAAAGACCCAGAATGGGTTTTTATAATGAATAATATCTGTCATCTCCACACCACCATCAATTGATTTGAAATGATGCTGATGATGCCAGAGTGAATAAGGGCCATAGCGTTGTTCATCGATAAAATATTCTTTGTCATTTACCTGAGTAATTTCTGTCATCCAGTAAATTGGTATACCAAAAAGTGGTTTTACTGAGTATTCAATGATCTGGCCTGCATACATGATATCGCCATGGTGTTTTGAAATGACTTTAAACCCCATATTGTCCGGTGTAATGGCCTGCAGGTTGGCAGGATTGGAAAAAAAATCCCAGGCTTTATCTAAAGAAATCGGGATTTTTTGTACTGTTTTGATGGAATGTGCTGCCATGGAGATTATAACAATTTTATTTATAAATTAGTCCAACTGTTTCTGTTATAATGCCGAAGTAGCAGCCGTTTGGACTCCTGCTTTTTCGGGAAACTATTACGGATGCACAATCGGTATTATTGGTTTAAATTCGTTTGAATAACTGTTTTCAAAACAAAAAGTTCGGCTTATCATGTCATTTAACAAAGAAAGATTAGAAAAGAAATTCCTGGAAGAGTATCAACGCTTGAATGAAAAACAACAGTTAGCCGTCAATACTATCGAAGGCCCTGTCATGGTTATCGCAGGACCCGGCACCGGTAAAACACAAATACTGGCCAGCCGGATTGGTAAAATATTATTGGAAACAGATGCCCAACCGGAAAATATTCTTTGCCTTACCTACACCGAAGCCGGTGTGGTAGCCATGCGGAAACGATTATTACAATTCATTGGTCCCGATGCTTACAAAGTAAACATCTACACTTTCCATGCTTTTTGTAATGATGTGATACAGGATAACTTATCCTTGTTTGAAAAGACAGCCCTCGATCCTGTTTCTGATCTGGAAAAAATTCAATTCTTTAAAGAACTGATTGACTCCTTCCCAAAAGGCCATGCACTAAAAAGATACCGGGGCGATGTATATTTTGAAGTCAATAACCTGCAATCCTTATTCAGTAACATGAAGAAGGAAGGATGGACTGCTGAATTTATCAACCAGAAGATTGATGAATACTTAGCTGATTTACCATCCAGAGATGAATTTATTTATAAAAGAAAATACAAAGAGTTTAATGCCGGTGATCTTAAGAGAGATAAAATAGAAGAAGCAACAGAACGGATGGAAAAACTCCGGGCTGCCGTTGGTGAGTTTGACCGTTTTCAGCAGCTGATGCGGAAAAAGAACCGTTATGATTTCGATGATATGATCAACTGGGTTCTCAAGGCATTTGAAGAAAATAAAAACCTCTTAGCCAATTACCAGGAAAAATATCAATACATATTGGTGGATGAATACCAGGATACCAGTGGTACACAAAACAGGCTGGTAGAATTATTGATCAGCTATTGGGATAAGCCGAATGTATTTGTAGTAGGTGATGACGACCAGAGCATCTATCGTTTCCAGGGAGCCAATGTAGAGAACATGCTGGACTTCGCTAATAACTACAAAGAAGATTTGCTGACAGTGGTATTAACCAACAACTACCGTTCTACACAACCTATATTGGATGTCTCAAAAACATTAATCAATCGAAATGAAGAACGACTTGTAAGAAAGATTGATGGCTTGAGCAAAGATTTGCTCTCTACCAATAAACTAATTAACCAATTAACCAATAAACCTTTTATAAGGGAATATGACACCCAACGGCAGGAAATGATTGGCATTACCAAACAGGTGCAGGAGTTATTAGCACAAAATGTTTCCCCCGGAAGAATTGGTATTATTTATAAGGAAAATAAATACGGAGAAGAACTGGCGCAATATTTTAAACTTTTGAACATCCCTGTCTATAGCAAGCGACACTTGAATATTTTAGAATTACCATTGGCACAAAAGATCGTATTAGTATTAAAGTACCTCGCTTCAGAACATGATATTTCATACAGCGGTGATGAAATACTGTTTGAAATTTTGCACTTCGAATGGTTTGCCATTCCGCCAATAGAAATTGCGAAGCTAACCATGGAAGTAGCAGACAGAAGATACAACGAAAAGAAAACATCTATCCGTCAGTTATTATTTGAAAAAGCCAACCTTCCGGCCAAAGATTTATTCAGCGCTGGCCTGCACCAGGGATTGAAAAAAGCATCGACCATAATAGAAAAATTAATTGCAGATGTCTCCAACGCCACTTTACAGCATTTGTTTGAAAACATTATCCGGGAAAGTGGAGTGCTCAGCACTATTATGCAAAGCCCAGATAAACACTGGCAGTTGCAAATATTAACTGGCCTGTTTGATTTTGTAAAAGAGGAGACACATCGTACTCCATCATTAAACTTACAAGGCTTTGTAAACCTGATAGAAATGATGGAAAAAGAAGAAATCAAATTACCACTGGTGCAGGTAAGTGGAAGTGATAAAGGCGTAAACCTGATGACAGCACATGGTTCAAAAGGTTTGGAATTTGAATATGTATTACTCGTTGGTTGCAATTCCTCATTCTGGGAAAAGAAAAGAAAACCCGGTGGCGGATACAAGTTACCCGATACCATGTTTGCTTCGCAACCAACAGCCAATGATGAAGAGGAACTGCGACGTCTATTTTATGTAGCACTCACAAGGGCCGAACAACATCTTTATATTTCCTACAGCAAATTTAAAAATGATGGTAAAGAGCTGGAGCCATCCATGTTTATTGCAGAAATACAGGATGAACATCAGTTACCGGTAGAAAAAATAATTATAGATACGGAAGTCTTATCTGAATTTACTGCCTTGCATTTTATTGAATCACAGGCACCGGAAATAGATAAAATAGAAGAAGAATTTATCGGGCATATACTGGATAAGTTTGTGATGAACGTAACAGCATTGAATAATTACCTGAAATGCCCATTAGAATTTTATTTCAAAAACCTCATTCGTATCCCTTCGCCACGAAATGAAGCGACAGAATTTGGTTCTGCTGTTCACCATGCATTGGAAAAGTTATTTAGGAAAATGCAGGATGGCAAGAAAGATACATTTGGCTCCAAAAAAGAATTTATCGACGACTTTGTGTGGTATCTTGAACGTCATAGAGAGAGTTTTACCAAAGAACAGTTTGACAGAAGAAAAGAATACGGACAAGAGGTACTTGGTAATTATTACGACCAATACATTACCAACTTTAATAAAATTGTAGCAATTGAACGCCGCATTAAAACGGTGTATAAAGATGTGCCAATAAAAGGTGCATTAGATAAACTGGAGTTTGATGGAAAATCGGTAAATGTGGTAGACTATAAATCCGGCGACCCGGATAAAGGAATTCCCAAAACAAAAGGGCCATCAGATAAAGACCCGAACGGCGGCGATTACTGGCGGCAGGCCGTCTTTTATAAAATACTCGTTGACAATTACGAACAAAAAGACTGGAAAGTGGTCAGCACCGAATTTGATTTTATAGAACCTGATAAAAAGAAAAACTACCGAAAGGAAAAAGTGGTCATTAACCCTGCTGATATTACTGCCGTTACTCAACAGATAACCACTACCTGGGAAAAAATACAGAACCGGGATTTTTATACGGGTTGCGGTAAAGAAGATTGCCACTGGTGCAATTTTGTTAAAACCAATAACCTGGCTATTGCCTTGCATGAGATTGAAGATGAAGAAACAGAATTCTGATTACATATCCAGCCTGCTTATTGACAGTTTTTAAGGGATTATTGGGAAACCTGCATAACCCAATAACAAGAAACAGGTTAAGTTTGCAGCCTACATGAGTTACAGGAGCCTAATATCATCAGCAGCCGTCATTATAATTATTGCCATAAGTGTAATCAGTGGTCCGGGCTGTGCCAACATCATTCCCCCACAAGGTGGACCAAGAGATACTATTCCACCGGTGCTTTTGAAAGTGACTCCCGGTGATTCCACCAGAAATTTTAATGGGAATAAGATCACTTTTTCCTTTGATGAATTTGTAGAACTTCAGGACATACAGGGCAACATGAATGTATCTCCATCACCAACAATCAATCCGGTTGTAGATTACAAACTAAATACAGTAACGGTTAAATTAAAAGACAGCTTGGAATCCAATACCACCTATTCCATCAATTTCGGAAACGCTATTAAAGATTTTAATGAAGGCAACCCCTTAAAAGGATTTACTTATACCTTCTCAACAGGCCAGTACATTGATTCATTAGAAATTACCGGCAAAGTAATACTTGCCGAAAACGGAAAAATGGATAGTACCTTAATTGTTATGCTGCATACTTCTCCCGATGATTCTGTAGTTGTAAAAGAAAGACCCCGATATATTACAAAGCTGGATGGCAATGGAAATTTTATTTTCAAAAACCTTCCACCTAAAACATTTTATTTATATGCCCTGAAAGATGATGGAGGTACCCGTCGCTACCTGGAAAATAAACAATTATTTGCTTTTGCAGATAAGCCGGTATTGGTTGATGGCAATACAAAGCCGGTAATTTTATATGCTTACTCGATCAAGCCATCCACACCATCAGCTGCGACAATCCCCAACATCAATATCGGGGGGAATAAAAATAAAGTAGTTGGCACCAAAACGGAGAGCCGTTTAAAATATCAAACCAGTCTTTCAAATAATCTGCAAGATCTGCTCACTAATTTCTCCATGACATTTGAAGGTCCTCTTCGCTTCTTCGATTCATCAAAGATCCAGCTCTATACTGATTCAGTTTTTACGCTGGCAAAAAATTATTCCTTTCAAAAAGACAGTACCAATAAAAAAATACAGCTAACAAATACCTGGGTAGAAAATACGTTATATCATATTATTCTTGATAAAGATTTTGCTGTTGACTCAACCGGGAAAAAAATATTGAAAACCGATACCATTAGTTTTAAAACAAAAAAGCTTGCCGACTACGGCTCCCTCCAGTTGAAATTTAAAAATCTAGATCTTGCTAAAAATCCGGTTTTACTTTTTGTAACCGGGGAAACTATTCTCAAATCAGTTCCCTTAACAACGGCCACTTTTTCACAAACTCTTTTCCTGCCCGGAGAGTATGAACTCCGTATTTTATATGATGACAATAAAAACGGTGTCTGGGATCCTGGTCAGTTTTTTGGTAAACACAAACAACCGGAACTGGTAAAACCTATTGATAGAAAAATCACCGTGAAACCGGCATGGCAGAATGAAATTGAAATAACTTTATAAAGGCACAAGGTTCAAGAAATTTAAGGCACAAGAAATACATCGGAAACGAAATTATAGGTATACGAATCAAGAAAAAAAGCAAAATTCTCAACCTCTCCTTGTTCCTTGTCCCTTGTCCCTTGTACCTTTGCTTCATGCAATTCTCTTCCTCTCTTCTGGAAAATGCTGTCAATGAATTTGCCAAACTACCGGGCATTGGCAAAAAAACTGCTTTGCGGCTGGTATTGCATTTATTAAAAGAAGATTCAAAAGTAACTGGTCAGTTCAGCGAAGCGATAGCCCGGATGCGGACGGAGATCAAATTCTGTCATCGCTGTCACAATGTAGCCGATGGTGATATTTGTTCCATCTGTTCCAATTCGATGAGAAAACAGGAAATAATCTGTGTGGTTGAAAGCATCCGGGATGTAATTGCTATTGAAAGCACCCAGCAGTATAACGGAACGTACCATATTCTGGGTGGCGTCATTTCACCACTCGATGGTATTGGCCCCGGTCAGTTAACTATTGAATCCCTCGTTCATCGCATCGAAAAAGACCTGTCTGCCGGAAAGGCAGGAAAAACGGCAGAGCTCATTTTTGCCCTTAATCCTAATATACAAGGAGATACTACTATTTATTATATCCAGAAGAAATTACAGCCCATCAACATCCGCATTACTACTATTGCCCGTGGTATCGCCTTTGGCGGTGAGCTGGAATACGCCGATGAAATGACACTGGCAAGAAGCCTTCAAAACCGGCTGCCGGTAGAGAGTTATGTCTCTGGCCGCTAAGCCCTTCCCGGCTTGTTTATTATGGTCATATAACTTAGCTTTGCGCCCATATCACAGGCAGATTTGTTTATTGTTCGGCCTTTTCTAAACAAGAACTAATAAAAGTCACGGAATTCTCTTTATAGTTTCCCAACGTTTATAGTTCGCAAACATTCATTGTATGAAAACAATTCAGGATTGTTTGAAGGAACGTATTTTAATTATTGATGGCGCCATGGGCACCATGATACAGCGACATAAACTTTCAGAAGCTGATTATCGTGGCGAACGGTTTAAAGACTGGCCTTCTGATGTAAAAGGTAATAACGACTTGCTCAATATTACCCAACCGCAAATCATTACCGGAATCCATAAAGAATATTTAGATGCCGGTGCTGATATCATTGAAACAAATACCTTCAGCAGCACAACAATTGCCATGGCTGATTATGATATGCAATCACTGGCTTATGAGTTAAATGTAGCAGCAGCAAAATGTGCAAAGGAAGCAGTAAAACAATCCGGTAAGCAGGCATGGGTAGCAGGTGCTATTGGGCCATTAAACAAAACTTTATCACTTTCACCAGATGTAAATAATCCTGGTTTCCGTGCTGTCACCTTTGATGAAGTAGTAACTGCATATTACGAACAGGTAAAAGGATTAGTAGATGGTGGTGTGGATATTTTATTGATAGAAACAATCTTCGATACTCTCAATGCAAAGGCTGCAATCTTTGCAATCAAGAAGTATTTTAGAGATATAAACGACCCAAAATCCCCCTTGCGGGGGGTGGGGGGGCTACCCATTATGATCAGCGGAACCATCACTGATGCATCCGGCAGAACGTTAAGTGGACAAACTTTGGAAGCTTTTTATACTTCTGTCATGCATGCCAAACCATTAAGCATTGGCTTGAACTGTGCATTAGGTGCCAAAGAAATGCGTCCGCATATTGAAGAACTTTCACAAATTGCTTCTTGTTATGTGTCAGCATATCCAAACGCCGGACTGCCTAATGCCATGGGAGAGTATGATGAGAATCCTGAAGATACCGGCCATTATTTAGAGGATTGGGCCAAAGAAGGTTGGGTAAATATTGTAGGTGGTTGCTGCGGCACTACACCTGATCATATTAAACATATAGCTGACGCTGTAAAAAATATCACCCCAAGACAAATTCCTGTTGTTGATAAAGAATTAGTATAAAATATTATGAGCGAAACAATTCATATAAAGCCGTACCTGAGGTTATCAGGATTAGAACCTTTAATTGTTCGTCCCGAAACGAATTTTGTAAACGTTGGTGAACGTACCAATGTTACAGGCTCCAAAATGTTTGCCCGGCTTATTAAAGAAAATAAATACGAAGAGGCCTTAAGAGTTGCAAGGCAGCAAGTGGAAAACGGTGCCCAGGTACTGGATGTAAATATGGACGATGCATTGCTGGATGGTGTATTGGCAATGACGACTTTTTTGAATCTTGTACAAAGTGAACCGGATATAGCGAAGATTCCTATCATGATTGACTCTTCAAAGTTTGAAATCATTGAAGCCGGATTGAAATGTGTACAGGGAAAGTGTATTGTGAATTCTATCTCCATGAAAGAAGGAGAAGAAAAATTCATTGAGCAGGCAATCATCTGCCAGAGTTACGGTGCTTCAGTTATCGTCATGGCTTTTGATGAGAAAGGGCAGGCCGATACAAAAGAACGCAAAGTTGAGATATGCCACCGGGCTTATAAAATATTGACTGAACAGGTTGGTTATGATCCACAGGACATCATCTTTGACCCGAATATTTTCGCCATTGCAACGGGTATGGAAGAGCATAATAATTATGGGGTTGATTTTATAGAAGCCACCAAAGAAATAAAAGAACTGATGCCGCTGACTAAAATAAGCGGTGGCGTCAGCAACCTTTCCTTTGCTTTTCGTGGTAACGACCATGTGCGGGAAGCTATGAACAGTGTGTTCCTTTTTTACGCCATCAAAGCAGGCATGGACATGGGAATTGTAAATGCCGGTCAGTTAGTAGTGTATGATGAAATAGAGCCGAAGTTGAAAAAACTTTGCGAAGATGTAATACTGAATCGCAATAATGATAATAACGAAGCCACTGAAAGCCTGATTACTTTTGCCGATACTGTAAAAGCAAAAGGCAAAGAAAATATAAAAGACGAAAGCTGGAGAGAAACTTCAGTAGAAGAACGATTAAAACATTCATTGGTAAATGGTGTTACCGATTATATTGATGCCGATACTGAAGAAGCCAGGGTAAAATATCCGAAACCATTGGATGTGATAGAAGGACCATTAATGGATGGGATGAATGTAGTAGGTGATCTCTTTGGTGCCGGCAAAATGTTTTTACCGCAAGTAGTAAAAAGTGCAAGGGTGATGAAAAAAAGTGTAGCTGTCCTTACTCCTTTCATCGAACAGGAAAAAGAAGATCGTAAACAGGCACATCTTGAGGCAGGCACAGAAAATTTAGAAGCAGCTGGCGCACCAAAAATTTTACTGGCTACTGTAAAAGGTGATGTACATGATATTGGAAAAAATATAGTTGGCGTTGTGTTAGGTTGCAACGGTTATGATATTATTGATCTGGGAGTAATGGTTCCTGCCGATAAAATTTTAGATACAGCAGAAAAAGAAAAAGTAGATATTATTGGACTCAGCGGATTAATAACACCCTCCTTAGATGAAATGGTACATGTGGCACATGAAATGAAACGCCGCGGTATGAAACAGCCATTACTTATTGGAGGAGCTACTACTTCAAGGATGCACACAGCTGTAAAAATTGCGCCGCAATATGATAATGGAGTGATGCATATTTTAGATGCATCGAGAAGTGTGACAGCTGTCAGCACTTTGCTGAATAAAGAGCAAAAAGAAGTATTACTACTGCAAACACAACAGGAATATGAAGCCCTGCGAACCCAATTTTTAAATAAAGGAAAGAAAACACTTATCCCTTATGAAGAAGCAGTTGTTACCAAAGAATATTTTGACTGGAAGAATTATGAGCCAACAAAACCAGCGGTAGATGATCTGAAAGTGCTGAAAGATTATGACTTAGCTACCATTGCAAGATATATTGACTGGGGCCCTTTCTTCATTGCCTGGGAAATGCCCGGTCGCTTTCCGGAAGTATTATCAGATAAAATTTTTGGCGAAGAAGCAACCCGATTATATAATGATGCACAAAAAATGGTGCAACAAATTGTTGGTGAAAAATGGTTTTCGGCAGATGGAGTTATTGGTTTCTGGCCTGCTGCGAGCAATAATGCAGATACTGTAACCTTACAAACTAATAAGGGGAAAATAAAATTAGAATCGTTGCGCCAGCAATTAAAAAAGGCGGTGGGGCAACCAAGCTATTCCCTTTCAGATTTTATCAAGCCAACACAAAATAGTTCGCCGCTTGGTGATGGTGATAGCAATAGTGATTATATGGGTGCTTTCGCCGTTACCATTCACGGAGCTAAAAAATATATTGATCAGTTTAATGCAGACCTTGATGATTATAATAAAATACTGGTGCAAATACTGGCTGATCGTTTTGTAGAAGCATTTGCAGAATGCCTGCATGAAAAAGTGAGAAAAGAATATTGGGGCTATGAAAAAAATGAAACGCTGACCAACAAACAAATGATACGGGAAGAATACAACGGTATTCGTCCGGCACCGGGCTACCCTGCCTGCCCCGATCATACAGAGAAAATTAAATTATTTGATTTATTAAAGGTTACTGAAAACATCGGCATTGAAATGACCGAAAGCCTTGCTATGAATCCACCGGCTTCTGTTTGCGGCTGGTACATTGCACATCCGCAAAGCCATTATTTTGGATTAGGAAAAATAGACAAAGACCAGTTAAAGGATTATGCCAAACGAAAAGGGATGAGTTTAGATGAAGCGGAGAGATGGCTGCGGCCTGTGCTGGAATAATTATTACAAAATGTTTAATCGCTTAAGTTCTAGATTCAATTGTTCCGGAGATTGAAAATGAATACTATTAATTCTTAACTCCTTAGCTGCCTTAATATTTCGCAGGCTATCATCTATAAACAAAGCCTCTTCCGCCTTCACATTATACCGGTTCAATAACAATTGATAAAATTCCGGAAAAGGTTTTCTCATTTTCTCTTCGCCACTTACAACTCTGCCATCAAACCAATGCAGAAAATTATAACGGACCAATGCGATATCAAACAATCCAGCCTGCCAGTTGGTTAGTGCATATATTTTATACTGACCACTTGCTTTCAACTGCCGGAAAATTTCAACAGATTCAGGAATAGGCCCACCCAGCATTTCCGTCCAGCGGCCATAATAATCCCTGATAGGCTGTTCCCAGTCTGGAAATTTTTCAATTAATTCCTGCGTTGCTTCCACGATAGATCGCCCTTCATCCTGTTGTTCGTTCCAGTCCATCGTACAAATGTGACTGAAAAAATAATCTCTCTTTTCAGGCGAATCAAAATAGTTTTCATCAAAAACATGAAGAGGGCTCCAGTCAATTAACACATTACCCAAGTCAAAAATAATTGTATTGATAGCTGCCATTATTTATATCGGAGCTTTAATGAAATCATAATAGAGCACATTACAATCATAATAACATTTGTAACTATAATGACCATATCATCTCTTAGTACCCCATAAGCAATCCACATTACTTCATTGATAAATGCTATTACAAACATCATCAATGAAACATTTTTAGCAGACTTTTCTTTCCAGGTTTTTATCACCTGTGGCAAAAAAGTGAGTGCAGTAACCGCACAGGCGGCATAACCAAGAATTGTAACTCCATCCATCAAGCTAAATTTTTGCAATGATACTAATTAGATAATAAATGAGAATACCGACCCAAAATTAGACAGATTGCTACGGATTAAATACAGGGTGAGCCACGAATAACGCTAATTACACAAACCTGCCTGCCGGTAGGCAGGTGAATACAAATTAAATACTAATCTCAATTGCTTTCGGCAATGGCAATGCTTCGACTACATTTTCATAAAATGAAGACCCAGGTTGTAATTACTGGACTCCAATTGAGAATGCAATAAACACTACATAAACTATCGGAGTACAAGAACCCTCCTTCGGAGGGCAGGGAGGCCTTACCTTTTTTCGAACAGCCACCAGAATCGTTTTCTGGGTTTTATTTTGTAGTTGGTATTGATGTAGTTGCCAATATGTGCCATCGCCTCCTCCACATCATCGGTTACCACCACCAGCTTCATATCTTCTTTTGATATGGTACCGTTTTGCGCCATTGATTCGATGTATTCCAGCAGGGGCTGATGATATTCTTTACCGAATAACACTATCGGAAAATTATTGATGCTCTTTGTTTGTACTAATGTCAATGTTTCAAAAAGTTCATCTAATGTGCCAAAGCCGCCTGGCATGATAACGAAGGCATATGAATATTTTACCAGCAACACTTTCCGTACAAAAAAATGTTCAAACATCACCGACTTCTGCATGTAAGGATTTTCTTTTTGTTCAAATGGCAGTTGAATGCTACAGCCAAATGACTTGCCCCCATTTTCAAATGCGCCTCTGTTGGCAGCCTCCATAATGCCGGGACCGCCGCCGGTGATGGTGGTAAATCCTGATTCTGCAATTCGTTTTCCAAACTCCCTTGCCTTGATATAATAAATATGGTCTTCTTTAAACCTGGCAGAGCCAAACACGGTAATACAAGGACCTATAAAATGCAGGTTTCTGAACCCTTTTATAAATTGCCAGAATACTCTCCAGGCAAAACCCAATTCATAACTACGGCTTTTGGGCCCATCAAGGTATACCTGTTCTTTAGATGGAATTATAATGTTACTAACTGTTTTTGCAGATGCTTCCATAGTAAAATGTAAATTGCTGTCCAATTTAAACAATAATACCCCCATCCTCCCGAAATAATCGGGACAGGCTCTAAATGGGAGCAGAAAAGTTATACAATACTCCGCTAAATTTTATAAAGTTTTATTATGAGAATAATTTCATACAATGTAAATGGTATCAGAGCCGCCATCAAAAAAGGGTTTATTGACTGGTTAAAAACAGATCCGGCAGATGTAATTTGTTTGCAGGAAACAAAAGCAACCCAGGGTGATGTAGATGTAAAACAATTAGAAGCTTTGGGTTTCCATCATTACTGGTACAGTGCACAGAAGAAAGGATACAGTGGCGTAGCTGTATTTACCAAAATAAAGCCTGATCATGTTGAATATGGTACGGGGCATAAAGTAAGCGATGATGAAGGAAGAGTGATTCAATTGGATTTTAAAGATGTGCGGTTGATCAATGCCTACTTTCCATCAGGCACCAGTGGCGATGAAAGACAAACATTTAAATATGGCTGGCTGGATGAGTTTAATGGCTATCTGAACAAACTGAAAAAAAAATATCCAAAACTTATTCTTTGCGGTGATTATAATATTGCCCATACCGAAATTGACATTCATGACCCGAAAGGGAATAAAAAGTCATCAGGTTTTCTACCGGAGGAAAGAGAATGGATGACAAAATTTATTGCGAATGAATGGGTGGATACTTTTCGTGAATTTCATCCGGAGCCGCACCGCTACAGCTGGTGGAGCCAGCGGTTTCCAACAGTTCGTTTACAAAACAAAGGATGGCGGATTGACTACATTACGGTAACAGCTCCGTTGAAAAAAAATTTAAAAGATGCGGAAATTTATCCAGATGTGAAACATAGTGATCATTGTCCTGTTTACCTGGATGTTAAATTATAAGTTGCGATGATTATTTATAACGTTACTATTAAAGTGGAGCATTCCATTGCATCGGAATGGCTTATCTGGTTAAAAGAACAACATATTCCTGATATTATTGCAACAGGTTGCTTTACAAAAGCAACTATCCTCCGTATAGTAGAAACTGGCGACAAGGAAGGTGTAACTTATGCTGTACAATATCATTCGGAAAGCATGTCCATTTATAACCGTTATATTGAACAATTTGCTGATGGAATGAGAAAGAAAGGGATGGACAAATGGGGGAATAAATTCATAGCTTTCCGTACATTAATGGAAGTTGTGAATTGAGTGTGCAAAAGAATAATTTAATCCCGCCTTTGGGGAAACAGTTGTATATTCCTTTCAAACCCAATACGGGCAAGCATTTGCTCAACTACCCTGAAATGCAATACTGGCAAGGGTTTCAGCTTGTCATAAGCAGAAATTAATAAATTTCACCTATTTTCATTTTCCATCAAATCCTTGCCCAATGCGGATTCGGACAGATTGGAAGAATTATCACAGAATAAAAATATTTTGCCGGAATGAAAAAGCAATTAAATTTGTCCCCGCTACTAAAACATAAAAAAATTTACAACACATGAACAAAGCTGAATTAATTACAAAAATTGCCGATGATACCGGCATCAACAAAACCGAAGCTAATGCCGCAATTGATTCTTTTGTAGAAGCAGTAACAAAAACATTAAAAGGCGGAGGTAAAGTCACCCTGGTTGGTTTTGGCACTTTCTCCGTATCAAAAAGAGCTGCCCGGAATGGTCGTAACCCGCAAACAGGTGAAGTAATTAAAATTAAAGCAAGAAAAGTTGCTAAATTTAAAGCTGGTAAAGAACTTGCCGGTAAATTGTAATTCCATTATGTAATTTAATAAGAAAAGCTCCTTCTTGCCTGAGGCGAGACGGAGTTTTTTTTAATCTGGCAATTTTTCAACAATTTAAAATCAACAATTATGGGAAGAGGTGATAAAAAAACAGCAAAAGGAAAACGGTTTAAAGGATCGTTTGGTAAAAGCAGGCCCGTTACAAAAAGTCCCGCTCAGAAAAAAACTGCTGCAAAAAAAGCCGCTGCTAAGAAAAGCTAAGAGATAAAAATTAATAGTTAAGAGATAATAGGGTTACTGCTTCTGCAAAGCTTTTAACTGTTATCTTTTAACTATTATCTTACGGTGCAAGCCGTTCTATTTTCCAACTACCACTTTCATTCAGTGTATATTGTAGTCTGTCATGAAGACGGCTGGGTCGTCCCTGCCAGAATTCTATAATAACAGGTTTTACAATATAACCGCCCCAATGTGTTGGTCGTTGTAGTTTTTTATCCTGTAGTTCATTTTCTAATTCCTGGTAATGTATATCCAGCCATTCCCGGCTTTCAATTACCTGGCTTTGCGGAGAAACTATAGCACCTAACTGGCTGCCTTGTGGTCTGGATGTAAAATAAGTATCGTTTGTTTCAGTAGCTAATTTTTCAATCAACCCGGTGATGCGAACCTGCCTTTCCAATTCTTTCCAGAAAAATACCAGGCAGGCCTTGGGGTTTTCTGCCATTTGTTGCCCCTTGAAGCTATTATAATTGGTATAAAATGAGAACCCGTTTTCGTTAAAATCTTTCAGCAACACAATTCTTGCCGCCGGCATTCCATCCAGCGAGGCGGTGGCAAGTGTCATTGCATTTACTTCCTCTATTTCAGAGGCAACTGCATCATCCCACCATGTTGAAAACTGCTGGATAGGATTTGAGTTTACTTCGCTTTCTAATAAGCTTTTCTGTGAATAATTTTTCCTGATAGCTGCAATATTTCCTGCCATAGCTGAGGTTTAGAGTGCAAAGTTAGCACCTAATACTATTCTTATTAAGATTAGTAGCAACCAGTTGCAGGATAAATAATACCAAATAGACTTTAAATTAATATCCTTGCCAGAGGTATTAATACCGATAGACAACAGGTATGACTGAAGGACATGCTTTTAATGTCGTATCGGTATAAAACTACAACGTAATTTTTTCGCACAATAGACCTCTTTCATAATTCACCTTTCCTCTCATTAAGGAGAGGAATTAAAGGTGATGTCATAAAAAATTAAGAATTATGAAAGAGGTCTAATGTAAAATGACTGAAGGAAGAGTAATTCGGAATTCAAAAAACCTAGCGTAGAAAAATAAACCTCTTGCTTAACTATTATGTTGCTTTCTGGCCAGTTCATCCCTTTCCTCTGCAACTACATTCAGCATACTCTCCAGTTCACCCATCCTCTTTAATTGGACTTCCAGTTTCTTATGAGTATCTGCCACAGCCTGCATATCGTTATTCAGCTCTTCCAGATAAGCCACTCTCTTTTGCAGTTGTTGTCGCTGAAAATTTGACTCTGTTAATTTATCTTCTGTTTCGGTAAGTTCTTCCAGCAGTTGTTTGTTTTCATTTACTGCCACAGTATGTTTCTTCTTCAGCTCTTCAAAATCATGATTTACCTTATATTGGGTTTCTTTCAGGTCCTGATACTCCATATTGATCATTTTAGAAGTATTTACCTGGCTTTCTAATTTTTGTAATTTTTCCTGCAATACATTAAACTCGTTGTAAGCACTATCAATCATAGATGTCATCTCATTAGTCAGTTGTTCCTTTTGATGTGTATTACTTATTTCCTTTTCCTTATCTGATAGTAATGATTTAAGCTCATCAATCTGTCCGGCTAACTCTTCGTTTATTTTTAATATTTTCTGTTGTTTTTCTTCTGTCTCTTTTACAATATCAATTTGCCCGAGCAATTGGTTCACCTTTTCATGATGTTCCAGCAAACTGGTTTGCGCCTGCCTTAACTGTTGAATAAAATCCGGCCTTTCCTGTACAGTTGCCGGTGAAATAGTTTGTAACGTTGACATTTCAGCTTTCAGTTGCTTGTTTTCTTTTCGCATTTCTTCAGCTTCAATACCGTTTATCTCATTACTTTCTTCAATCTCAGCAAGCCGCTTTCGTAAATTGGTCAGTTCCCTGTCCCTTGCCTCTGTATCGTTAAAATAACGAAGCTTCCACTCCTCCAGTTGTTGAGATGCTTTTTCAATTGCCTTCGGCGAAGTTTTCAAGCTTTGCCGGCTGCTGATAATAAAGTGAATAGTAACGCCTAATGTGATTGCGCCAAGCATCAGCACAACAATTTCAATCACAGATAGGGAAAGATTAGCCATGGCAGAAACAGTCAGATTCTAAACTATTAAAAATTGATAAATTATTAATTAATAGTTCTTCACACTTTTGGGTACAGGATTATACTGCAAGATAGTAGATACTGCAAATTATAAAATAGGAAAAATACTTAGGAATTATCCCCTGACCAGTGTGCCCACCTTTTCTCCCGTTACTACACGGCGAAGGTTTCCAGGCTTATTCATATCAAAAACAATGATTGGAAGGTTATTTTCCTGACAAAGGGTGAAAGCCGTCATATCCATGATCTTCAGGTTTTGAGAAAGACATTCCTGATAAGTAATGATATTATATTTAGTAGCTGTGGGGTCTTTTTCAGGGTCAGCATTATAAATACCATCTACCCGTGTCCCTTTCAAAATCACATCCGCATTTATTTCTATAGCTCTGAGTGAACCGGCAGTATCGGTAGTAAAATAAGGGTTACCTGTACCTGCTCCAAAAATTACTACCCTACCTTTTTCCAGGTGGCGGATAGCCCGGCGGCGGATATATGGTTCAGCGATCTGCTCCATCTTGATAGCACTTTGCAGACGGGTATAAACGCCAACTTTTTCCAGTCCGGCTTGTACAGCCATTCCATTAATGACCGTAGCCAGCATACCCATATAATCTCCGTGTGCCCTTTCAATACCCGTCTCCGCTTCATTCATACCCCGATAAATATTACCCCCACCGATAACAACGGCCACCTGAACACCCAATTCTATAATTGATTTAATATCCTGTGCATACATGGCAATCACATCGGTATCAAACCCAAAACTTTTATCACCCATTAATGCTTCGCCTGAAAGTTTGAGGAGGATTCGTTTGTACTTAGGTAACATCGGAATTTTAATTTTTTCGTGGCGAAGATAAGGGGAATAAATTATTGAGCCAGCTTCAGCCTGCCTGCCGGTAGGCAGGTTCCCTGGGCATCTTCGTTGCAATCTGTAAGATTGGGATTTTTCTTTCTTCCGTGGAAGAAAGAAAAAGACTTACCGTTCATTGTTCGGTAATTCTATTCAGCTTTTAGTAGCTTTTATAGAATAGACCATCGGTATTTTCCCCTCCATTCCTTTTATCTGCCATTTCCCCTTTTCTGCTTCTACAGACTTATCAAAGTTTGGATAAGGCGAGAAATTATGCTCATTAAAAAGCTCGATTTTTAAACCCGCCTTTATTAATACATTCAGTATTTCGCTGATGCTGTGATTCCAACTGTATTCCTTTCCCTGTATTGCTTTTGTATCTCCGGTATAAGTCGGCATATTTTCCATTACAATCAGCTCCCTGTTATCATAATAATATTTGATATGAGTAAACTCATCATCAAACATCCAGACCACCGGGTGAAAATCGGCCATGTAAAAAATACCACCGGGTTTTAAATAATGAGCAATTATTGCAGCCCATTTATCAAGGTCGGGCAGCCAGCCAATAGTGCCGTAGGAAGTGAAAACAATGTCAAAAGCCTTCCCACCCACCAAAGGAGGGATTTTAGACTCCGTATTTTGCGGATGCAGATCATATACATTACAACAAATGAATTTTGCATTCATCTTTAATTCATCATTCAGTTGTTTTGCTTCTTTAATCGCTTCATCAGACAAATCAACACCGGTTACATCAGCACCCAGCCTTGCCCAGTTCAGGCTATCCATTCCAAAATGGCATTGCAGGTGAAGCATTTTCTTTCCTTTCACATCACCGAGTTCATTTAACTCTATTGGAGTTAATACATTTTCACCAGCTTTGAATCCGGCGAGATTGTAAAAGGAAGAATCTTTGTGAACAGCGGTTCGTTGGTTCCATAAATTCTTATTGGCTTCGAAGTAGTTTTTATAATTTTCCATGTTATACAAAAATAAAAAAAGCGTTCCGTTTTAGACGGAACGCTTAATAATATCAAAATGATTGTTTATTACCCTAACGCCACCCTCTTAAACTCCATCACTTTCACATCGCCACTTTCTTTCAGGTAGTCAGCAACAGTTTTTCCGCCGTCTTTTACAAAAGCCTGTGCAGTTAATGTTTGCTCTTTAAAGAAAGCACCCATTTTGCCTTCAGCAATTTTTGACAACATTTCTTCCGGCTTACCAGCCATTTTGGGGTCTTCTTTCATCACATCAATGATAATGGCTTTTTCCCTGGCTACTACATCTGCAGGTACACTGGCAGCATCTACTGCTACGGGGTTTAATGCGGCAATCTGCATGGCTACATCTTTACCCACCTCAGCATTTTCTTTATCCAAACCAACCAGCACACCAATGCGGTAAGCACCGTGTATATAAGAAGCAACATAAGGAGCATCTACACGGATGAATTTTGTAATTCCGATCTTCTCGCCAATAGAAGCCAATTTATCATTAATAAGGTCTGCAATTTTTGCTCCTGCTACCGATGTCTCATTCAATTCTTCCACTGTTTTTACATTACCAGCAATAGCAGCGTCGGCAATGCCCTGAACCATAGAAACAAAATCCTCATTCTTGGAAACGAAATCTGTTTCGCAGCTTACACATACTACAATACCTGTTTTGTGATCAGCAGATGTTTGTGCGATTACTACACCTTCTTTTGCTTCACGGTCGTTTCTCTTTGCGGCTACTTTTTGTCCTTGCTTACGCAACCAGTCAATGGCTGCTTCAAAATCACCGTTTGATTCTGTTAACGCCTTGCGGCAATCCATCATACCAGCACCAGTTGCCTGGCGAAGTTTGTTTATCTCTTGTGCACTTATAGTTGCTGTACTCATTTTTTAAAATTTGAAGTCTGATGCCAGAAGTCTGAAAACTCCATTTGACATCTTCAATAATTATTAAATAAAAATTCTGTCACGAAATAATCGTACTTCGGACTTCCATCCTCAGGTTTTATCTCCTTGCACCACCCGGACCTCTGTTGCCACCACCAGGACCACCGGTAGTACGACGTCTTTGTCCTCCGGCACCGCCACCTGGTCCGCCTGCACCACGGGTACGGCCACCACGACCACCTTCTGCCTGCGCTTCTGCTTCTAATCTGGAAGCTCTTTTTTCTGCATCATCACTCACTGTTTCTTCTACATCATCATCTTTGGCAGCTAGTCTTTCAGCAAGACCTTCTGCAATAGCAGCTACCAGATAGTTAACAATAATTGCGATTGATTTGGTAGCATCATCATTACCGGGTATAGCGAAATCAACTTTATTTGGGTCGCAGTTGGTGTCAACTACACCAAATGTCTGAATGCCGAGTCGTTTTGCTTCTGCCAGAGCAATATGCTCATGCCCGATATCTACCAGGAATAATGCAGCAGGTACACGGCCCAGTTGAGCAATACCACCTAATACTTTTTCCATTTTTTCCTTATCACGGCTCAGAGTTAATCGTTCTTTTTTGGTAACGCTGTCGAAGGATCCATCACCCAGCATTTTTTCAATGCTCTGCATTTTCTTTACACTCTTACGAACTGTGTTAAAGTTGGTCAACATACCACCCAACCAACGTTCAGTTACAAACGGCATGTTCACTTTCAACGCAGATTCTTTTACGATATCTTTTGCCTGCTTTTTTGTGCCTACAAACAATATTTTTTTACCACTTAAGGCAATCTGTTTTAAAGCAGCTGCAGTTTCCTGCAGGCATTCAACAGTCTTGTTAAGATCAATAATATGAATACCTTTCTTTTCAGCAAAGATGTAAGGCAGCATCTTGGGATTCCATTTCTTCTTCAGGTGACCAAAATGAACGCCGGCTTCCAGAAGTTGCTGTTGTAGTGAAGTATTATTTTCCATTGTTATTTTTTTTTGCCTCCCCAAACCCCTCACAAGGAGGGGCTTTCAGAGACTCTTTTATTTTTGAAAAATCTTTTAATATAATCGACCCAAAATTCCCCTTTAGGGGATAGGGGTTTAACGTTTAGAGAACTGGTAGCTCTTCCTTGCTTTTTTATGACCAAACTTCTTACGTTCAACAGATCTGGGATCCCTTTTTAATAAACCGGCAGCTTTTAATGCAGGTCTGCATTCAGGATTCATTTCTACCAATATCCTGGATATACCCAGCATAGCAGCTTCAGCCTGTCCTTTAACACCACCACCAGTTGCATTGATCTTTACATCATACTTGCCAACGGCATCAACTGTTTTAAAAGGACGTTCAACCTGGTTTTGTAAATAAACCAGTGGAAAATAAGTTTTATAGTCTTTATCGTTAATGGTGATAGCGCCTTCCCCTTTTACGAGAAAAACTCTTGTCACTGCTGCTTTACGACGACCAATTCCGGTTTTTTGTTTTTCCATTTTTTTTTATTTGGAATTTTTAATGTTGTTTGTCACCCTGAGTTTATCGAAGGGTTAAAATTTTAATTCTTTAGGTTGCTGTGCAGTATGCGGATGTTTGTCGCCAACGTACACAAATAATTTTTTATACATCTTGCGTCCCAAACGATTTTTTGGCAACATTCCTTTTACCGCCCGTTCAATAACTACTTCGGGTCTGCGGTTGATCAGGTTTCTGGCCACTTCTTCTTTACGACCACCCGGGTAACCAGTAAAGTGATCATAAATTTTCTGGTCAAGTTTGTTGCCGGTCAATACTACTTTTTCGCAATTGGTGACAATAATGTAATCACCTGTGTCAACGTGTGGAGTATAGTATGCCTTGTTTTTACCACGAAGTATCGCAGCAATACGGGCACACATACGTCCAACGGTTTGATTAGTACCATCAACAACATACCAAGTACGTTGTACGGTAGCCTCGTTCGCATGTTTTGTTGTGAAATGTAATTTGCTCATTTTGATTTTTGTTTATTGACTTCCGCTATCCCGGATAGTCGATTTTTAAATGGACGGCGAAGTTAAGGTTGAAAGGCTTCTTAACCTACGCTTTTGGGGAGTAATTTATTTCAAAGCTTTGTAATTAGCTGATTTACAATAATATTTTTGACTTAATAAATTATTCATCAAAATAGTTGGCAATTTGCCAACTTATTTTTACCTTGCTTCTGTATATTAAAGAAGCCATTTAAGTAGCCGATTATCGATTTCTTTCAGTAGCCTTTTTTAGAAGTGCTATTAATTTAATTCTAAACAGAATTATATGATTATCGTTTACTTAGAGAAATTAAATGTTTTTTCAAAAAAACATGCTGATGCCAGAAAAAGCCTTGCGACATGGCAAAATGTAACAGAGAAAGCTGTTTGGAAAACAAAACAAGATGTGCTGATTGATTTTCCGAATGCAAAAATGATAAAGAATAACCGGGCAAGATTTGAAATAAAACACAATACTTACCGGCTTATTGTTTTTATAAGTTATGATGCCGAACGGGTTGTTATACGATTTATCGGCACGCATACTGAATATGACAGAATAGATCCTGAAACAGTCTGATAAATTATTTTTATGAAGCAATGGATGCCGATTTCAACTGAACTGGAATATAAAGAAGCAGCACTACGCTTTGAGGAAATCTATGATGTTGAAAAAAGCTCTATTCATTATAGAGAAATGCTACTTCTCTCTCTTCTGATTAATGATTACGAAAAAAAACATTTCCAGCTCCCCGAAGTGGATCCTATAGAAATGATTAAACTCCGTATGGAAGATTTTGGTTACTCTGCAAGCGACTTGGCTAAAGAATATGGTGATAAAGGAACAGTAAGTAAAGTGCTGAATTATAAACAGGCCCTTTCTCTTACTATGATCCGTAAATTCAGTAAGCTGCTCCGTATTCCTACTGATGCCCTTACAAAAGAATATAAACTACATGTTTAAATTAATACCCGTTTAACTACAATCCGGTTACTGGTTAAATGGGTAATTGTTACCTGTATTGTATCTCCTACTATTACAGATTCATTTTCACCCTCTGCAACAGAAAGTTTCGCCTGCATTTTATCTCCAAAAAGGTTTAAATAAATTGCATGTGGAGATACTTTATAAACGATCGCCTCTATATTAATTTTATTATTGAAATGCTGCAATGCTTTTTTGTATTCCGGATAATAATTATGAGAGAAAAGTTCTGCTACTACGCTATTCGGTTTTTCCAGATTCAATAATTTAAAGTTGATGGCCTCGTTGGCGGCTGTTTCTACCGGTTCTTTTTCCCATTTGGATAATTGAATAGGAAAAAGGATATAGCTGTCTACTTCTTTTACAAAAAATTTACCGCCGGCAATTTTCAGATACCCGGTAAACCTGTTTTCTATTCCCGCTTTTTGTATCAGGAGGTTTATCGCTTCGTTATGTGAAAATTGTACATTGAACGCCGTCATCTTATCGCCCCTGTCAGAAAGTTTCTGTTGAAAAGTTACTACATCCCCCAACCGGTATTGATGTGGCTTCCGGCTGCTATCGGCTGCATTTATTTTACAATTAACCGATTTTGCTTTGTTGTTATGTGAATATTCAATCGTAGCAAAAAGTTTCTCGTAATTGACAAATGAAATTTTTCCTCTGTATAATTGCTCCTTCGTTTCCATCAGGCTGCAAATGTAGGCCGAAGGAGAACAACTGCCTATAAAATAACCCGTTCGTATTTTTCAATATTCACTCCTATATTTATTAAATAATTTAATCGTATGGCTACACATCTGCTTGGTCGTTCCTCATTTGGCGACCCAAAAAATACAGGTAATCTGCTCTCTATGGAAGAAGCACATCAACTATTGAACGACTGGGTACCAAATGAAAAACTTCGCCTGCACATGAAGCAGGTGGCGGCCAATATGAAAGCATGGGCCATTGAAAAAGAAAATGCAGATTCTGCTACCGCACAAAAATGGGAATTAGCCGGTTTGCTGCATGATGCTGATTGGGAAAAATATCCGGATGACCATTGCCGGATCATTATAGAAGAATTGGAAAAAAGAAATATTGATCCAGCGATTATGCAATGTATCGCATCACATGGACCAAAAGTTTTTGGCGTTGAACCTCTTAGGACAATGGATAAAATGATTTATGCAATGGACGAACTCTCCGGTTTTATTCATGCTGCCGCATTGATAAGACCTACCCTATATGAAGGACTAGAAGTAAAAAGTGTGTTGAAGAGATTAAAAACTCCTTCTTTTGCCGCCCAGGTAAGCAGGGAAGATATAACTGACGCTTTATCAAGGATTGATACTTCATTGGAAGAACTAATACAATTCATTATTGACCATCAGAAAAACGTTTCGTAATCCCCCATCGTAAAAAAAAGTTAATGTTTAATTAAACCTGCCAGATCAAATCCGGTCACAGACCTTAGCCGTGTGTTGGCTCCCTGCGTAAAGAACATTTAGTCACCAAAAAAAGTAAGTTATGAGAAAGCTTTACGCTTTGCTTACAGGGTGTGTATTTACCTTGTTTGCAATTACAACAAATGCCAACCCTGTTACTCCCGACGTAGCCAATTTCACTTTTACCATTGATGCCCCTAACAACAATGTTTTCTTTACCAATACTTCTACAGTTGGTAATGAGCCGGGTATTCGCCGTGCCTATTGGCATTTTGGGGATGGTGTAGTTCAAATGATGGGGCCATTGCAGAATACCCAACATCATTATCAGGTAGCAGGCACATATACTGTTTGCCTTAAAATTTACAGATATAGATCGAATATCGGCGACTCTGTGTTATCTGCACAGGTTTGCAAAACAGTGGTAATACAAACAGTTTGTACTGCTGATTTTGTAACCTTAAATGTGGCAGCGAACCCTTTATTGAAATATTTTGTAGCTCAACCATCCCATAACCAGCAAAAAAAGCCGGTAAAAGTTTGCTGGCGATTTGGTGATGGAAAGGACACTTGTATTAATTATCCTGCCACTTATACCGGCGCATATGGAGTCAGTCATTTGTATGGACAACCGGGCAATTACAATGTATGTGTAAATATATTATATGATGGTGGCTGCCGTGCAGAGAAATGTAAGCTGGTAGAGGTTGTAGTACCGGATAGTTGCAGAGCCAATTTTGAAAAATTAGCTGTTGCTACCGGCGCCAATCCATTACAGGCAATTTTCAGAGCTCTTCCGTGGCATAACAATAATAAAAAACCTGTCAGAATATGCTGGACATTCGGTGATGGCAGGGATACTTGTATCCAATATTCTAATACTTTTCCCGGACCTTATATAGTAAATCACACTTATGCCCAAGCCGGAATATATGAAGTATGTGTAAAAATACTTTACCTGGGAGGATGCGAAGCGAGAAAATGTAACAGCATAAGAATTGAATCGCCTGATAGCTGCAGGGCAGATTTTGAAAGACTGGCAATAATTCCTCACAATAATCCACGGACCGTTGTTTTTAAAGCATTACCATGGCACAATAACAATAAAAAACCTGCCAGGATCTGCTGGCAATTCGGAGATGGAAGAGATACTTGTATCAATTACACTAACAGCTATACTGGTCAATATACTGTCAATCATACTTATCGGAATACCGGACTATATGAAGTATGTGTGAAAATCTTATACTTTGGAGGATGTGAAGCAAGAAAATGTAAACCTATCCTGGTAGGAAGACCTGATAGTTGCCGTGCAGACTTTGAAAAAATTCCTTCTCCCAATGCTGATCCAAGAAGAGCATACTTCAAAGCATTACCATGGCATAACAATAATAAGAAACCACAAAAAATTTGCTGGAGGTTTGGTGATGGACAGGATACCTGTATTAATTATCCTGCAAATTATACCGGACGATATGGTGTTGCACATAATTATCAACACAGAGGATTGTATGAGGTATGTGTGAAGATTGAATACTTTGGTGGTTGCGAAGCAAGGAAGTGTAAAGAAATCCGGATTGGTGAAAGACCCGATACCTGCCGTGCAGACTTTGAAAGAATTCCTTCTCCCAATGCTGATCCAAGAAGAGCATACTTCAAAGCATTGCCATCACACAACAATAACAAAAAGCCACAGAAGATTTGCTGGAGGTTTGGTGATGGACAGGATACCTGTATTAATTATCCTGCAAATTATACCGGACGATATGGTGTTGCACATAATTATCAACACAGAGGACTGTATGAAGTATGTGTGAAGATTGAATACTTTGGTGGTTGCGAAGCAAGGAAGTGCAAAGAAATCCGGATTGGTGAAAGGCCCGATACCTGCCGTGCTGACTTTGAAAGAATTCCTTCTCCCAATGCTGATCCAAGAAGAGCTTATTTCAAAGCATTACCATGGCATAACAATAATAAGAAACCACAAAAAATTTGCTGGAGGTTTGGTGATGGACAGGATACCTGTATTAATTATCCTGCAAACTATACAGGCCAGTATGTTGTTGCACACAATTATCAGCACAGAGGATTGTATGAAGTATGTGTGAAGATCGAATACTTTGGTGGTTGTGAAGCCAGAAAGTGTAAAAATATTCAGGTTGGAGAAAGACCTGATACCTGCCGTGCTGACTTTGAAAGAATTCCATCTCCCAATGCTGATCCAAGAAGAGCTTATTTCAAAGCATTGCCATCACACAACAATAACAAAAAGCCGCAAAAAATTTGCTGGAGATTTGGTGATGGACAGGATACCTGTATTAATTATCCAGCCAATTATACAGGACAATATGTTGTTGCACACAATTATCAGCACAGAGGATTGTATGAAGTATGTGTGAAGATCGAATACTTTGGTGGTTGCGAAGCCAGGAAATGCAAAGAAATACAGATTGGAGAACGGGACAGTTGCAGTGCTGATTTTGAAAGAGGTCCTAATCCTGGCACTTCGCCATTGACAGTTGGCTTAAAAGCATTGCCATGGAATAATAATAACCGTAAACCATCCCGTGTCTGCTGGCAATTCGGTGATGGCAGGGATACTTGTATAAACTATCCTGAAAATTATACAGGACTGTATAATGTAGTTCATCGCTATCTGCATCCGGGACAATATGAAGTATGTGTAAAAATTTTCTACTACGGTGGTTGTGAAGCAAGGAAATGTAAAACAATTGTAGTACCACCACCGCCCGTTAATTGTACGGTCAGACTATTTGAAATCACTCCATCCATCACCAGTTTAGTTCGTGGATTCATGGCTATTCCATCTTCTACTCCACCAAGTAGACCGGTACGTATATGCTGGTACTTTGGTGATGGTGAAGACACCTGCATCATGATAGACCCACAACAACCGTTGCCGAATTTTTTAATCCGTCATACCTACCCTGGGCCAGGTTTGTATCGGGCTTGTGTAAAAGTCCGTTTTGAAGGAGGCTGTGTTGCTGAGGATTGTAAAGAAGTAGTGATCCGCAGTTCATCAAATATCTGCGGTGGCTTTATGATTGACTCAATGATGGCTCCAAGAACCTTTAAGTTCAAAGGCTTCAGTATACATGCACCTAATGATGAAGTGATCAGTTACCGCTGGACATTTGGCGATGGAACCGGCGCCTTAGGCCGTGAAGTAACACATACCTATAACCATGGAGGCAATTATGAAGTTTGTCTTATGATTAAAACAAGACTTGGTTGTGAAACACGGATTTGCAAAACGGTAAGAGTGCCGGGCAATAATCTACCAGCATTACAACTGACACCTAACCCTGTCATAAATGTTTTAAATGTTGCCTTTTTATCAACCCATTCTGAACAGGTAAATATTAAAATATTAAATTCATTGGGCAACCAGGTAAGAACCTATGTTCGAAATGTAAACGTCGGGCCGAATAACTGGAATGTTGATCTTGCTACTTTAATGCCGGGTGTTTATTCATTTATAGTTCAGTCCCCGAATCAATTGGCCAGTGCCATATTTATAAAATTATAATTACTAAAGGTTTCTATCAAAAGAGGCCGGTAATTAAAACTCTCTCTACGTCAGGGCAAACACACAAAAAGCCGTCTCTTCATTGAGGCGGCTTTTGCATTTATAGTCAGAAAGATTATTTATTACCCGTCAAATATTTTTTACTGATCTCATCATACATCTTGATCAACCCATTAGATTTGCCCTTATCATCAAATACTTTTTCCCATGTACTTAATGGCTCCCAGATGCAGGCACCTTTTCCTTTTCATTGTGATTTCATGTGTCAGACGCTCTGCGAGACGTCAGACACTTATTTTCCAATATACTTCTTACTGATCTCATCATACAACCTGATCAACTCATTTACCTTCCCTTTATCATCAAATACTTTTTCCCATGTGCTCAGCGGCTCCCAGATGCAGGTGCCTTTTCCTTTTCCATCCCGCACTTCAAATGCAATTTTATTTACTTCTTCTTTTTTTGCAGAATACTCAACAACGATCACATCTTTATTATAGCGACGAACCAAGTCATCAAGATTATCTCTCAGATCATCCAATGTGCCATGCCATTTGGGATAATAAGATTCGCCGATCACATCAAAATAAACTCCTCTGGCAAGCATGTTGTCAATAAAGAAAACAGATTCATCATTCTGCCCGCCCAAAGCTACATGCAGCATCATGGTAATAGAAGGGTCAACTGCTTTTGTTGCTGCCGTTCCTGCATTGATCAATTGAGCCAGCCCATCAAAATTGCTGACATTTCCTTCGGGCCAGATGATCCCATGATTGATCTCATTGCCGATCTGTACCATATCAGGCGTTGTTCCCTGGTCTTTTAATTGCTGAATAACATCTTTTGTATAATCATACACTGCCTTTTTCAGCTCTTCAAACGATAAATTTCTCCATGCTGCAGGTTTGTATTGTTTGCCGGGGTCAGCCCAGTAATCACTGTAATGAAAATCCAGTAACAATTTCATGCCGGCATCCTTCACCCTTTTTGCCATTTGTTTTGTATGAGCCAAATCACAAAAACCCCCGTCCGACCGGCCGTCCGGGCGGGTTTTCCTGGGAGAATAGCCACTGTCTCTTGCCGGATCATTAAAAATCCGCAGGCGCACATAATTGAACCCATGATCTTTTAATATCTGTATCGCATCTTTCTCTGTTCCGTTATCAGAAAATTTCATTCCTCCTGCTTCCAGTTCAGGTAAAAAAGAAATATCAGCGCCCAGCATTTTATCAACTTCTTTTTTTACTTTTTGAACCGGTAGCTGGTATTTTTTATCAATAATAATTTTTGAAATGCTTTCCGGGGAAATAGTTTGTATATCAGTTTCCCCCGGCCAAAGGCTGTCTGATTCTGCTTTAAATTTTATCATGCCCGGTTTTGTTCCTGCCTGCACAATCACCACGCACCTGCCCTTTAATAATCGTTTCTGCCATTTACCATCTTTGTTTTTCACCGGCTTATTGTTTCCACCATCTCCGTTGTTTATACTGGTTATTTTACCATCGCCGCTGATTGAAAACTTTATTACGTTATTGGCCCAAAGCACTTCCCTGCCCTTGCTGTCAGTTACATGTACTTTAATAACGGTTTTATCTTTTCCATCGGCCAGTAAAGTGGTCTTGTAAGGAGTGATAACTACTTCAAATGCTTTCCCGGCGGTATCGGAGATGATGGCCTGTATATTTTTTCTTTTTTGCAAAGAAACGCCCTGCTTACCGGTCCGGTTTATTTCTTCTTTTTGAATTAAAATAATAAGCAACGGCATGATCAATGCCACTTTAAAAAAATCAAAATTGTTTTTTCTCATTTCCTTAATTTATATAAACATAGGCAAAAAAAAAGCGGCTTCTTTTTTCAAAGGAGCCGCTTTAACAAATATGTTTGACGGAAAGAAATTAATTTCTTCTTATGGTATAATTATAATTACCGGCAATACCAATGTTCAATACAAGGGTATAATTTCCTGATGCAGCAATCGGTATATTGGTTCCATCATAGTCAGGTTTATTATCCCGAACAACACCCGGAGGATTATGAGTATCACCAAAATTGACAGCCCAATCATTGTTTGCCCTGAATTTTACTTCGCCTGCTGTAAGGTTTGTAGTAATGGCCCATGAACCATCTGCTGGATTAAAAGTCATCGGAGTGCTTCCACCCCAGCCGCCCGGAGTTGCATCACCAATAATTCCCCAAGTATTAATTTTATAATTAGACCATGTCATATTCTGCGTATTAGCCCTGATCAAAAAAACACCTGCTGTTTGAGCACCAAGTTCTAAGTTGGCACCGCCATTACCTAAAGTATTTACTCCGGCACTACCAAAATCACCTGCACCCCAGTTATTCCCTTTTACCATTTTAAAAGGATGAGTCGGGCCATCTGTAAAGTTGATATAACCTTCATAATTAGAACCTGTAGTGCCGCTTGCTGCTTTATCTACGATCTGAGGCGCAGCTCCGGGATTCCAACCCTGGTAATTGCCAGCAACCCACAGTGCTTGAGGAAAATTATAACTAACTATATCAAGATAGGCGGTTACAACCAGATTAGTAATGATATTAGAATAGATAGGTGCAACACCTGAACCCACATCAGCTTTCAATCTTGCATGTACAGATGATGGAACACCAAATGGAATAATGTCAAGCAGTTTCGCATTTAAATCACGAACAGTGATAGTTCTGGATAACTGTGAGCCAATCGTCAACTCTGCACTTGCGGCTGCAGCAAAGTTGCTTCCAGCTCTGCAAAACTGTATGGTGTAAGTAACAGCTGCTTTGTAACCAAAATCAGCAGCGTTCCAGCTAAAGGTGCCTGCGTTAGTTGTTGCGTTGGCCTGTTGCAGCACTATTGTTGTAATGGTGCTGTTGAACTGAAGGGGGCCACCAGGATTAAGATAAGGCGTTACTTCTTGTTTAACACAAGAAGTCAATAATACTCCTGATGTCAACACAAATAGAAATGAATTTTTTAATGTTGCTTTCATAATTCAAATTTTTATCACAAATAAAAATAATCTTTTTTATTAATAATTAATAGCCCGGATTTTGAACCAGGTTAGGATTAGCCGTAAGGTCTGCTGCGGGAATGGGATACAATTTACGATGACTTCCAACTGCCTGTCCATTCAAAGTATTTCCTTTCCATGCCCACAAGTAAGTACCTTCTGTAAATTGACCATACCTTATTAAGTCAGTACGGCGGGTGGTTTCCCAGTATAGTTCCCTTGCTCTTTCGTCCAAAACAAATTGTAAGGTTAAATCGCTGGATGTAATATTGCCTGTTGCATTACCATAAGCTCTCTGACGAAGAAGGTTAATATAATTAACAGCAGTAGGAATATCACCACCACCGCCACGCAATACTGCCTCTGCATAAGTAAGATAAATTTCAGCAAGCCGGAACATAGGAAAATCGGTATCAACCCAGGTTACATTAGAACCATTAGCTCCTGTTGAAGTTACATTTCTGAATTTAATAATACTATATCCATCTGTAAAAGTTGAAATATCATTAATGTCAATACTTTGTCCGCTGGTATAAAAGCTGGCTCTTTTATCAGTAGCGCCACTTGGGTCTGCAAATTTTTGAACAAACTGTTTGGTAGTACGTAGACCACCCCATCCAAAATCTACACCATGTGAACTGGGGCTCATCGAACCACCAATGGGTGCATGAACGAGATATGTGGTACCACCCCATGTTCTTGTTTTGTTTCCATCAAACGTTACAGGAAAAATCGTTTCGTTGGTTGATGTAGCATTATTATCTGCCAAAAATAGGAATCTGTATGTAGGTAATAATGAATAGCCTGCTACGGCAATAACTTTGTTACAATAAGTTACTGCTTCTGAATATTTTGAAACTCCGGTATAAACTTGTGCATTCAGGTATAATTTAGCAAGCAATGACCATGCAGCTGCAGCATCCACTCTTGCGTATTCATTTGTTTTAGCTGGTTTCAACTGTGTTTCTATTGCTTTCAGTTCAGATTCGATAAAATTGAACAGGTTAGCCCTAGTAATCTGAGGAGGCAGAAAATTTCCTATTGGGTCATTCTCAGTAACAAAAGGCACATTGCCAAAAAGATCAAGAGCATGATAATAACTCAATGCCCTGAGAAAACGAACCTCTGCCCTAAAGTAACCAATTTCGGTAGCATCTGCTCCGGTAATACTTCTTTCACTTACTTTATCAGGAGTACTTTCTCTGATGAATTCATTACAAAGGGTGATCTGAAAATAAATACGGTTGTACAATGCTCTTAAAAAAACGTCACTTGAACTCCATGTCATGTGATGAAAGTCACGGATAGTTGCGTCGTTCCATCCAATAACAGCTTCATCAGTTGGTAATTCCTGGGCCTGCCAGTACTGGCGGAGGTAACTTGAAAATCCTTCATCAATACCACTTATATCTCCATTGCCATCTGGTCCGCTGTTGCCGGTAAGTGACAATCCGCCATAAGTTTTTGCCAGTACTTGTTTATAACCGGTAAGATCTTTATAAACCGATGCAGATGTAACATCGTAAAACGGTTTTCTGTCCAGGTCCTTGGTACAGGAGACCAGGATAACCGCAGTAAGTGCAACAAAGCCCAGTGATTTAAGGAATTTATTTTTCATATTGCAAGCTTTATATTTTAATAAATACGTTTATTTTAAAAATCAAGATTAAATCCTAAAGAAAATACTCTTGGGCGGGGATAGAAGTTGTTGTCAATACCGCCGGCAATTTCAGGATCAAGACCTTTATATTTTGTCATTACGAACACATTCTGAACGTTTAAAGTAGCCCGAAGGTTTGCTTTGTCCTGAAAAACTTTTCCAAAATCATACCCCAGTGATGCCTGGTCCATACGGATGAAGGAGGCATCCTGCAGGTAATAATCTGAGAAATACTGGTTGTTGGCAAAACCTGTTTCCAGGTAGTTTCTTGAAACGTTGGTCAGGAAGTTCAGAGAATTGGTCCTGAAAGTTCCGTTATTGGAAAATACATTATTGTACATATAATTGCCAAAATTTCCTCTCACTGTACAATTGAATGTCCAGTTATGACAAGTAACTCCCGATGTTACGCCAAGGAGTATATCAGGGTTGGGAGATTTATTACGGTAATAATCATTATTATTAATAATACCATCTCCGTTACGGTCCACATATAAAGCTTCAATAGGTTTATTGTTACTGTTATATACTTGTTGAAGTACATAGAAGGTATTAGCAGCATACCCAACAGTATGAATCTGAATCGTATTACCTACACCGCCGGAAATGCCCCCCACCTGGGTACCCTGGTAAGAGGATGAGTTAACAGCTGTAAGTTGAGTAATCTCGTTTTTATTATAAGTGATATTGAAACCAAAATCCCAATTCAGATTTTTCCGCCGGATGATTGCTGAGTTAAGGGTGAATTCAAAACCTCTGTTTTCCATGGTTCCAATGTTGGTAATAATTTCATTGGAAAAATTGGTGCCAACAGGCACTGAAATCCTATTCAGCAGGTCTTCAGATTTTTTCTTGTAAATATCTATTGTTCCGGTAAATCTTCCATTCATAAATCCGAAATCAACTCCTGCACCATAGTTAGAAGTTGTTTCCCATCTCAGGTTGGCATCGTAGGCTTGTGGCCTGAATACATTATAAAAGGTATTGCCAAACTGGTACATCGCTGTATTGTTACTTAGATTATAAACCGGTAAATATTGATAATCGCTTCCGATCTCCTGTTGCCCCGTTTCACCATAACTCAACCTGAATTTCAGGTCTGTCAATACTTTCTGTTTTTTAAAGAAGCCTTCGTTTGAAACATTCCATGCAAAAGCGACAGAAGGGAAATAACCCCAGCGGATACTTTTATCAAACCTTGAGGAGGCATCCGCCCTCCAGTTTACAGTTAAGAGATATTTATTCATTAAAGAATAATTCACCCGGCTGAAAAAAGAGATCAATGTATTCTGCGTTTTAAAAGGATTTCCTTCCGGTGTTACTACTGTTCCGTTTGCTGCTACATCAGGGTAAGCCGGGCTTTCCCTGATGAAATCCTGGTAACCGTATCCGGTCATTACATCTATCCGGCTTTTAAGAACCTTGATATCTTTTACATAATTAAGGTAAAATTCCAGCAACTTGTTTTTCTTGGTTTGCTGATACTGATTATCGGACCCGCTGGCCTGGGCGCCTCCTCCGTTTGTAACACTACGCAGATAAGACTGTCCGCTTGAATCAGGGATCTTGATTGTTCCTTCTCCTTTTGAATAATCAATACCTACATTCAGATTAGCCCTTAAATCAGGGAGAAAATGAAACTTATAATCTAATTGTATATTGCTGATAAATCTTTTGACATCACTTTCATCGTTCCGTAGATTTAATAAACCTACAGGATTTTTGGGTGCCAGTCCGTCAGGGCGGTTACTGCTTGGATCAATCCACTCATTATAACCACCAAACCTTCCATTACTGTTGTTGACGGGTTGAGTGGGGTCAAAATTAACTGCTGTACCAATGGCTCCTTCGTTGGCAAACCGGCTGTTAGTTAATACACCTCTCAGGTTCAAATCCACTTTCAAATGATCTTTCAGCAACTTAGGGTTAAGATTTAATGATGCAGAACTTCTTCTCAGGCTTCCTGTTTTCAGAATTCCATCCTGACTCAAAAATCCCAGGGAGAAGCGATAAGGTAATTTATCAATTCCGCCAGTCAGGCTGATATTATTATCCGTAGCAAAGGCTGAACCATAAATTTGATTTTGCCAGTCAGTATTTGCCGTACCTAATTTTGATTTTTGTGTGTTATTCCCTTTTCCATTTACCAGTGTTCTGAATTCATCAGCATTCAATACATCAACTGTTTTTCCTACAGTAGATATAGAATTAAGTGTGCTGAAACTCACTCTTAGTTTTCCGCTTTTACCTTTTTTGGTGGTTATAATAATAACACCATTAGAAGCCCGGGAACCGTAAATAGCAGCAGCAGATGGGTCTTTCAGGATATTGAATGTTTCAATATCGTTTGGATTTAACAGACCTAATGCATTAGGAGAACCTGCAATGCCGCTTTGTTGATCAATAGGCACCCCGTCAATTATAATTAGCGGACTGTTTGTTGCATTCAAAGATGCACCACCCCGTATTAAAATTCTGCCGCCGGCGCCTGGTGCACCGCTGGGAGCAGTGATTTGTACCCCGGCCACTTTACCATTAATCAGTTGTTCAGGAGATGTAATTGGGCCTTTTACAAAGTCTTTGGAACTAACTGTTGCAACAGACCCGGTAAGATCTTTTCGCTTTACAGTACCATAACCTGTTACCACTACTTCATTCAAAGTTGTATTCGTTACAACTAACGAAACATCAATTGAAGATTTTCCTTCGATTGATACTTCTTGTGTACCGAAGCCAACAGATGAAATAACAAGAGTAGTTGTACCAGACGGAACAGAAAGACTGAAAGAACCATCAGCAGAAGTTGTGGTTCCAACCCTGGTTCCTTTTGCTGATACAGATGCACCCGAAACACCAGATCCATCTTTTGAATCAGTTGCTTTTCCGGTAATTACCTTGTTTTGGGCAAACGATACCAATGAAATAAATGTCAGGATTATAAGGCCAGCGGCCTTGATTAGTTTTTTGAGGCACATAAGCAATCATTAATAGTTTTAGCAATCAATTTTCAAACACACGTTATAATATAAGACAACATTATTAAATGTGTATTAAACACACAATGTTACCATTTTTTTAACACCTGCAAAAATAATTTTAGTCATATCAATATTACGACAACTTAAGATTACTATTTAAACTCTGTTTAAGAATATAACTCGTTGTTAATTAATACTTGAACAAAACAGGTCAATCACATTTCAATAAGACCTATGGCATTTATTTAATTCCAACTTTTCAATTCCTATTCATCGAAAAAGTAATTTTCAAGCTTATTTCAGCTATTTCCGGAATCGTTTCCGGTGTATAAATGAGTATGACATAATAAACCGCTACTTTATATCTTTCAAGCAAACTTTCATTATGAATTATTATCGACTGTTGATTTCTTTTTTTCTGCTTATACAATCCTTTTCAGGAAACTCCCAAACTGATCCCTGGAAAATAACAGCCGGTAATATTGATCCTTCCAATTATTATGGAGTAACCGTTGCGAACGGAATGATTGGTATTGTATCAGCTCCGGAGCCTTTCAAAATAAAAGATGTGGTGTTGGCTGGTGCTTATGATTTATATGGCCGTGGAAGGGTAAGTAATTTCCTGCGAAGTTTTAATTTATTAAATGCAACACTGGATATTGATGGCAAAAGAATGGATGGCAAAAATGCGGGTCATCTGAAACAGGAACTCAATATGCAACATGCCAGCTTCACTACTTCATTTGACTTTAGCGATAAAGCTACTGTTTCTTACACTTATTATTCATTGCGCCAGCTTCCTTTTACTGTATTGATGGATATTTCTGTTACAGCAAAAAAAGATATCACTATTAATAGCAGCAGTGTAATGGAAGCTCCTGATGCATTGAAAGAAGTACAGAATTATTACAATGAAATTGACAGGCCGCATGTTGTTATCAGCTTATTGACCTCATCTGCTAAAAGCCCCACCGGAAAATTATTAATGTGTGCTTCCAATACTTTTTTATTTCCTGAACAACATGGACAGGAGCCAAGAGTGATACATGAAATGTGGGATAACAATATGCACCTGATGAAATTCAGCAGAAAAATAAAAGCCGGGGAAACTTATCGGTATTCCATTGCCGGTTCTTCCATCACTTCTGCCCATCATGATGACCCGCTGAATGAAGCTGAACGACTGACTATCTATGCAAAACTGGAAGGCCGTGACCGTTTATTAAAATTTCATAACCAGGCCTGGGATGATCTTTGGAAAAGTGATATTGTTATTGAAGGTGACGCACAAAGCCAACAGGATGTGCATAGCATGTTATATCATTTATATTCTTTTACGAGAGAAGGAACTGCTCTCTCTCCATCACCCATGGGATTAAGTGGTCTAGGTTATAACGGCCATGTATTCTGGGATACCGAACTCTGGATGTATCCTGCTATTCTTGTATTACATCCTGAGTTAGCAAAAAGTATGATGGAGTATCGTTACCAACGATTGGATGCAGCCAAACGAAATGCATTCAGCAAAGGATTTAAAGGAGCCATGTATCCATGGGAAAGTGCAGAAACAGGAGTGGAAGAAACACCGGTATGGGCATTAAGCGGCCCGTTTGAACATCATATTACCGGCTGCGTCGGCATTGCCGCCTGGAATTATTATTGTGTAACACAGGACAAAAACTGGCTGAAAGAAAAAGGATGGCCGATACTTTCTGCAACAGCTGATTTTTGGGCAAGTCGGGTGGAAAGAAACGGACCCGGTAAATATGATATAAAAAATGTGGTGGCAGCTGATGAATGGGCAGAGAACGTAGACAATAATGCTTTTACCAACGCAGCAGCAAAAGCAAATCTTCAATATGCTACAGAAGCCGCAAAGGTATTAGGTATTGTACCTGATCCTGATTGGATGAATGTATCAAATAATATTCCGATCTTAAAAATGCCCGCCCGGCCGGGCCATTCGGACGGGACAGACGGAGTTACAAGAGAACATGTAACCTATAATGGGGAAGGTATTAAACAAGCTGATGTAAATCTTTTATCTTACCCTTTAAAAGAAATAACTGATCCCCTACAAATCCGTAAAGACCTTGAATATTATTCAACAAGGATACCCAATGAAGGCACACCTGCAATGACGCAGGCTATTTTCACCTTATTATATGCCAGACTGGGAGATAAAGAAAAAGCATGGCATTGGTTTAAAGATGCTTATATACCAAATTTAAATCCGCCATTCAGAGTTATTGCTGAAACAAAGGGCGGCACCAATCCTTATTTTGCAACTGGTGCTGGTGGTATTTTACAAAGTGTAATGATGGGATTCGGTGGACTGGAAATCACACCAAAAGGTATTATACAAATTAAATCCGTAATACCGGCACAATGGAAAAGCCTGACAATAAAAGGGGTGGGGCCGGAAAAGAAAACGTTTGCAGTGAGTAAATAATACAGAATCAGCCCTATTTTTGGCTGATTGGTTTATCAGTGTGAATTATAAAAATTATCTTACATGCTCAAAAAATAACTAACTGAAAAAGGTTGCTGCCATATTACTATTATTACTTCTTGCATTTAACTGGTTTGGCTACCGCTGGGTAATGGATTGGTATCAGCAGCGTTCTGATCAAAAGATGGAAGTAAGCCTTGATAATAATAATTATAATGAAGCTTCTTTAATTGAATTAAAAGTACCTCTTAATTTACCCTACCAGACAGACTGGAGTGATTTTGAACGCTATGACGGTGATGTAACAGTTGACGGACAGCATTATAAATATGTAAAACGCAAAGTACAGGATGGAATGCTTGTGGTGAAATGTATTCCTAATGAAAATAAACATCGCATTGAAACTGCCGGGGAGCAGTTTTTTCAATTGGCAAATGATTTACAAAAAAATGATGGTGCAAAAAAGTCGGGCACTCCGAAACATACTACAGTTAAAAATAATATTACAGAATGTGAACAGGTGAATTTTTTTTTATATGCATCCTGTACTTCTCCTTTTATAAAACAATATAGTTTAGTCTGCAAAGATTTTATTGTTAACGGTTCTCACAGCAGCCCGGAACAACCTCCTGAAGCATAAACCAGACCGATACACTTAATCCTGTATTGTTACAGCATTTATTATTGTTTCATATTAAAAATTTCAAATGAAATTCATACTGGCCGTTGCCACGATGTTTTTTTTAATTACATCCTGCCAGCAAAAAAATTATATAAAATTCACAAATGACCCGGTACTTTATTGTAAAACAGTCAAGCAACTCAATAACGTAGTACTGGAAAATAATTTTCCACCGATGATTGCCAGCCGCAATTATGTGTATGCCAACATAGCTGCTTACGAAGTAATGGTGTTGGGTGATAATCGTTTTCAGAGTCTTGCGGGTCAGATCAAACATTTACCAGCCTTCCCCGGTATTGATACAGCCGGGGCTGATTTAGCGTATGCTGCATTATTAGCTTTTTGTAAAACTGGCGAAGCCGTTACATTTCCCGAAGGGAGTATGCAGAATTATGTTGACCTGTTAGACTCCATAGCTTCATCAGCACATATGAGCAACAAAATGAAAAAAGCTTCCCGTATGATTGCTGATTCGGTTGCTAACCACATTCTTCGTTGGAGCAAAAAAGATCATTACCTGCAATTACGGACGGCTCCCAAATACACCGTTACAGAAGAAGAAGGAAGGTGGGTTCCTACACCTCCCATGTATGCACAGGCTGTTGAGCCACATTGGATGAAAATGAGACCAATGTTGTTGGACAGTGCTTCTCAATTTAAACCAACCCCTTGCCCGGTATATGATGTAAAAAATAAAAACAGCAAGTATTATCAATATTTACTGGAAGTAAAAAAAACAGGAGATAGTTTAACAGATGATCAAAAACACATCGCCGAATTCTGGGACGATAATCCATTTAAGATGAATGTATCGGGGCATGTAATGTTTGCGACGAAAAAGTTTTCGCCGCCGGGCCACTGGATGAATATAGTTGGGATTGCCGCAGAAAAGGCCGGTGCAGATTTTTCAACTACTGTAGCAGCTTATGCACAAACATCTATAGCACTGTATGATGCATTTATCAGTTGCTGGGATGAAAAATTCAGGAGCAATTGTGTTCGTCCCGAAACGGTGATCAATAAATATATAGCAACTAATTGGCAGCCGTATATTCAAACCCCTGCATTCCCTTCTCATACAAGCGGCCATGCAACAATTTCAGCAGCAGCGTCCGAAGTAATGACGAATTGGTTTGGAGATAATTTATCATTTACTGATACATCTTCTTTGGAGTTTGGAATAAAAAGCCGTGAAATAAAATCATTCAGACTGGCCGCAAAGGAAGCTGCCATGTCAAGGTTATACGGTGGTATACATTATCGTTTTGACAACGAACATGGTACTGAAGCCGGCACAAGAATAGGTGAGTTTATTGTACAACGATTAAGATTAAAAAAGTAAAATAAAAAATCAATTTAAAAATGAAACATTTAATTATCATACTATTATTTACAGTCATTGTACTCAAGCCAAAAAATATCATGGCACAGGGTTGTGTGGCCATAAAAGGAACATCAGGAGTCTGTTCCAAACCTTCTGATACCAAGGGATGGGAAATGAATATCAACACCCGTTACTTTAAATCCTACAAGCATTATGTGGGCACCGAAGAACAAAAACAACGGGTTGAAGCAGGCAGTAATGTGATAAATCATGCTACCGAACTGAATATTACTGCTATCCGGACATTGAATTCCCGGTGGTCAATTGCCATGACCTTACCCATTCTTAATTTCGGCCGTTCTTCGTTATATGAGCATGATGGAAAGACAAGGCATAATACCCAATCATTTGGTATTGGTGATGCAAGGTTTTCAGCTTATCGCTGGATGTTTGATCCTAAAAAAACACACAAAGGAAATATACAAATAGGATTAGGAATGAAGTTGCCAACGGGTAATTATAATTACCAGGATTATTTTTATAAGAAAGCAGATTCCAGCATCCTGGGGCCGGTAGATCAGTCCATACAAACGGGAGATGGCGGCACCGGCATCACATTTGAATTTAACGGCTTTTACAATTTCAATCATAAGCTCAGTGTCTATGGAAATTTCTTTTATCTCATCAATCCCCGGGAAGTAAACGGCACTTCAACAGCAAGAGGCAGTGCCGCTTCTGTTACGGCTAAAAAATATAATACGGATGTAATGAGTGTGCCTGATCTTTTTATGCTGAGAAGCGGATTAAGTTATATGGTGAAAAAATTTACGTTTGCCGGGGGAATCAGAATTGAAGGACTTCCATCCTCTGATCTGATTGGCGGAAGCCGTGGTTTCAGAAGGCCTGGCTATATTATTTCAGCAGAACCTTCGGTTACCTATATGACAAAGAAAACAAGCATTAACCTGTCTTTTCCAATTGCATTAAAAAGAAACCGTACACAAAGTGATTCTGATAAACGTCGCTCTGCTGATACAGACACACATGTGCAGGGTGATGCAGCATTTGCAGATTACCTGATCAGTGCAGGTATAACTTTTAAATTATAACGGAATTGAATGAAATTATACTTCTTTGAACAAATTTTATTTAATGACTATCCGCATATAACAACCTAAATGGAACCACATAGTCACATAGCCCACAATAGAAGTAAACATCCCACAGTAGGCGGGATGAAAGCCTATATTTTCTATGTGTCTATGTGGTTCATATAAATGAGTGGTTGCTTTATCCGGATAGTCAATTTTTAATTTAAATACTTCATTTTGAAAAAAATTTTCTGGATTGGTTTTTTCGGGTTACTGTTTTTTGAAATACTGAATGTGTATTTCATCATGCCTATGCCTGGTAGCCAGCGGGCAAATAGTATTAGTATTGCTTATACTTTATATAAATGGCGTTGGATATTCAGGGCATTCTTTGGGTTAATGATCATCATTGGTTTATTTAAATCAAACTGGAAAAGAAAATGGGTGCCTGCGATTCCCCTGTTATTATTAGCTGTTGTTGTTTATATGGCTAATTTTAAAATGGCGGCTGATGCCATGTTTAAACAACCAGAACAATTGTTACTGGCTACTGCTGATAAGAATAAAGTTGACTCCAACCGTCTTGTAATCGGCGTATCCATGAATGGTGAAGCAAAAGCTTATCCCATTCAATTTTTAGGCTACCACCATCATGTGCAGGATACAGTAGGTGGTAAATCAATATTGGTAACCTATTGTACCGTTTGCAGAACCGGCCGGGTCTTTGAACCAATTGTTAATGGTAAAAAAGAAACGTTCAGGCTTGTTGGTATGGACCATTTTAATGCTATGCTGGAAGACGCTACTACTAAAAGCTGGTGGCGTCAGGCAACCGGAGAAGCAATAACAGGAAAATTAAAAGGTCAGCAACTACCGGAAGTATTCAGCACCCAAACTTCTTTAGCGGAATGGTTGAAGTTGAATCCTAATTCTCTTATCATGCAGGCTGATGCTGCATTTACTGATTCATACAGTAAAAATTTAAAATATGAAGATGGCACCAGCAGGGATAAATTAACCGGAACCGACAGCCTTTCCTGGAAAGATAAATCATGGGTGATCGGTATAAAAGCCGGCAATCAATCAAAAGCTTATGACTGGAATGATTTGAAAAAAAAGCGGCTGATTGCAGATAATATTGGTGAAACACCCATTCTGCTTGTACTTGCGGAAGACAATAAAAGTTTTTTTGCATTTGAAAGGCCGGACTTTGACAATGCTTTCTTTTTGGATCAGGATACCTTGTTATATACAAAACGGTTATTTACCATCAGCGGCAAGGGTATAGATACTTCTTATTCATTAAAACCTTTACCGGCTTACCAGGAATTCTGGCATAGCTGGAGGACATTTAATCCAGCCACCAAAAAGTATTAAGTTAACATTCTTGTATAAAACATCCTGGTAATACATACTTACCAGGATGTTTGTTATGTATCTTTATAGCAACAATTTTGAGTATGAAAAAAATAATGCTCGTTTTAATTACCTGCTCGTTCGTTTTGTCTACAATGGCACAAAAAATTAAAACACCTGACCAGATCTATGGGCAGCTTTTCACAGATGTACAGATGAACCGGATCTTTCCTGATAATAAAACATTCGTTGATTGTATCCCCAAAAAAAAACCCAAAGAGATAGTCGCAGATTATCTGAAAATAAAAAATAATCCTGCTATCCGTTTCAGTCTTGAATTATTTGTAAAAGAAAATTTTGAACTGCCTCCTGCTCCTCCGGCTTTTAATTATATACAACAGGAAAAAGATGTGACAGCGCATATCAAAAATTTATGGGGAACCCTGAAAAGGGAACAGGATAAAATGGTTGAGGGTTCATCGTTGTTAGCTCTTCCTCATCCTTACATAGTACCCGGAGGCCGTTTTCGTGAAATATATTACTGGGATTCTTACTTTACCATGCTTGGTCTTAAAGAAGATGGCGAAACCGGAACAATCAGGAATATGCTTGATAATTTTGAATACCTTATTAATACGTATGGCCACATTCCCAATGGTAACCGCAGTTATTACCTGAGCCGGAGTCAGCCTCCCTTTTTTGCTTTAATGGTAGAACTATATGCATCCATAGAAGGAGGCGAAGCCAGAAAAGACTATATGACTGCTATTGAAAAAGAATACAATTATTGGACGAATGGTTATGCTACCATAAAAAACGGAACAGCATTTAAAAAATTAGTTCGCATGGCAGATGGCAGTATTTTAAACCGATATTGCGATGAACTTTCTATTCCCCGGCAGGAAAGCTGGGCAGATGATGTAGCAACTGCAGCAAAAAGTAAAAGAGATAAAAAAATTGTTTACAACCACCTCCGCTCTGCTGCCGAAAGCGGATGGGACTTCAGCAGCCGCTGGCTGGCTGTTGAAAATGATTTATCAACAATAGAAACAACAGACATCATACCTGTTGATTTAAACAGCCTGTTATTTAAAACAGAACAAATACTAGCAAAGTATTTTGATGCTTATGACAATCCTGCAAAAAGTAAGCTATATCAAACAAGGGCCGATAAAAGACAAAAAGCTATTCAGAAATATTGCTACAATGCGAAAGAAAAAATTTATTACGATTATAACTGGAAAAGGAAAAAGCAAACAGGCAAGTTTACCCCTGCTTCTTTTTTCCCTTTATGGTTGCTGAAAAATTTTGTAAACGATCAACATGATAATACGGCTGCAGCAGCACAGAAACTTAACGATGGCCTACTAAAAGATGGTGGTGTGCTTTCAACATCTGTAAATAATCAACAACAGTGGGATGCGCCTAATGGATGGGCACCGCTGCAATGGATTGTTATAAGTGCTTTGGAAAATGGTGGCCAGGAAGAGTTAGCTGCTACTATTGCAAAGCGATGGATAAAATTAAACAACGATGTATACTTGCGTACAGGCAAGCTAATGGAAAAATATAATGTAGTTGATACTAAACTGGAAGCAGGTGGCGGTGAGTATCCCGGGCAGGATGGTTTTGGATGGACAAATGGCGTACTACTGACTTTGATAGCTAAGTACGGAGCCCCGAAATAATTATTTTATTGGTTCTAATACCAAATAGACTTTAAATTAATACCCTTGCCAGAGGTATTAATACCGATAGACAACAGGTATGACTGAAGGACATGCTTTTAATGTCGTATCGGTATAAAATAAAAAATGAATAAGGCGGTAACGTAAAATATCCTTAGTCCTTTTTAACATCAAATTATTTTTCGCCAATAATGAGATAATTTGCAATTAAACTCAGAAGTAAGTATTTACTGCAAATTCATACTGCTCTATAAACAGTTTTTTAAATGCAGAGAGGTTGTTGATTTCGTAGAATAGAAGGACGGCTTTTTTATAATCAATACTATCAACAGTGCGAAACGAAAGTGGACAGTGCTTAAAATGCAGGAGTATTGCATTACATAAAATTCTTGCGGTACGTTTATTGCCATCCATAAATGGCTGTATGTACGAAACCACTAACAAGGCCAGCAGGGATTTTTCAAATATATTTTCCTTTTCATTTACCAAACTGCACATATCTGAAAGGGCTTCTCTAATCTGAAACTCATTTTCCAATGGGATATAATTAGTACCTGAAATACCTACCCGCCTTATACGGATATTTCTTAATACAGCAAGGTCTTTTATTAAAATACTGTGCAGTTCTTCTATCTTGCTTACAGAAAGCGGATACATATAATCTGGTTTCTCCACAATAAAATCTATCGCCTCTTTATGATTCAGCAGCATGGTTGCTTCATCTCTCGATTTTCCGGCGGCTGTTTTTTGTTCCAGTAGTAGTTGCTCTGTTTCGAGCAATGAATAAGTGTTGCCTTCTATCTGAGAAGATTTCCAACTCAGGTCAATTGCCAGCCGTTCCAATTCTTTCTCATATTCCTGGCTGCTTAGTTCGCTTATCCTTTTTATAAACTGCCCTTGTAAGTTGTTGAGAAAAACCTTTTCCTCATTCGTAAAAATCTGCGCTTGTGGTAAAATGTTTTTTATCAGTTCAAAATTATAGCGGTCTGTTATCTTTCGTTGGTCTGATTCTTTTTTAAAGTATTCATTAAGATCAATTTTCTGTATTACCAGGTAAGAAGGCTTTACAGTGTAACGGGTATTTTTTGCAACTCCTTTTTTTTCGATTATCTCTTCGGCGATAAGGTCCTGAAGAATTCTTTTTATAGTAGCGAGGCTGAATTTTTCCTGAAATGCCTGTTGAATAATTGAAGATGAACTGTCGGGGTTATTTTTAATAAACTCAATAATATCTATTATTTTTTGGCTCATTAAATGATTATTTTTATCAGTATTCGGCTCAAAACTAAGTTTTATGAGCCGAATAGTTTGATAAATTGAGCCGAATACTTATTTTATTTGCCCAAACAATATTTTACCATTGATAATCAACTAGTTGAAGCTGATATTATTTTAATGGCTCCAAAATAAAAAACGAATAGGGCGGCAAATCAAAATATTCATTGTCATTTTTAACATCGAAGTAATTGCCACTCCAATGATCGAATAGTCGTACCGGTTTCATCCCGTTTTCCTTAAACGCATACCAGGTAAGGCTTTGTTCTTTATCATCAAAATTAAAAAGACAATACACCCTCTCATTACCCCATGCTCTTAAATAGCCTGCCACATGAATATTATGCGGCGTAAGCCAGGTAAGGTTTTTTTTGTCTGCAATAACCGGTAGGTTTTTTCTTATTTCAATTAGTTTTTTTGTGCCGGTAAAAACCAAATGCTCCACCGTGCCGGGCTTATCAAATTTTCCGTTTTTATCCCAATCAAAAACCGGGCGGTGCATCCAGCGGTTATCGTAATTTTTTCCTTCATCCTGCAGGTAAGAATAATCGTTGATATGTGCAGACTCATCGCCATAAAAAATCATGGGTATGCCCCCGAGGAAAAAACTGTGTGCCTGCATCAGTAATATTTTACTTACTGCGATTTTTATTTCTTCTTCTTCATTTTTTTGTAACGCATATTCCAATCCGCATAAAGATGCCAGCGAACCGCTTATCCTTGCATCACCCGTTCTTTCATTTACAGAAAACAAGGCACCCCTTGCAGGTGAGCCATCGTAACTTCCAGAATAATAATCCCTCAAAAACCTGCGGTGGCGGTAAGGTTCATATCCTGCATTGGTTATCATATAATCATCATATCCCAAACCTATATCATCATGGCACCTTGTGTAAGTAATCCATGAAGTACCGTATGGTTTTTGCAATAATACCTGCTGCGCCTCCAGCATTATCCTTGCATCCCCTGTAGCCAATGCATCCCATTGCAATGCCATTTGTGTAGCATTATAAGCAAAGTCGCATTCTAATGCCTCTTTATCACCTGTGCCAAAGTATTTCATTATTTCGTCGGGGGCTACTATTGCTTCGCCCAGCAATGCCATGCCTGGTGCGGCCACCTGCACACATTGTTTTATTAATTGTAAGAGAGTATGTGCTGCCGGTAAATTCTGGCAAACTGTTCCTTTTTCTTTCCAGATAAATGCAGGTGCATCGATTCTTAAAATATCAACACCCAAATTGGCATAGAATAAAATGGTGTCCACCATTTCCACCAGCACTTTGGGGTTTCTAAAATTTAAATCCCATTGGTAATTATGAAAAACACTCATCACCCATTTGTTACACTCCGGTATCCATGTAAAATTTCCGGATGCGGCTTCGGGAAAAACTTCAGGCATCGTTCTATCATATTCATCCGGTTCAAGCCTGTCATTAAAAAAATAATAGTAGTCCTGGTATTGCTGCACACCCTGCTTTGCTTTTTCTGCCCATTCATGTTTATGAGAAGTATGATTTAATACAATATCCAGCATCAGGTACATATTTCGATGCTGCATTTCCTTTTGAACTTCCTGTAAATCTTCCAATGTACCAAAACGCTGATCCACCTTTCTGAAATCAGCAACTGCATAGCCACCATCACTTTCACCAGCCGGGCTTTCAAACACCGGCATCAGATGCAGAAAATTAACTCCGAGTTTTTCAAAATAATCCAGTTTGTTTCCGAGTCCTTTTAAATCAGTACTAAAGCGATCAACATATAAACTCATGCCGGTTATTTGATTACTCAAAAACCAATGCACCGGTTCTGTTTTAAGTTTATCAATATCCCGTTGTTTTAAATCTGCTGACCGGTTACTAAATGAAGAAGTAATTGTTTCGAGCAACTGGTCAAGCCCTTTTTTATTTTCAGGGTGTGATGCATAGACTTTATTATACAGGTTACTCAGTTCACCGAGTCCCTTTTGAAACCTTTCATGAAATTGTTTTGTAAAAGCCTGATCTGCTGATTCGCTTGTATGGATATTATCTATGCTCAACTGTAGTTTAAATAAAAATATCGTTACTCAAATGTTTAAATGCTTCCATGGCCCCCATATACTCACAGGTTCTTGCTCCTGCTTTATTTGCATTACTGATAATTTTCTGCCATTCGTTTTCAGGCAATTCTTTTATTTGTTCCAATGAATGATCAGATAGCTGATACAAGACGGCACCCACAAAAGCATCACCGGCACCGGTAGTATCCACCGGTTGGATATCAATACTTTCTATTATTTCCATTTTTCCATTTAATCCCAATAAAGTACCCTCCTTACCAAGTGTAATTGCAAAAGCTGCCTTCGTATTTTCCATAAAGTAAATTGCGGCTTCATTTATACTTGATTTTCCGGTCAACATGAATGCTTCTTCATCACTTAGTTTAAAAAAATGTGAATGGTTTAAGAAACTCCAGCTTTGGTCAATGAACGATTGTATATCATGCTGAAATAATAAGTGCCGGTAATTAGGATCAAAACTTATCAATATATTTTTTTGTAAAGCTCTCTTCAATAAGCTTTCATAAGCAAGTTGCAGCGGGCCGGGCAGGAAGGCTGTAGCAGAACCAAAATGAATAATAGAAAATTCATTCAAATTAATATTATCTACTTCTTGCCGGCTTAGTTGTCCGTCGGCCCCCCGGTTAAAATAAAAATCTCTTTCCCCATTTTCCATCAGGGAGACAAATGCGAAAGTGGTAAAACTGTTTTCGTCCTGCAGCATCCATTTGGTTGAAACACCAAATGATTGCATGACATCAATTAAATGTTTACCGAAGGGATCAACACCCACTTTGGCTGCCAATTCAACTTGTCCACCCAATGCCGCTATAGCAGCTGCCACATTGGTTGGTGCGCCGCCGGGCTTTTTTAAAAAATTATCGCCATCTGATAAGGATTTGCCTTTGTCAGTACAAATCATATCAATTAATGCTTCACCAATACAAAGAATCTTATTCATTTTAAAAATTAAACAGGTAATTTTTAATGACCACCACCAACCGGCAGTACGTTTTCACCAGTTATTTTTTTTGCTTTAATTAAAAGTGTAAGTGCAGCTGCAATCAGTAATAAGGCGCCGGCAAAAAGTATCGCTTTAGTGGAATCATTATTCAGGAAGTGTTTCATTACATAACCAAATGTGGTAGTTTGAATAAACATGGGTATGACAATCATCATATTGATGATGCCCATAAATACACCATACTTTTCTTTGGGTATATCACTCACTACCATTAAATAAGGAATCCCCATCATACTGGCCCAGCCTATTCCAAAACCGGTAATGGCTACATAAAATAAATTAATTTGATGAACCTGGGAAAAAGCAATAAAACCTGTACCTGCCAGCAACAAACAAATAAAGTGAACATATTTGGCACTTATTTTCCGGGCCAGCCAAACCAAACCAAAGGCCACTAAAAAGGTTACGATATTATACCAGCCATTGATGCCACCTGTTTTTGAAACCGCTTTTTCATATTTCTTGTTATTGGCATCAATCGAATCAATTGCTGCAAGGTTTGATTCATTGATGCCAACTGGTGATACTTTGTCTTTCCAGGCAGCATAAACTGTAGCAGCAGTCATTTCATCTTTCAATATATCTTTCTCATTTATCTTGTTGGCAGCTGCATATTCTTTTATCCCGTCTTTGAATTTTGCATATCCATTCATCATGCTATCTTCTGACGCTGACAATTTCTTATACGCCCAGCCATAGGCATTTTGTGCAACAGCCTTCGACGAATTTTGCCAATAACAAAAGAGTGCATACCACTGAAATAAATACACCAATGCCAGCATCCACATGATCTTAGGCATGTTTTTAATGGTTTCAGCAATTTCCAAAAAAGGTGTAAGCACCCCTTTCAAAATTTTAACCAACTTATTATCAGGGAACTTTTTAATAAGGGTGTATAAAAAGCTTACCCATAAAAAGCAAATGGGTAATATGGAGATACTTAATATTTCTGAATTAACAATATCTTTTAATGCATACCAAATGGCTAAAGGACCAATGGCTACAGCAATCAGTACACCTACAATCTGAATGAAGGGATGAGGTTTGTCTTTATTGTACTCATTTATTTCTTTTATCTCTTCTTCTGATGGCGGAATTTCTGGTGTTGTTTTCATACTCCACCAAACGGTAGCTACAGAACAAATAGCACCGAGTATAAAAGAAGCAAAGACCCAGTTTGGCAACTTACCTGTTTTACCAATAAATAACAATGGGAAAAACAGTAAAGATAAATTGGCCAATGTTTGTCCAAGTCCTGTAAAAAAACTCTGTGCCTGAAAGCCGGTAGCCTGTTGTTTGGGATCCAGCTTATCAGCCACAAAAGCCCGGTAGGGTTCCATGGCGGTATTGTTACCAATATCTAATATCCATAATAATCCAACTGCCATCCATAATGTACTGCTGAAGGGGAAAAAGAATAAGGCTATGCTGCAAAGAATGGCGCCAATAAAAAAGTAAGGTTTTCTTCTGCCATATTTGGGATGCCATGTTTTATCGCTCAATGCACCAATAATAGGCTGAATAATTAAACCGGTAAGTGGGCCAGCCAGGTTTAATAAAGGAATCTGATCGGGGCTGGCACCCAAAAAGTCGTAGATCGGATTAACCGCACTTTGTTGTAAACCAAAACTGTATTGGATCCCGAAAAACCCGAGATTCATATTGATAATTTGCAGGAAACTAAGCTTTGGTTTGGTAAAGGTCATAAGCAATCTTTAAGCAGGTTAAAATACAAAAAACTGTGTCGAAAATGACATCCGGGTTATTGCCTTTGGTTTGCAAACGTTTGATGTTGGAAAATTGAACTGTATATACCAGTTTGAAATATCTTTGGTAACTTCTTAACCGGCTAAAAGAATGATAGAAACCAAACTAAAACTTTCATGATTTCCCTATTTTTAAAATTGAATTCTCTTCTGAAAGCTGATTGATTAAATTGAATATGAAAAAAAATATATTTTCTATTGCCATCTTGCTTGTGCTGGTGATCGCCTGTACATATATTTTTATCCCAGGCAAAATCCGGATCAAACAGTCAACTACAATTCATTCCAGTAAGAATGCACTTTATAGAAAATTAATTAACGCTGAGGCATGGAGAGAATGGTGGCCTGAAAAACAAAATCCAACCGATACAATCAACGGATTTTTTTTAAATGGAATAAGATTTTTTCCAGGTGAACCAAAATTTATTTCCATGCCTGTATTAATTAAGTCAGCAAATTTATCAGGTTATTCAGAGATTACATTCATACCCTTTGGAATAGATTCAACAACGCTGCAATTTGATATTTCAGTTCCTACTTCCAATAATCCCTTTAAAAGGATTGCTGTTTATTTAAATTCAAAACAACTTAAAAGCGGAGTGTCATTAATCCTTCAATCAATCAATAACACTTATTCCAGGATTGAGAACCTGTATAACTACGACATTCAAAAAAAACTGGTCATTGACTCTTCCCTTATTTTTACATCCAAAGAAATAAAAGGCATTCCAGACATTAATAGTATCTATTCACTCATTGATAAATTAAGCGATTATATCAGCAAGAATGCTGCAAAAGAAACCGGTAGTCCCATGTTGAACATTTTTAAAAAAGACAGTAATACCTATCTGGTAAAAGTGGCTATACCTGTTGATAAAAAACTTCCTTCTTCAGGAGATATAAGTTACCGATGGATGCTTGGGGGAGGTAATATTCTTGTCACAGAAGTAAAAGGCGGACAAAATGAAATTGATAAAGCGTATAAACAAATATTGAATTTTATTTCTGACTATCGAAGGACGGCTCCCGCCATTCCATTTGAATCATTGGTAACCGACAGAAGAAAAGAACCGGATAGCAGCAAATGGATAACGAGGATTTATTACCCGGTCATGTAAATGGTCAGTTTTGCAATGCATTAAAAGTAATTATTCTTGTACTATCATTATTTCGCCCTAAAATAAATGCTTGTTTCTCTCCTATTTTAATATTGGCAATTTGCCTTACCTGCCCTTTTATAGCCATGCCATTTAAAACTTCAGCAGTAAATTTTCCATTGCCTTTATTGATGAGTACTGTTCCATAGTCGGCATCATATCTTCCCATTTCAATATTATTATCATAATAGTTACCCATCAGTAAAATATCAGGCAGATTGTCGTTATTGGCATTAATGACAGCAGCAGTTTTCATTTGTGTAAGTTGTGCCTCAAATGGTAACTCCACTACATCAAATTTCCCATTCCCCTGGTTGATGAAAACAGCTGATGAAAAATAATCAGCGGAAAAATGAACAGCATTTTTCAACTTACCTGCGCCAAAAAGATCAGGTAATGAAGCTTTGGCAAAATTTCCGGCCAATAAAAATTTCTTTTTTATCGCTGGTAGCTGCTTGTCTATTTCGGCTTTGTTTGCAAACAGGGTTTCTTTTCCTGCAACATAATAGGTTAATAGTTGTTCTTTTTTGCCATTATCGTCAAAGTCATTATAATACATTTGTACAGGCTCAGCTTTTGAAGCTTTTAAACGGGAGTTCTGTCCCAGGTTTCCTGCAATAAAATCAATATCGCCATCATTATCTATATCACAAGGCAATAAAAAATTCCACCAGCCTTTTTTATCTGACATAGATTGTTTTTCTATCTTCCCGTTTTTGTTAATGAATATGCACGGGCTATCCCAATCAAAAGAGCAAACAAGGTCTTTCACCTTATCCCCGTTCATGTCGATCCATTGTGCATTTGTAATACAACCGGCATTGCTTAATCCAATAGCATACTTTGCAGTTACATCCTTGAATTTACCTGTTCCATCATTTTGCAATAAATATGAAGTTGGGATAATTCCATAATCCCACGGCACAGTTTTAGCCCCGATAAAAAGATCGACGTAACCATCGTCATTAAAATCATTAGCAGCAATGGTCGAAGTGGTCAGGTATAAACTATCAAATGCATCTTCCCGTTTTATAAATCTTCCTTGCTTATTATTAATATAAACCCTTGGTGTATTATGAATTTCTGATCCATAAAATTCATTACCCCCACTGGCAGCTACAAGATCGGGAAAGCTATCATTATTTACATCTGCCCATACTGCAGCTGTTGTTTCATAACTACTATCGGCTTCAAAATCAGGTTGTCCTGTTTGGATGAATTTCCCGGAAGGCAGCTGAATAAATAATATATCCGGTTTATTTCTTGCTGATCCGATGAATACATCTTCTAATCCATCCTTATTTACATCTGCAACAGCAAGAGCAGGCCCCTCCGTAGAAAACATATGAGGGATAAGACCTTCCCGGTCAAATTCAACAAACTTGTTTTCTATATGTTTATAATAAAGCCCCGATTGCTCTGTAATATCGGTTACAAGTAGGCCGGAATTTTTATAAAAATTCCGGATTATGGTAAAGTCAAATACGGGTAGTCCAGCCTGGTAACTAAAAGTGATTTCCTTTTGCGTAGTGTCTAGAGTGATTTTCCGGAAAGTATTGTCAGGCCACACCAAAAACATTGAGTCGGCTTTTAAATTTTTTGTTGCGATGAGTAAAGATGATTCCATGCTGGACAAAAATCCCTTTACAGGATATTTATCATAGGTCCTGATCTCCTTACCGGAAAAAATAATAGCTTTTGCCCCGATCGCATTGATATTTTCTTCAGGGCCAGTAAGCTTGATCTTAATCGAACCTGTGTGATTTTTATTGGAACATTTATTTTCATAAATAATTGCTTCTGCATCGATATTATTAACTATGATATCAAGGTCTCCATCATTGTCAAGGTCAGCATATGCTGCGCCATTGGAATAAGTGTCTTCACGGCCTTCAATTTTTTGCTCTTCATCAATAAATGAAAGATTATTGTTATTGAGGTAAAATTTATTGGGAAGTTTTATTTCTGGAAATTTATTAATCAACGCCATGTTCTTTCCCTCCATGGTATTGGTATTTATCCGTTCTTGTATTTCTGAATTAGATATAAAATTGACGTAATCAATATCATTCATCCGTTTTGGAATACCATTGGAAATAAAAAGATCCTTAAGGCCATCATTATTGAAGTCCATCCAGAGCGGTGCCCAGCTCCAGTCAGTTGTTGCTATGCCGCTATATAATCCTGTTTCACTAAACAATCCGTTCCGCCTGCTATATTGCAAATTATTTCTGGTATATTGATACCCATAACCTGATCTGATTTTAAAATTAAAAATATCATAAGAATCTTCCCCGAGTGATCTTTTCAGTATATAAGGGTCAGCAGGAAGCATATCAACTGAAATAATTTCTGGCCAACCATCATTATTTACATCCGCAGCATCCACCCCCATTGAATATTGGCTGGTGTGCATCATCCGTTCTGTGCCTTCATCTTTAAATGTTCCGTTTTTTTGATTGATATACATATAATCATTTTCATGAAAATCATTACCAATATATATATCGGGCCATCCATCCAGGTTAATATCATTTATTACGATACCAAGTCCATACCCTATTGCAGAGCTCTGTATTCCTGTTTGCCGGGTAACGTCCTGGAATTTACCTTTATCATTTCTATAGATTCTGTCGCCGGACAATGGATGATAGGTATTCAGAAATTCTCCCCTTGGTTTGAATGTGCCGTTTTGATGCACAGAGTGATTCATTAAAAACATATCCAGATCTCCATCCAGGTCATAATCAAAAAAAGCCGACTGTGTACAAAACCCTGAAAAATCAAGTCCGAATGCTGTAGCCTGATCTTCAAATACCGGAATACCGTTAGTATTGTTTCCCTTATTAATCAACAATAAATTTTTCCCTTTTAGTGTTTCATAATTTCCGACACGACAAACATAGATATCCAGCAGGCCATCGTTATTAATATCAACTACTGATACACCTGTTGACCACCCTTTGTCATCGGGTAGTTGAGCTTCGATAGTTACATCATCGAATTTCATCTCCCCCTTATTAATGTATAATTTGTTGCGGCCCTGGTTTGATCCAAAAAACAAATCTATTTTCCCATCATTATTAAAATCTCCTGATCCTACTCCGCTTCCATTATAAAAATACATGTAGGTAAAAAGATTAAAGTCTTTACTATAAGCAAGGTTATTCCGGAAATCAATTCCAGTTGTTTTACTTTTAAGCACTTTAAACATTACCTGATCATTTGACGATTTGTTTTTACAACCCGTTACCAGAATCAGGAAATAAATAAATACAAAACAATTCAATAGCTGTATAATATTTAATTTTTTTCTTTTATTATATTGTATTTCCAGATTGACCATTAGTTTTCTATTAAACGTTGCAACTAACTATTTTTTATAAGTAAACATGACCGGTTTTTCATTATTAACGGTAGCCACGAGGTAGTGTCTCTCTTTGCCTTTGATTATCTGTAGTGATTTCACTTCTCCCCGGATCATCATGCCTGACTGCGGACTCTCTGCATACTTTAACTTTCCACCTCCATCATTCAGCAACAACTGACCATAGCTGCCATCCAACCTCCCAAACTGCGGCGGAAATCCAAACCGGTTCCCTCCCAATATCAAGTCCTGTTTTCCGTCACCGTTTATATCTGTTATCGCTACTGCATTGACACTTGATAACTGCACCCACACCGGCAATGCTTCTATCCTGAAATGACCCTGCCCGTCATTGTACGCTATCACTGACTGACAATAGTTAAACAGCTTTTGCTGCGACGTTTTTATCAACTCTTTACTAAACAAT
>JANNQR010000070.1:0-56376 GCA_031400855.1 Chitinophagaceae bacterium | reverse complement strand
ACCCTGGCAATGAGCCGGGGTTTTATTTTTAAAATTATAAAACCTGTATTTATTTTAATCAGGTTTCTCTCTTTATGTGTTTTTAAATTGACTTTTTATCATTTTTGTAATCATAAAATCTCTTGGCGGTTTTTTTTGCGTTTTATTTAATTTATTATTTTCTCAAACGTTGAGTAATAATTTAATGATAATGAGTGCTTTGGTTGTTTTGTTACATGCTTACCCTTAAAAAATAACCTTCCGGCTTATCATTGCGGGAATTCATCTATTTTTTATCATTTGAAAGTAATTAAGCAATAATCTTGCACAAGTTTTTTATGGGATAGTAAATCTACTAAATGGCATACGTATTTTTATTTAAAATAATCAGGTAAAAGCTTGCGTAAAATCAAAATTGGATATACTTTAGTATTCCATCTCTATAAAAGACCCAATTCCCAATCCTTAGAATTTCCTGCTAAATCCGCTTCTGGAAACCCAAAGTTCATTGTCTGTTTCGTAACAGATTATTTAAACATTTGGAAGGTTGGGATATTTTCCGGCCTAAGAAAACATTTTTAAATATTTTCAGCATGAAAACTATTTTTTACCGTAAACCCAGCTTTAAAAGAAATTTCAGTAATTCATTACTTAAAAAACTTGGTGCTTTGTTTTTATTTAGCATTACAGTTTCTGTTATGCAGGTAAACGCACAATGTACCTGCACTGGCAATCTAGTAGCAAACCCCAGTTTTGAGAGTGGTACAACAAGTTGGACCTGGTCTGGCGGAAACTTTAATGCCGGAGGCGGCGCTGTAAAATGTGGAAGTTTTTCTGGTGATTTTGAGATTACCAACACCTCCAGCAACAGTGTTTATCAGGTTGTAGGTACTGATCTTGCAACTGGTACAGTTGTAAATGCAAATGTATGGTCAGGCACTCATGACAATTCTTATAGCCACAAAGTATTTATCCATTTTTATAATTCAAGTAATGTTTACATGTCTACTGGTTCGGTAGAAGTAGAAGTAGATAAAGTATTGGCAAATAGCCCAACCGGACCACAACTATATACTTTCTCTGCAACAGTGCCATCAGGTGCTAAGTATACAAGGATTGGTTTTAAAGGGACAGGCAACTGGGTAAAAACAGATATGTGGTGTGTTACAACAACCCCGGCTTCTTCCTGCAATGCTAAAGTCAATACTTTATATTTTAATAAATTAGATGGTGGTGCAGATTTGCCAATTCCAAATGGCAGTACGTTTACAGTGGCCCAATTAGGTTCATTATATAACCTGGAAGCTGGTACAACAGGCACAGTAGGCAGTGTAAAATATACTATCACAGGCCCTACACCAACTTCTAATATTGAGAATGTTATTCCATATAATAGTCCTGGTACAGGTTCTGGCGCATGGACAGGTGCAGCAGGAAGTTATTCTGTAAATCTCAAAACATATAACGCTGCTGATGCAGGTGGTACACTTTGCCATGATACTACCATTTCTTTTACCCTGATAAGCGATTGTGATTGTCCGGGTAACCTATTGACAAATGGCAGTTTTGAAAATACTGCAACTGGCTGGAGTGTTAGCAATGGCACCCTTACGTTCGGTACAGGCTATAAGATGTGCGGCAGCTACAATGGATTTTTAAACTGGTCTTCCGGTATTGCCAAAGTTTGGCAGGATGTAACCATCTCAGCAGGTTCTGTTCTTAACTTTAAAGGTTATGCAGGTACCCATGCTCCAGGTTTGGCTTGTAGCCCTAAGCTGAGTCTTATTTTCTATAATTCAGCTAATGCAATTATCTCGCAAGTCGATGCTAATGTTACCTATGATGTAGGCTCTGGCAATCAACTTGCACTTTATACTATTAATGCAACAGCACCAGCAGGTACTGTGAAAGTAAGGGTGCAGGGTTCAATTTGTTGTAATACGTTGAAACTGGATGGTTTCTGCCTTAAAGTAACTCCTCCTGCTTCGCTTGGAGATCTTGTTTGGGAAGATTATAACAGGAATGGTTTACAGGATGCAGGCGAACCGGGTATTCCGAATGTAACTGTTGTGCTGAAAGATAATAATGGCAATACAGTAGGCACTACCACTACCAATGCAAGTGGCATCTACAGCTTTACCAGCCTGGCCCCTGGAACATATAGTGTAACGTTTACAACACCGGCCACTTATCTGCCAACTCCTTCAAATATCGGAGCGGATGATGCAAAAGACAGTGACCCAGTAGCTGGAGTAGCAGGTGGTATTGTACTGACTGCGGGTCAAACCAATACAACAATAGATGCAGGATTTTACAGGTTAATCAACCTGAGCGGTAATGTATGGCATGATGAAAATGCTTTGACTGATAACCTGGTCAATAAAACCAACTTTACGATATCTATACCGACCGGCTTAAGAGTTTACCTGGTAAATGCATCAACAGGTTTAATTGAACGTTCAACAATTGTTCCTTCAACTGGTCCTAATGCGGGTATTTTCAACTTTAATGATATTAATATTAATACGGTTTACCGGGTTTATTTAACCAACGTATTCCTCACCGTTGGTAGTTCTGAACCTGGTACTCCGACTATAATTCCGGGTGGTTGGGAACATACCGGTCAGAAAAATGCTAATCCTCCGCTAAATCCATTAGGCAGTGATGGTGTTAATGATGGAAGGGTTACCGTTCCGGGAAGTGTAAACAATATTATCAATATTAATTTCGGTATCAGGCCTAGTGGCGGAGATGTAGTACAAGGATAAAAAAAATTCACCCGTTCATCCCGCCTCAGGCAGAATGAACGGGTGCTTAAAAAATATTTCAACTTTTAAAACCTAAAACAATGAGCACAAAAACAAAATTCTACACAATTTTAACGGGCTTGATGTTGCTGAGTACGGCATCATTTGCCCAGTTAAATAACCCGCACAAACTACTGGAGCTTGCATCAACGCCGAGTTCAATTACAGGAAATGGCTTTGGACCCCGCACCACCAATCATGTGGTACGCTTTGAAAGGGATTCAATAGATAACAACAATTTTGTACTCCAGACGGTGGGAACAAATCCTGTTCCTAACCCTCTTCGTGCAACGTACAAACTGGAGAACCAGCAATATACCGGGTTTACGTACGGCGCTGGTACCGTTAATCTTTTTAATGGTGCACCTAATTCTATTTCCACAGGATTAGTTTTCGGAGCAGCCCCTTCCACTGCAGCAGGCCCACCCCCCGGATCGCCAAATGTGCAGCAGGTTACACCGCTGAACAGTTATGATCTGCTAGGCGCATTTAATGGCGGCGGCGGTCCAAGAAATGGTATGTTTAAATCAAATTGCAGCAATCCTGCAGCAGCCACTTATCCCGGAGGATCGGGCACAGGCATAGATGCAGAAGGTCTTTTTCCCGGTTGTTGCGCAACCGATGCAAACGGCGGAGTGGGGGTTTTTACTGCTGCACAGAGAATGTTTGATCTGAATAATCCTGGAGGTACAGCTAACCGTTATTATTATGGTGACTTGACTATCTCATTTAACCAATTCATAGATAGTGCAGTTATTCATGTGGCCGGTCTTGGTGGTTCCTATCGTTATTTTGTTGCCGGTGGAATTAATACCAACCTTGCAGACTGGAGACAAACTTTTTTCAGCACAGAACTGGAATTGGTATGGCCTAATTATGCTCCTGTGCAGGTAACAAAAATGGCGGGTAATCAATTCTTTGCTGTTTCAGGAAAAAATATTATCAACAATGCGGTCACTCCCAATGGAGAATCTGTTGACGTTGGTACGATTCCATTGCCAGGTTGGAATAATTTTGGCGCTGCCACCGGCAGTTTCAGGGTCACAGGCGCCCGAACTAATTACATTAAATTCAAGGTATGGTTAAGGGGTGCTAATGCAAACAATGTCGGCACCGGTTTTAGATGGTCTGCTCCCGGCGCTGCTTCTGGTGGAAACAGGGATCCGCTTACCGGTGATAATTGGTTTATATCCGCTTCAGTTAAGTCGCCTCTTTTAACTCCTTCATGTCCTTTTGGTGATCCAAGTTGTACTTCTTTACCAGCTACAGGTGTAAATCTTAATGCTGCACTGAATGGCAATGATGTTTCTTTAAGCTGGAAAACGGAATCAGAGATCAACAGCGATCGTTTTGAAATAGAAAGAAGCACAGATAATATCAACTATAGCCAGATTGGTAGTAAACTAGCTGCCGGTAATAGCACGGCCACTATTAATTATACAGCAGTAGATCCATCAATGGCAGCTGCTATTTATTATTACAGACTGAAAATGGTGGATATAAACGGAAATTTTGTTTACAGCAATATTGCTTTTGTAAAAAAACCAAACGGAGTAAAAGGAATAAGTGTGTTCCCGAATCCGGTAACCGACCAGGTAAATATTCAGTTTGTAAATGCAAAAGGCAAGTATGATATTACTTTCTTTAACCAGGCCGGACAAAGAGTGATGAACAGAAATGCAACCATTGAATCTACTGTACAAACGGTAAACATGGCCAAAGGTTCTTTACCTCCCGGATCATATATCATCACGACGAGAAATACGGAGACCAATGAAAAGTATGTTCAGAATGTAATATTTCAGTAAATAAAAAATTTGGAAAACCTGCTTTAATAACCGTTTTTTTGAAGACACAAACAACTAAAAATTTCAGCTGAGAATGTGCTCAGGTTTTAACAGCTGATATAAGGGCTTCCCGAAAGGGAGGCCTTTTTTTTATTAGCTACCGGTTTAAAAAATGATTCGTTCACAATTTGTTACTTTAGCATTCAAGTAAAAAAAAATTGAATGATTTCCATTGGTGAACGGTTAAGGAATTTTCATCCTGTCAGAAAAATAGTTTATTTTTTTGTCGGGTTGTTTTCGTATCCGGGGCTTGCTATTGTCAATAAACTGGAAATAGCGGGTACAGAACATTTCAAAGATCTTCCTCCTAAAAAAGTATTGTTTGTCAGTAATCACCAGACTTATTTTGCTGACGTAATTACTTTTTTCCATATTTTCTGCGCCGTAAAATGGGGAAAAAAGAACCGGTTGGGCATCCCTTATTATTTATTGAATCCATTTACCCGGGTAAATTATGTGGCTGCAGAAGAAACGATGAAAGGTAGTTTTATCAGCCGTTTATTTTTATTGGCAGGTGGTTTAACAGTTAAACGAACCTGGCGGGCCGAAGGAAAAGAGGTAAGAAGGGGGCTTGACCCTTCAGATACAAGAAAGATATTTAATGCATTGGAAAATAACTGGGTCATTACTTTTCCGCAGGGTACTACCAAGCCTTTTGCCCCTGGAAGAAAAGGAACTGCGTTGATCATCAAACAAACGAAACCTATTGTAATACCGGTTGTTATCAGTGGTTTTTGGCGGGCTTTTAATAAGAAGGGGTTGAAGTTTAAGAAAAAAGGTTCGTTGCTTTCCATAACATTCAAAGCTCCCCTGGTAATAGATTATGATGCACCAGCAGAAACTATCCTGGCGCAGGTAATGGATTCAATAGAGCAAAGCAAAAAGCACATGATGATGGGAAGACATCACTGGCAAACTACTGATAAATAATGGTTGACTTAATCTTTGAAGAAAAGGGCCTTTAATTCAACCGCATCATCCGGTTTCAGTTTTCCTCCAAGTATTAATCGTAATTGCCTTCTTCTTAAAGCGCCTTCAAACAATTTTTTTTCACCAGCTGTTTCAGGAACTAATTGAGGGACAAGTCTTGGTTTGTTATTCGGATCAAGAGAAACAAAAGTGTAATAGGCTTCATTACTTTTATACTTATATTGATGAATAGCATCCTCACCCCAAACACTTAGATGAACTTCCATGGAGGAATTAAAAGATCTGGACACTTTTGCTTCAATATGTACAACATTACCCAGTTTAATCGGCGATTCAAATGAAATATTATCAACTGATGCGGTTACAACCGGGGCAGCGCAATGTTTCATAGCGGAGAGGGCTGCAGCGATATCCATCCAATACATTAAACGGCCACCCATCAGGTTGCCAAAAGTATTGGTGTCATTGGGTAACACTAATTCTGTCATGATGGTGAGGCTTTCAGCAGCTTTTTTGGAATCCATAGAAAAATTTTTTGCAAAGATAGGTAAGGGATATCAGCGGATAGTTAAGCAAATTTTACTCTTTTATCAAAGCGACTCATGAAATTATAATGAAATTCCGTGTTCAAAGTCATGCTGCTGGTAAACCGGTTTCAGCTAAATTTGCAACAACTTACAATTGCTGTATGAATACAACTACTCCGGTTATATCCTTTGATAATACTGAATTTGCTTTCGAATATAAAACGGATAAACAACTGAAAAAAGCTCAGTTTCTTTTTTCCATGATGGGTAAGCCATGGTTGGTTAGTTTGGGAACAAGATTAGCTCCCTGGTCCGTCAGAGCCGGGTTACCGGTAAACGGTCTTATCCGAAATACCATATTTGCTCAATTTGTTGGCGGAGAAACATTGGATCAAACTGCTGTCGTAGCAAAAAAAATGGGAGAGTATCATGTAAAGGTTGTACTTGATTATGGAGTAGAAGGCGGAAATAACGGGGAGTTGGGGTTTGATAATTCTACTGACGAATTCATCCGGGTAATAAATTATGCGGCCACCCAGTCCAATATTCCGTTTATGAGCATTAAGGTAACCGGATTAGCCCGGTTTGCTTTATTGGAAAAATTAGACTTGCTGATGCATGAAGCAACAGGAACACTGATGAAGAGATATTTAAAATCGTTAGAAGAACTGACCCCGGCAGAAAAAGAAGAATGGCACCGGGTAAGACATCGTTTGATGCGTATTTGTGAAGTGGCAGCCGAAAAAAAAATAGGGGTGTTGATTGATGCTGAAGAAACATGGATTCAAGATCCTGTTGATGCTATTACTATCCTGATGATGGATATATTTAATAAAAACCGTTGTGTTGTATATAATACTACGCAGCATTACCGGCTCGACAGGTTACAGTTTCTGAAAGATTCTTATGCTGCTGCAGTAGAAAGAAATTTTGTGTTGGGTGCCAAACTGGTCAGGGGTGCTTATATGGAAAAAGAAAGAAAAAGAGCTGAAGAAAAAGGCTATCCTTCGCCAATACAACCTGATAAAGAAAGTACCGACCGTGATTTTAATGCCGGTGTTGAATTTTGTATAGAACATCTTGAACGGATCGGATTAATTGTAGCTTCACATAATGAATACAGCAATCTTTATGCTACACAATTATTGGCTAAAAAAGGATTGCCATTAGATCATCCTCATATTCATTGGAGCCAGCTCTATGGTATGAGTGATAACATCACTTTTAACCTGGCACATGCCGGTTGCTCTGTCAGTAAGTATCTTCCATTCGGGCCATTAAAAGAGATTGTGCCATATCTGATGCGACGGGCACAGGAAAATACATCCGTAAAAGGACAGACCGGCCGTGAACTAGGGTTGATAAAAAAGGAATTAGATAGAAGAAATGGGTAGTCTCAAATCCACAGTTTCCTAACAACATACAGCTTTAAGGTACTGGCTCACAGCTTTCTTCCTAACTTGCACCTATGCAGCAATACCTTCATTTACTTCAACATATATTAGATAATGGCACAGTAAAAACCGACCGTACCGGCACCGGTACTCAAAGCTGTTTTGGCTACCAGATGCGTTTTGATTTGCAAAAAGGATTCCCCCTGGTTACTACAAAAAAAGTTCACCTGAAAAGTATTGTTCATGAATTACTTTGGTTCCTGAAAGGTGAAACCAATATTGCTTACCTGAAAGAACATGGGGTAAAAATCTGGGATGAATGGGCTGATGAGCATGGAGAACTCGGTCCGGTATATGGTAAACAATGGCGTAGCTGGTCCGCAGGATCCAGTGGAGAAGGAAAAGATGGAAAAGTGATAGACCAGATTTCCCAATTAATTGAACAGATAAAAATGAACCCTGATAGCCGCCGCTTAATTGTAAGTGCATGGAATGTGGGTGAATTATCAGAAATGGCTTTGATGCCATGTCATACTATGTTTCAGTTTTATGCCTCACCCCCGACCCCTCTCCACGGGGTGGAGAGGGGGGATAGGCTCCGATTGAGCTGTCAATTGTATCAAAGAAGTGCTGATGTATTTCTCGGTGTTCCTTTTAATATTGCTTCTTATGCTTTGCTTACGATGATGATAGCACAGGTTTGTGATTTAGAACCTGGTGATTTTGTTCACACATTTGGCGATGTACATATTTACAACAATCATAAGGAACAGGTCAATCTTCAATTAAGCAGAAAACCATTTGCATTGCCAACAATGAAACTGAATCCTTCGGTAAAAAATATTTTTGATTTTAAATTTGAAGACTTTACATTGGAGAATTATGAATGTCATCCTGCAATAAAAGCACCGGTAGCGGTATAGAAAACCCCCTGTCCCCCTAAAGGGGAGACTTAGGTCAATGATTCTTTATTATTCACAAAGTGGATTAAAGAAGTTAGAGTAAGTACTTTTGTATTTTATAAAATAGTTTATTACAATAAATGGTTTTTTCAATTCTCCCCTTTAGGGGCAAAGGAAAACTTAAACTTTAATACATCAAATGGGGGTTCTTATTTCATTCGTCGTCGCTGCTGCTACAAATAACGCCATCGGAAAAGATGGAAAAATGCCCTGGCATTTACCCAATGATATGAAGCATTTTAAAAATGTGACCTGGGGAATGCCGGTAGTAATGGGTAGGAAAACATTTGAATCGCTGGGAAAAGTGTTGCCCGGTAGAAAAAATATTGTGATTAGCCGCCAGCCGGGATGGAATGTGGAAGGCACAGTGGCAGTTCAGAAAATTGAGGATGCCTTGTTTGTAGCGAAACAAACCGATGCCAAAGAGGTGATGGTGATTGGCGGAGGAGAAATTTATAAAGCACTGTTTGATAAAGCCAGCCGTATCTACCTGACAAGAGTGGAAGCTGAACCGGAAGCTGATACTTTTTTCCCCTCATTGAGTCCGAAAGACTGGTATCTTGTTAGCCAGCAAATTCATGAGGCGGATGAAAAAAATTCATATAACTATTCTTTCCAGTTGTGGGAGAGGATTGGATAGTATGGGTAATAGTAATTGGGAATTCCAAAGGAAAAAATACTGTTTTAATATGGGAACACTTACTGATTCCTTATTTTTCATTTCTAATTTCTTATTTTCAACCCATGTATTCCAAATGGCAAATAGCCCGAAAATATTGTAGTTATTATCTCACCTCTTCCAACGGGAAAGGCCACGGAACACATTCTCCTTTTATTTTTCATTTTATTACAAATGTATTGAACGATAAAAAGCAGTACAAGGAGTATGAAACAGTAGAAACTTTACGTAAAATAATGATTGAAGATGAAACTGTATTAAACATTCAGGATTTTGGTGCCGGGTCATCAATTGCAAAAAATAATCGACGAACCATAGCTTCCATTGCCAATCATGCAGCCAAGCCTAAAAAATTCGGACAGTTATTATTCAGGATGGTAAAAGAATATCAACCTGAAACGATTCTTGAATTAGGAACATCATTGGGTATTACCACTACTTATTTATCCTTGGGAAAACCAACTGCAAAATTGGTAACCATGGAAGGGGCAAGTGAAGTCGCTGAGGTTGCCAATACCAATTTTCAAAAATCAGGAAACAAGAATATCATTATAGAGCAAGGAAATTTTGATTATACATTACCTGCTATTATCAGTGGACTGTCGTCCGTGGACTTCTGCTTTGTTGACGGCAATCACCGGCAGGAACCCACAGAAAGATATTTCCAGGAAATACTGCCTAAAACTAACAATGATTCGATATTGATCTTTGATGATATACACTGGAGCCATGAAATGGAAGCTGCCTGGGTCACCATAAAAAGCCATCCATCGGTTCGCTGTACAGTTGACCTCTTTTTTATTGGCATTGTGTTTTTCAAGGAAGAATTTCATGAAAAACAGCATTTCGTTATCCGATTTTGAAAAATCACTACCTTCAAACCGAAACCTGCCTGTTGAACAGGCAGATCCAAAACTGAATTTCACTGTATGACTATCGGACTGCTCAAAGAACCAAATTTTGAAACCAGAGTATCGCTTCTGGCAGAAGCGGTTGCTACCCTCACAAAAAAAGGAATCACTGTTATTGTTGAAGCCGGGGCTGGCGAAAAAGCTTTTTGTAGTAATGCTGACTATGAAAAAGCCGGGGCACAGATCAAGACCCGCAGCGAAGTAGTGACAACATCTGATATTGTTTTAACTATTCATCAGCCGGAACAATCAGAAATCAATAACCTTAAAACAAAAGTAGTTATCGGGGTATATCATCCATTGTACAATGTTGATACAATGAAGCAATGGGCTGCTGCCGGTGTTACCACCTTTTCATTGGATATGTTGCCCCGTACCACAAGGGCACAGGCGATGGATATACTGAGCTCACAGGCAAATATTGCAGGTTATAAAGCGGTTTTGACTGCAGCAAATTCTTACAGCAGATATTTCCCCATGTTTATGACAGCAGCCGGAAGTATTGCTCCTGCTAAGGCATTAATACTAGGTGCCGGTGTGGCCGGATTACAGGCCATTGCCACAGCAAGAAGATTAGGCGCAATAGTAGAAGTGTTTGACACAAGACCTGCAGTAAAAGAAGAAGTAATGAGCCTTGGTGCAAAATTTATCGAAGTGGAAGGTGCGGCTGATGCCAGCAAAGCAGGCGGCTATGCAGTGGAGCAATCAGCAGATTTTATGAAGCGGCAAAAAGCAAAGATTGCAGAGAGTATTGCAAAAGCAGACATAGTAATTACCACAGCACAGATACCGGGAAAGAAAGCCCCTATTTTAATTACAGAAGAAATGATACAGGATATGCGGAATGGTTCTGTTATCATTGACCTGGCCGCAGCCACTGGCGGCAATACACCGGTTACAAAAAATAATGAAACAGTCAGCTATAATGGGGTCAGCATTATTGGTAATTCAAGTTTGCAATCAACCATGCCAAGCGATGCCAGTAAAGTATATGGGAAAAATGTATTGAATTTTCTGCAATTGGTCATTACCAAAGAAGGAACTATCAATTTGAATTGGGAAGATGATCTGGTAAAGGGAAGTTGTATGACACATAACGGTGAAATCGTTCATGAACGTTTAAAATAAAAGTATGGAATCAGTATTGAACTGGATAACGGCTAACCAGCAGACAATTTATATTGTCATCCTGATGATTTTTGTAGGAATAGAAGTTATCGGCAGGGTGCCGAGTGTGTTACATACCCCTTTGATGAGTGGAGCTAATGCGATACATGGTGTCGTTATCATTGGTGCTATTATTGTAATGGGCAAAGCTGAAAGCGATAACTACCTGGCATTGATATTAGGCTTTATAGCAGTGATTGTAGGGACACTGAATGTAGTGGGAGGTTTTGTAGTTACGGACAGGATGCTTGAAATGTTTAAGAAGAAAAAAAAATAAGAGCCTCCCCCTGAACTTCGTTCGTAACCTTCGCTATGCTTGGTTACCTCCGAAGGAGGGGTTTTAGGACTCCGATTTTTCGATGATCGCTTTGCTCTTTAATATTTTTTATAACAGTAGTACACTCATTGCTTTTAGGGCTGTGAGTAGCAATTCCCTCCGGGCGGAGGGATTTAGGGAGGCCGTAATTATGGAATTCAACATACTCACACTTTGTTATCTAATCGGTTCAGTAACATTTATCCTCGGGCTAAAAATGTTATCCAATCCGGCTACCGCAAGAAGAGGAAACTTAATTGCTGCAGCTGGTATGATAATCGCCATTCTTGGTACTATCTTTTTGTATGAACAAGATGGGCAGAAGCTTGGCAACTATGGTTGGATATTCGGTGGTATTACTATTGGTACAGTGATTGGTTTTTTGGCTGCTAAAAAAGTGAAGATGACAGCCATGCCCGAAATGGTAAGTATGTTTAATGGAATGGGCGGAGCTTGTGCAGCATTGATTTCAATTGTGGAGTTTAGTCATTTGGTAAATGCTCACCCGGCAGGAGACTTACCAGTAGCAACTGTTTTAATTATCCTGTTAGGTTTAATTATTGGTTCAGTATCATTTGCAGGAAGTATGATTGCCTGGGGCAAGCTGAATGGCAAGGTGAAAGATTTTTCATTTCCCGGTCAGCATATTTTCAACATCGGTTTGTTGCTGGTTATTCTAGGACTGGCAACTTATTTAATTGGCTGGTCGCCTGCTAATCCTATAATTATTTTCTATGCCATTTTTGCTTTGTCATTATTGTATGGTGTATTTTTTGTTTTCCCCATTGGCGGGGCCGATATGCCGGTAGTTATTTCTTTACTCAATTCTTTTACTGGAGTTGCAGCTGCTTGCGGTGGTTTTCTCTATGATAATAAAGTAATGCTAACAGGCGGTATCCTTGTTGGCGCAGCTGGTACGTTGCTTACGATGCTGATGTGTAAAGCCATGAATCGTTCTTTAACCAATGTACTGATCGGTTCTTTTGGTGGTGGAAATAAAGCAGTGGTTGGTGATGCAAAAGCACAGGGTAGCTACAAAGAAATTTCTCTTAGTGATACAGCCGTGATCATGAGCTATGCTAACAAAGTTTTTATTGTTCCGGGTTATGGATTGGCAGTGGCGCAGGCACAACATGCTTGTCATGACTTAGAAAAATTATTAGAAAGCAAAGGGGTGATAGTAAAATATGCCATTCACCCGGTAGCCGGTCGCATGCCCGGCCACATGAACGTATTGCTGGCCGAAGCTGATGTATCCTATGAGAAATTACTGGAAATGGAACAGGCCAATGAAGAATTTCCAAACACTGATGTGGTACTAATATTAGGTGCCAATGATGTAGTAAACCCCGCTGCGAAAACTGATCCATCTTCACCTATTTATGGAATGCCGATACTGGATGTAGAACTGGCAAAAAATGTGATCGTTAATAAACGAAGCATGAAGCCCGGTTATGCCGGTATTGAAAATGATTTATTCTTTCAGAAAAAAACTTCTATGCTGTTTGGCGATGCAAAAAAAGTGTTGCAGGATTTGATTGGGGAGATAAAGAATTTGTAGGCGATAACCCACCCCTTTTGAAGAGTTCTTTAAAGTAAAATACTGCGGCCCCTCCAGGGAGGGGATGCACTACTCTGTAAATTGGAAATTTCTTAGAACAACTAATGCAAAAATTTTTGATTAGGAATATTGCAACAATAAATTTAGTTCACTTCCCCTCCTTGGAGGGGCGAAATGAGGGAAACTAAACGCTGTAGGAAAATGGGGTGGGTTGCTGAGTAAAGAACAGAATTCCCGAAAAAAATCGGGATGCTGCAAAATGGCCAATAGAATTCATGCAGCAGAAGAGTGCGACGCAAGGGACGATGCTCAAGGAACTGAAGCTGGTAAAACAAAATGTATTTCTCTTTCTCTCTCTTTTCTCTGGGCGAGGATTCTTTAATAAAAAAAACCACACACATGAGATATTACAAACTTGTTTTACTGTTCCTGTTTGTTACAACAACAACCTCTGCTCAAAAAATAATGGGCTTTACAGATGCTACGGCAGTAAAACAGTTGGATTGGGAAAAACAATTTGATGCACAACTGAGTGCCAAAAATCAGGATACCTGGATGCAGTTCCTGACATCGCATCCGCATCATATTGGTTCGCCGCAAGGCAAGTTAAATGCAGATTACATGGCTGGCCTTTTTAAGTCATGGGGTTTTCAAACAGAACTGGCTGAATACAATGTATTGTTTCCAACACCGAAGACAAGATTGCTGGAACTATTAGGCAGCAAACCTTTTAAGGCAAAGCTGGAAGAAGCAACATTGAAAGAAGATAAAACAAGTGGACAAAAAGCGGAACAACTACCCTCATACAATGCGTATTCGGCTGATGGTGATGTGACGGCGGAATTGGTTTTTGTGAATCGTGGTATTCCGGCTGACTACGATGAATTGGAAAGAATGGGAGTGAGTGTGAAAGGTAAAATTGTAATTGCAAAATATGGCGGTTCATGGAGAGGCATCAAACCAAAAGTAGCCGCAGAGCATGGGGCTATTGGTTGCTTAATATATTCTGATCCGGAAGATGATGGCTATGCACAAGGTGATGTGTACCCGGAAGGTGCTTTTCGTCCAAAGGATGGTGTGCAGCGGGGTTCGGTAATGGATATGCCGGTGTATCCCGGTGACCCATTAACTCCTGGTGTGGGTTCTACAAAAGATGCCAAACGATTGAACAGGAATGAAGCGATTACTATTATGAAGATTCCGGTATTACCTATTTCTTACGAAGATGCGTTGCCATTATTGCAATCATTAAAAGGGCCGGTGGTTCCTGCAACATGGCGGGGTGGATTGCCGATTACTTATCATGCAGGACCAAGTTTGGAAAAAGTGCATTTGAGATTACAATTCAACTGGGATATAAAAACCTTGTACAATGTGATTGCAAAATTGCCGGGCAGCGAATTTCCTGATGAATGGATCATCCGTGGCAATCACCATGATGGTTGGGTGAATGGTGCGGCCGACCCGATTAGCGGTATGGTTGCAGAAATGGATGAGGCAAGAGCTATTGGCGAGTTGGTTAAAAAAGGATTTAAATTAAAACGTACACTGGTGTATTGTGCATGGGATGGTGAAGAGCAGGGGTTGCTGGGTTCTACCGAATGGGCGGAAGACCACCAGGAAGAACTGCGCAAAAAAGCAGTAGCGTATATTAATACAGATGGCAACAGTCGTGGATTTGTAGGTGCTGCAGGTTCGCATACATTAGAACCTTTTTTCAATGAAATAGCGAATGATGTGATGGACCCGCAAACAGGAGTAAGTATAAAGGAAAGAAAATATGCTTCCGCTTTTGTGAGTGCTGATAAAGCAGGCAGAGCAAAACTGGTAGGAAATAAGAATATGAAACTGGGAGCATTGGGTGCAGGCTCTGACTGGTCAGGGTTTTTACAATTTTTAGGCATTGCTTCTTTGAATCTTGGTTTTGGCGGTGAAGGCAGTGGAGGTGAGTATCATTCTATTTATGATTCGTATGACCATTTTGTAAAATTTAAAGACCCGGGTTTTCAGTATGGCGTTGCTTTATCAAAAACGGCTGGCCGGGTGATGTTGAGGATGGCAAATGCAGAAGTATTGCCGCTGGATGTAAATAGTATGTATAAAACGGTGAATGATTATGTAACAGAATTAAAAACACTACTGGAAACAACAAGAACAGAAACAGAACAGGAAAATAAAATGATACAGGATAAACTTTATGATTTGGCCAAAGACCCAACTAAAGGAATTCAATCTCCGAAAATAAAAGAGGCTGTTCCTTTTTTAAATTTCAGTGAGCTGGAAAATGCTATGGCGCAATTAAAAACAAGTACGGAAGAATTTCAAAAATTATATGGAAGTGGTACGCAGTTGTCAGTAGATAAACAAAAGGAATTGAATGAGATTTTATTTAAAATGGAAAGAAGCCTGATCAATGAAAAAGGATTGCCCAGAAGATCATGGTATAAGCATCAGGTGTATGCGCCGGGATATTATACCGGTTATGGGGTGAAAACCTTGCCTGGTATCCGGGAAGCTATCGAACAAAGAAATTGGAAAGAAGCCCAGGAAAATATTGAAATAGTTTCCAAAACAATGGATGCCTATTCGCAACAGGTGAAGCTGGCAACAGGGGTGATCATTAAAAAGGGATTTTAGTATTATTTACTATACGTACTAACTAGATTTGCCGGATGCAATTGCCTGTTTCATTATTGGCTTCATTAGAAGGGTTAAAAGGCTTCGATAAAGAAGCTTTTAAAGATATTCATTCTTCAGGAGAGCAAATAACTTCGATAAGAATAAACCCTTCCAAGAAGAGCACCCAATTAACTAATATCCCAATTAACCAATTAACCAAAATCCCCTGGACTGATTTTGGATATTACTTGGAATCCCGGCCTTCCTTCACTTTCGACCCTCTTTTTCATGCAGGTACATATTATGTACAGGAAGCAAGCAGTATGTTTTTGGAGCAGGCATTAAAACAAACTGTTGATTTAACAAAGCCATTAAAAATATTGGACTTATGTGCTGCACCCGGAGGAAAATCAACGCATATTCAATCACTCATTTCAAAAGATAGTTTATTGGTCAGTAATGAGGTGATACGTTCAAGGGCTAATGTGCTGAAAGATAATATCATCAAATGGGGATGCGAAAATGTAATGGTCACCAATAACGACCCGAAGGATTTTTCAAAATTGGAAAATTATTTTGATGTAATTGTGGTAGATGCTCCCTGTAGCGGAAGCGGATTATTCCGGAGAGATGCTGATGCAATAAAAGAATGGAGTGAAAATAATGTGCAATTGTGTTCACAACGTCAGCAAAGAATTCTGGCGGATGTATGGCCTGCATTGAAGAAAAATGGGATATTGATTTATTCTACTTGTTCTTATTCCCTTGAAGAAGATGAAGAAATATTGGATTGGATGATTTCACAGTTGTCGGCGGTCAGTTGTCAGTTGTCTGCAGATAAGCAATGGGGCATCACAGCGGTACAAAGCAATAATAGTGGATATGGTTACAGATTCTGGCCGGATAAAGTAAAAGGCGAAGGCTTTTTTTTGGCTTGTTTTAAAAAGAATGATGGAGAAAATGATGATACATTCCGATACCGGAAAAAGCCTGAAGCAGTTACTAAAAAGGAAATGGAGTTTGTGGAAAAATGGGTGAAAACAGAAGGCAAAGAATTTATCAGGTATGAAAATACGGTGTATGCATGGCCGGAAGAGTTGGTAAAGGATTTTAGTTTTTTACTGGAACAACTTCGGGTCATTTACTCCGGCACATTATCCGGGGAACTGATGCGGGATAAATTAGTACCCGACCATGCCCTTGCAATGAGTAATTTGGTTACTGATTCACTAAACAGGACTGAATTGAATGATGAGCAAGCTATTCTATACCTCCAGCGAAAAAATCTGCAGATAGAAATAAAAAATAAAGGCTGGCAACTCGTTACTTATTTAAACCGTCCACTTGGTTGGATAAATGCTTTATCAAACAGGAATAACAATTATTACCCGAAAGAATTGCGAATAATTAAGGATGTTTAGTCAGCTGAAAAAAATAAAATCCTCATCTTTGCACCTTAAATTGATCTGTATGAAGAAGGTTATGTTTACTTTTTTGCTACTAATTTCTACGCTTTTTTTTGTTTCTGCTCAAAAAGGCGATTTAATGGTGAAGAGTAGTGAAAATGGATTATATCTGGAGCATAAAGTTATCGCAAAGGAAAGTTTTTATTCTGTCGGCCGTCTTTATAATATTTCTCCAAAATTCATTGCTTCTTTCAATAAACTTGATCTGAATAAAGGATTGAATATTGACCAGAAAATCAGGATCCCCCTTACAGACACAAATTTTACACAAAAAGGGAATAGCGGCACACCGGTTTATTATAAAGTTGGAAATGAAGAAGGGTTGATGTCAGTAAGTAAGAAATACAATAATGTTTTGCTGTCTGATTTACGGTCATGGAATAACCTTAGCAGTGATGAATTAAAAAAAGATACTAAACTGATTATTGGTTTATTCCTGAGCAGAGAAATGCGTACCGTTACTTTTGGAAGTAAACCAACGAAAGAAGAAGCCACTGTCAAAATTGAAAAAAAGCCTGATGCTGAGCCTGTATTGACAAAAGAGGAACAGAAAGCAGAAGAAAAAGAAGCAAAAGCAGAGGACAAAGCAGAAAAAAAGGATGAAGAAAAAGCAGAAAAGCAGGCACCTGTTGTTATCACCGAAACAAGAAGGCCTTTAATCCCGGGAGAGGGATATTTTAAAAACCAGTTTGAAAGCCAGGTAAAAACAAACCCGGTTTCAAAAAATGAAACGGTTACTTCCGGTATTTTTAAAACGGCCAGTGGCTGGCAGGATGGAAAATATTACCTGATGATTGACAAGGTGCCGGCAGGAACTATAATAAAAGTGATTAATCCTACCAATAATAAAGCAATTTATGCCAAGGTGCTGGGAGAAATGAGTGGTATCCGCCAGAATGAAGGCCTGGATATCCGCATCAGCAATGCTGCTGCCACTGTTTTACAGATTACAGAACAGGATAAATTTATTTTGAAAGCGAGTTATTAGTTGCTGATTATTTGGTACTGCTATTCCTGAAGCCACGAAGAAATTCTTCGATACTCATTTTTTTCTTTCCTTCCATTTGCAGTTCTAAAATATGGATATAACCATTTGTACAGGCAAATTTTAAAAACGTTTTCCCGTCAGTTTCATAATCACCTTCAGTATGTGTGGGAACAACTACTTCCTTTTTTGCTTTATAAATCTTCAGCATCTTTTCATTCATAATTGTAAAAGCTGCTGGATAGGGGCTTATTCCTCTTATTTGATTAAATACATTCTCTACAGGCTGACTCCAGTTTATTTTACATGTATCAGTATTAATTTTGGGGGCATGTTTAAATTGTGTCTGACTACCTGCCCTGACTTTTCGGGGGTCTCCGTCTGACACATCTTCTTGCGGAGTTTCCTTTAAGCTTCCGTCAGCCAACCCTTTCACCGTTTTTACCAGCACCCTTGCGCCAATCTCTTTCATTTTATCATGTACTTCTCCTGCCGAATCGTTTTCACCGATCGTAAAACTTTCCTGTAATAGAATATCACCGGTATCTATTTCATGTTTTAATTTGAAAGTGGTAACTCCGGTTTCTTTTTCTCCGTTGATGATGGCCCAATTAATAGGTGCAGCCCCACGGTATTGAGGTAACAAACTTCCATGAAGATTAACCGAACCCATTGGCGGCATATTCCATACAATTTCCGGTAACATACGAAAGGCAACTACTACCTGCAGATCAGGCTTCAGGTTTCTCAGGTCTTCTAAAAATTGCGGGCTTTTTAATTTTTCCGGTTGTAATACGTTCAGGTTATGTTCAACAGCATATTTTTTTATAGCACTTTGTTGTAATTGCATTCCTCTTCCTGCTGGTTTGTCTGGTGCTGTAATAACACCTGCAATAGTGCAACCTGCATTTACCAATGCATCTAAAGAAGCAACAGCAAATTCCGGGGTGCCCATAAAGACAATTCGCAGCGATTGTAAAGTTGACATCGCTGCGAAGGTAAATAAGATTGGAGAAAAGAATGGATTATGAAATGATGTTATTAAAACAATCTATAGCCCTTTTTTTAAAAAGATCACAGCTTCCACCGAAGCACTGGCTTCTGCTCCTGTTGCTCCTAACTTTGATTTAGCGGCAGCAGATGCTTTAAATCCAAAACCGCATTTAGAATCATATATAAGTTCTATTTTTTCTGAAAGTCCAAAAGGCACACCTTTAATAATTGCTTCGGGGCTTATGCCAATTCCAACAGAGCACTCATAGCTATTATCACTATGAAATTCAACTGAACTTGTGAATAACCCCTTTGAAAATTCGCCGGATATATTTACTGCATTATCTGTTTGCGCCTGTACAGTTCCATCTGCGCCTTTGGTAAATGTTTTTGAAGTTTCTACAGTTACATGGTCTGCTTGTGTGAGTGCTACTTTGGTTTTGATAAATTCAGAAGCCGGGCAATCTGCTGCTTCCGGTTCGGCTCCGGGCGCCTGACAGTTGGGTTTTATATCTTCATTTGTTTTTAATATGAGTGTTTGGTAGTTTATTTTCTTAATTAGTTTATCATTTAATGCCAGATAATCGTTTAACTGAGCAAAATGTTTTCCATCTTTTCCTTCAGTCATTTTTAAATGAAAAGGTCCTTTCATAGGTGCACCGGCAGCATCTGGTTTTAAGGGCGACCATGCGGTTATTTTTTGCCATTCACCAGTATTGAAGAGATCTAATTTTTCAGATGGTAAACCTAGAATTTCAATATTTCCATCTTCATCAATAGTTCCACTAAAACTCCAGCCCTTTGTTTGCGCCCCATCTTTCAAGTTGGTTTTAAAGCCACCGTATTGTGCAGCAAGAACTGAAGGTGTCATCCCTGCAACAGGGTTACTTGCACCGCCACGATATATATACATTATTTCGCCTGTGCCGGTAATGTTGCCCATCCTGGAAATATCCATTGAGAAATTCTTTACACAGGCAATTGTAATTAAGTTGATATTGGTTTGGTACATGTCTTTGCCGAATTGTGTATTTGCTTCAGCAGCAGTTTCACCAGATTTAGCACTTATTATTTCTGCCTCATAATGGCCTTGCCACATTGCCAGTTTTTCAGCTCTTGTTTGCCCGGGAGTTTTCTTTATTGCAGGCACTGGCCTGGCAGTGGATTGCGGGTTAGATTTATTTATATTGGCATTTGCATTTTTAGAAGGGGAGCCTTCTCTGCCTTTACCAGCATATCCATTCTCCCAAGCTTTATCAAAATTTTGCTGGGCTTTAGCAACATTTCCTTTTTTCTTTTCAATAACACCTTTAGTATAATAATATCCGCCACATTCCGGATCTATATTTATTGCTTTTGATATGGCATTATCAGCCGCTGGCAGATTACCCGTAAAGAAATAAGCTGTCGCAATATTGCCCCACGGAGAGGCCATTTTCGGTGATGCTTTTGTAATTTCTTCTAATAAAGGAATTGCATCACCATACTTTTCCATGTTCATCAAAAGCATAGAAAGGTTGTTGACGTAAAGTATATTATTGCTTTGCAATTGTGATGCTTTGGCAAATGCGTATAATGCCTCCATATAGTATTTCTTAAAAAACAGCATTATTCCCTGCGTGTAATATCCCCTTGCCAAATCGTTCTTTACTTTTTTTGAGGTGGCAATGGCGTAATTATCTATAACGCTGTAGTTCTTTATTTTTCCTTTTGCATAACCTTCCCATTTTGTAATAATTTCTATAACAGGGGAAGTGGATATTTTTTTATTATTGGCTGTAGTGCCTTCCTGTTGCCAGGTGGAACTTCCTTTTACGTTTTTAAGCATTTTAAAAGGCAGTAACAATGTGCCTTCTTCGAGTGAATAAGGCCCGGATTGTTTTCCTTGTTCCATTTCGGAAAAGGAAATAGTAATGTTTGTACCATTTATTTTATAAGTTCCTTTATCGGTTATCTCTGCACCCGGCATTTTGGCTAAAAGATTAAATGTACCATTACTATTAAAGTTGATACTTATTGCCGCTCCCGATTTTGGCTCCTGGCCATCACTTTCCTTTACCAATAAATATTTACCTGAAAGTGTTTGTGCAAAAAGATTGCAACTTGTAATGAGCAACAATAAAACAAAAAGATAGTTTCTTTTCATAGTAACATAAATTAATTTTTATAGTATTGACTTTTAATTCCCGGAATCAATTCCGATAATTTTTTTATCCTTGTTTCATCACTTGGATGGGTGGATAAAAACTCCGGCAACTTTCCTCCTTTGTTATTTGCTGCCATCCTCTGCCAGAAGGGAATGGCTTCATCCGGATTGTATCCTGCCATGCTCATAAATATTAATCCAAGTTTGTCTGCTTCGCTTTCCTGCATGCGGCTATTGGGCAAGGCGAGAGCAAGGTTTGAACCTACCATATATAAACCCAGAAAAATCAGTTGTGTGGATTCTTTCTTTTCTTTCAATGCCTCTTGCAAAGCTAATCCACCTAAGCCGATCAATAATCCTTCACTCATTCTTTCGTTACCATGTCTTGCAATGGCATGGGCAATTTCATGTCCCATCACCACAGCCAATCCAGTTTCATTTTGTGTAACGGGTAATAAGCCTGTATAAACAACAACTTTGCCACCGGGCATGCACCATGCGTTTACAATATTTTCATTGATCGTATTGAATTCCCATTTAAAGTTTTTAAGGTCTTTGCTCATGTTGTTTTGCAGCATATAACTTTCAACAGCGGTTTGTATTCTGCTTCCAACACGGGTTACCATTTGTGCCCGTTCATCATATTGCGAAAGGGTAGGGCTTGCTTTTACTACCGAATCATATTGTGTAAAAGCCATTTCCCTGATCATAAAATCAGGAACAAGATTTAATTGTTTGCGTCCGGTAACAGGAACTGTTTTGCAGGAAACAAGCAATATAGTTGTGTATGCTGTAAGCCAAAGAATTACTTTCATCTGTTTTATTTTTTTCCAAATATTGTAAAAACGCCGCCACCCGGATAATTGGCATCAATTAATTTTAGCAACCTTGCACCTTTGATACAGGAGAAGAAAGCATTGTATGTTTTAGGGTTTCCTTCTATTGCAGAAAATTTTACCTGCCAGTTATTTAGCACCGTAAACTTTCCCGCTGATTTTACATTGGCATATTTCATATTGCCAACCATTCCGTTTACTACCAGTAATTTCCAGCTATATGAATTGCCTGCACCAAAAACAAACTCTTCGTTCGATTGATTAATATTCATTCCGGCATAATTACCTGTGTAAACAAAATAGAGTTGTTGCACACCTGTAAAGTCACTTGTCCAGGTTCCTTTAAAGTCGCTGGCAGCAATGCCAAACTTGTTGTAGTTGACCATTTGTATTATGGGGTTCATAAGATTAGTTTCACTGTCCCATCTTATGGCATCCAGGTCAACTTTAAAATATTGTAAGAAACTGTTTTTATCAGGAGCAATAATTTCAATCCAACCGGATTGCCCTTGTCTGAACAGAACGACATATGCTTCTTTTCCGGTGGAATTTGTAGTTGCATATCCGTGACCAATGTAGGGCCTTTCGTAAGAAGTGATATAAGTCGTTTTAAAATTTTTCAGATTACTATATCGTGGAGCCACTAAAATATTCCAGGCAGCCCGGGTAAGTGGATCGGGATCTGCAGGGAATATGGTACCTTCTTTCGGATAATGCAGTAATACTTTTATAGTTCCCTTTATTACCTGTACCCAATCTTCCTGTACGGTGCTAGTCCACCCATCATCAAAGTTGGTTGTGGTAAATGCAAAGCCATCTTTTTTAGCAACAGATGCTTGTTGTTGTGGTTTGTCTGTATTTGTTGCAGGTTTATAGGGTTGCTTTGCTGTGCCTGTTGGTTTATTCAGCGTTATGGATTCTAAAAATGCAGCCATTTCAGTTTGAAAAGTATCCGTATTGGTTAGTATAATAATATTTACCATTTTATCAAATCCGCTGGATGTTACCAGTAAGGCTAAACCTTTGTTACCATCGTTTTCAAACGGCGAAACACCACTTTGTGCTTCCCAACCATTTTCCGTTGCAGGAGGTTGCATTTCAGGTGCTGAAGAAACAGTTACCATTTCTTTTACTATAGTTTCCCATGCCAGATCAAAATTTTCTTTTGAACTGGGTTTGCCTGGTATCGCTTTATACAATGTTATTATGCAGTAAGTGCCTTTTATCGCATCTTCTTTTGAAAACTGGACAGCACTTTCTGCAGCTTGTTTCTTCCATCCCTTTGGTGGGGTGAATGTGGTAATGTCAAAAGTTTGTTGTTGGGCAAAGATGTTTCCCACTAAGGCACTAAGAACACAGAGAAGAATTATTTTTTTCATGAATATTTATTTATTATTGAGCTTTTGCAAAAGGCTTTCCATCAAGCCATAACACCCGCAACCCTTTTATGCAGGAGAAATAAACATTGTAAGTCCTTGCCTTTCCTTCAATATTTGAAAAGGTTACCTGCCAGTTGCTAATCATAGAAAACTTACCACTTGATTTTCTACTTTGAAATTTAATATTTCCTACAGCACCACTGGCAACTCCTATATCCCAATTGTAGGAAGTGCCGGGGCCCATTTGAAAATTTTCAACAGACGCATGTGTATCCATGCCTGCATCAAAACCGGTATACGCATTTACGTATTGAATGGCACCGGAAAAATCACTGGTCCATTTTCCTGCAAGATCAGAAGCAGCCACTGCAAATTTGTTGTAAGCAGCCATATCTTCCATTTTTTCCCAACCGGATGTAGTTTGGTGATAGGGGCCGAATTCCTGTTCAAAAGCATTTTTATTGGAAGTTATAAACTCTAAGTATTTACCGCTGCCGTTAGAATAATTCATTTTAAACAATACCACATGAACTGTTTTGTTTGTTCCTTTTTCCACCATATCTGCTTCAGCAAACTCAATTGTTTGCCAGCCGGTGATTGGTTTAAATTCAAAATTGCTTGCCGAACTATATCTTGGAGCCACCAATACATTCCAGGCATTTTTTAATCCTTCCAATACAACTGAATTGTACGCATCTGCTTTTTTGTTGGGATAATGAATTAAAACTTTGATATTCCCTTTCACTACCTGCACCCAATCTTCCTGTACGGTGCTAGTCCATCCATTATCAAAGTTGGTGCTGGTAAAAGCAAATCCATCTTGTTTGGCTGTTGTTTTTACTGGTGAAGTTTTTACAGGGTTTGTTGTTGGTTTATTTACATTGCCAGTTCCACCTGCAGGTTTTTTTATACTCACTGATTCAAAAAATGCCGTCATGTCTTTTTCATAAACATCAGAATTGGTAAGGACAATAATATTCACCATTTTTTCAAAGCCGCTGGAAGTTGCCAGTACTAGACCGCCTTTAGCGCCTTCGCTTTCAAAAGCAGCATATCCGCTTTGAACTTCCCATCCGTTTTCTGTGGCTGCCAGCTGCATTTCGGGGGCAGTAGAAGCCGTAACCATTTTTTTCACTAATGATTCCCAGGCCAAATCAAAATTTTCTTTTGAATTAGCAGTAGCCGGCACTGCCTTATACAAAGTTATCAGGCAGTATGTTCCCTTTGTCTCATCTTCTTTTGAAAACTGAACGGCGCCTTCCGTAAGCTGTTTTTTCCAACCTTTTGGCGGAGTAAATGTGGTGATGTCAAAGGTTTGTTTTTGGGCAAATAAATTTACTGTACAAAATAATAATAGTGAGCTGAATATATACTTCATATCATTTCTTTTTAAAAGTTGAATTTATTCATTAGTTCGGCAATTTAATAGCAACATTGGTAGCTGAAATAGGGCCATAATACCAGCTATTGGCAAATGTTGTATTTCCACTGAATGGCCCGTCTCTCTTAGTTACGTTAGCAGCCTGTAATACAAGATTCCATTTTTGGGTTCCCTCAAAATAATGCTTGGTAAACTGATAGGTTACTTTTTCCAATGCTATGTTTTGAGAGTTTAAAAGTTTATCCCATTGGTCCCCATTTTTTTTGCTCCATGCTTGCAGTACACTTTTTTGTGGATTGATAGTGATATTGGTACCGCTGATTTGGTAAGTACCGCTTTCTCTTCCCAGAAACATTCTATCCATTAAAGGGTCGAACGTTTTAGTTATAAAACTATAAGTACCGTTCGTATTAAAAGTATATTGACGGGAGATGGTACTCATAACGCCGTTATTCACTCTCCAGCTTGACTGGTCACTTGCATTTGCTAACCAAGTTCCAAGGATAGATATATTATTATTTGTAACAGGTGTTTGCGTTTGTTGTTTATTTACTTCCTGTTTTTTCAAACTAATCGATTCCAGAAACGCTGTCATTTCTTTTTCATATATATCAGTATTGGTAAGGATGATGAGGTTTACCATTTTAGCGTTACTGCTGGCGGTTACTAATAAAGCAACGCCTTTATTACCATCGCTTTCAAATGGTGCATAGCCGCTTTGTGTTTCCCATCCGTTTTCTGTAGTTAAGGGTTGCATTTCAGGAGCTGTAGAAGCTGTTACCATTTCTTTTACCAACGATTCCCATGCCAAATCAAAGTTTTCTTTGGAGTTGGCAGTACCCGGCACTGCTTTATACAATGTTATCATACAGTAAGTTCCTTTTGCTGCATCTTCTTTTGAAAACACAATTGCACTTTCAACAGGTTGTTTTTTCCATCCGCCTCCCGGCGGAGGAGTGTAAGTAGTCAGGTCAAAGATTTCTTTTTGGGCAAAGGTGTTTCCCACCAAGGCACAAAGGGCACAGAGAAGAATTGTTTTTTTCATATTCCTTATTTACTTTTTAATAATGTCGCCCTTCAGCCATTCTTTTACAAATACGGTTACCGCATCATTTACTTCTTGACCTGCCCGGTAAATAGCTTTCCATTTCAGGCTTTTCTTTTCATAAACAGGATTAGTGAATTTTTTTACGTTGTATTTGTCAGGTGCGGTTAATGTGGCATTAAAGTCAACCGTGGTCACTAATTGAAGGTATTCCTGCAATCTTTTTTTAATAATTACCCCAGGGTCGGCAGGATATGTTTTTTCCCATACCTCTTTACCGGGAAAAGGTTTTTTGGCAGCTTCTTTCAATGCAGTAATCCTTTTTTCAGTTTCATCCAGCAGTTTCTGCTGCTCGGCCACATACTTTGTATCGTTGGGATAATTTTTAATGTTCTTTTTTATAACCTCCCTGTCTCTTTCTAAACCAGATAAACTCATGCCTTTATCTGTTAGCGGCATTGCACTTTCTTTTTGTTTATTATAATCTATAATAAACTCTTCACTGCTCACATATTTTTTTACATACTCACACAATTCTTTTGCTGCAGCAGCCTTATCTCCTTTTATAATATCGGCGAGGAGCCTGGCCCTTGGTATTTGAAATGACTGTTGGCCGACTTCCATTCCGGGTTCCATTGGCCCGGTTGAAAACCTTCCTACGAGATTATTAACAATATGCCACCTTGCTGTTTGTTCTTGCATACCCAACCGGCTGATAATGTCATCGGCAATTTTAAATGCAGTTACTACAAAACTTGTTGCAAAAGCAAAAAGTATGATCCATTTCTTTTTCATGTTTTTTGATTTATTTTTTTTATTTACCTGTATAAATAACAAATATCCCCGACGAAGAAAATCTTTTGTCATATTTTTCACTACATCCTGCTATCACAAAATTTCCCTCCCGTGATATCATGGGTCTTGCAGTGCTTCCATTGGTTATTTTCGTAACCGGAATTATTTCTCCTGTCTCTGTATTCTGTTTTACAATATTTCCTTTTGGTACACCCAGATTGGATGCATTGGTATTATAAGTGATCCAGGTTCCGTCATACGAAATGCCTATACGTTCACCCTGCCCGGCGGGACTGTGTAAGTAGCAAGGTCGAATGTTTCTTTCTGAGCAAATGTTAATGCTGCAGAAATACAGAAAACAAAGAGAAGAATTATTTTTTTTCATTCTAATAATTTTATTATTCAAATCTATTTGCTATTGCCAATCGATCTTATCCTGTAAAACAGGGATTTTATTCCTTTGTTATTTTAACATTACTGATATAAAATTTATCATTCGCTCCTGAGTTGCCACTTGAAAACGACAGTGCATTGAATAAATGAGCCAGCGGAATTGCTTTTTCGTATTCCGCTATTTTGGTTTTATCAATAAAAACCTGCAATTTCTCGTCAACTTTTTTAATAGTAATAGTGATCAGGTTATTTTTTTTGTTGTTGGAAAAACCAGGAGCATCATACCATTGGCTTCCGTTTGAATAACCCGGTGGGGCGGGGAATTTGGTTTCAAGCGTAGCTTGGCCATCTCTGCCATCAAAACCAGGACGAAGTTTTAGACTCAAAAAAGATTCCGCATTGCCGGATGATGTTTCTTTTGATAATTGCATGGTTAATCCTTTTGCTCCCCAGGTAAAATTTTGAGAGGCTACTAAATCAAACGTTAATGTAAAGTTTTGGGGCAATGGTTTTTTCAGTTGATTCGGTGTAAGTGTGTTGCCAGTAATCAGAATCCAGTTGCCATCTAATCCATCCAGGTTTTCAATTACACCGCCATCTAAACCATACTGGGTTCGCCAGCCAATTGGTTTTTTACCAATACCTGTTGTAGAAAAATCTTCAAAGAAATGGATGTTTTTGTCTCCTGTATTTTTTTTACTGGCTTCCGATGCTTCGGTAACTATTACATCTTCTTTAAATGTCGCAGGACGGAGTGGTTTATATGTTTGACCCTTTACTTTTTCCGGGTTAAAGAAATAATCATAGGCATATTCAAAATTAAAATTGTTCAGGACCGATTCGTGCAGGTGAATATTATACTGCTGGTTGGGCATGCTCATTGTCCACCTGATAACGAGCCACTGCGGCTGGTCGGTTTTGCAGAGTGCAATTGCTGTTTTTTTAACTTTTAAAATAGGGAAGGTAGTATGTATTCCTTCCTTTCCATAAATGTCCTTATTATCAAACATGTCATCATAACCCTCTGTTGCATTGATAAAACTATAAAGGTTAATATCAGTGCCGGAAAGTCTCAGTTCTGCAATATCATTCCATTTGTTTTTATATTTTTCTTTTAGCCTGGCAAGGTTTTTTTGAGCAAGTGCAAAGTTTTCTGCTGATGTGGGGTCTGTTTTTTGCCAAACCGGAAGTTGCTTTTCGGCCTGTGTAAAAAATTCGCCGATAGTTATTTTTTCAAATGGTAGCTCTTCATTGTCTTTAGTTATGATGACAACGTACTGAGAGTGGGGTATATAAAAATGCTTATAGCCTGCAATATTTTTGTGGTTTGCAAAGCCCATCAAATTACTTGCGGCTTTGTCATCGGCACTATACCCTTTTGAATGGGATGAATAATCGGGCATTACAAAATAATATTCATCGGGGCTTGAAATAAATGATACAGGGTTGCTTATGTATTGCAGTTGATTGGCTTCAATGTACCAGTAATCGCCATGGCCGGTTTGCGGTACAAATTTTCCCTGTGCATCTTTTTTCAAAAACATGTGCACTTTTGTTTGCGCACCGTACATAAGTGGCAGGGCTTGTGCATGCATATTGATTGCATTGCCCAACCGGCTGTTGGTGCCGCTGAATGTTGGTATATGATTCTGATAATAAGTCGCATTACCTAAGCAACCTTTTGGCAGATAAGATTGCTGCATCCATTCTATAAACTTCTGGCAATTGTCTATCTGTTTGGCACTATAAATTCTGTTGCCAAGTTGTTTGCCTTTTGGCGCTGCTGTATGTTTGCGGATTTCCATCCAGCCAATATCAATATCGTCAATACTTTCAAGTTTGAAGCCAATGCGGTCAATATATACTGGCTGTGCCTGCGAAGTGATGGAAACTGCTACCAGTGCAATGAGAATTATTTTTTTCATAATAAACCAATTGAATTATTAGAATTTTATTTTCCCAGCATATTTTTCAGTGCTGCAAAGTCAACAGCTTTTTTTATAGCTTCTATATTCTCTTCAAACACCGCATCATCTTTTGATATTTTATATACCACGGTAAAAAATTGTGGCGATGACTTTGGCAATTTTTTATTGTAATAATCCAAATTAGGTTTAATGGCAATAAAAGAACCTCTGGTCCCTTCTTCCACAAATTTTTCAAACCGTGCTTCCTCATTCCACATACAAATGGCATTTTTGTTCAAGTCGGTTTCTGATCTGGTTAAGTAATCATTGATATTTTTAAAATACTGATCAAGAAAGGCCTTTTCACCGGGGCTCTCTTTTAGGGCCTTTTCTAATCTTTTCTTTTGTATTAATAAATACTCCTTGCGGCTGAGATAAGAAAAAGGAAGTATATCATTGTAAGTAATTAACCACCTGTATTCATATATGGGTGAATTGTAATCTACTTTTTCTTCCCCCATAAAATAATAGCCGTCTTTTTTTTCGGGTCTTTTTGTCAATTTTAAATATCCCCTGAAGTCGTCACCCAGATCTGTAGCATAAAGGACACTCAACCAGTGAATCGCATTAGCAGTAATTTTTACCGTTGTAGGAGTAGCATAATCAACATAGTATTTTGATTTATCTGTGCTCTGCTGGTCGCATAAATACCGGAGTATATACATGGAATAATGATAGGGATCGGCTATCCAGGTTTGGCCTGTAGCCACGCCTTTGCCAAACGTAGTGCTATATAAGATCTGGCAGCCTTTTGGGCTATAGCCGGTGTTTATCATTTTGTGAATGCTTGCCATTACAGCTTTTTCTTTAGCTAAATCAGCTGCAGTTACATTTACAATAGAACCATTCAGGCCGGCTTTCCATGTGCCTGCTTTTTGTTTTAGCATTTCCTGGCTACATTGCTGTCCATGTGATGAAATTGAAAAGAGAATGACCGTTAATAATATGAATTGTTTCATGTAATTGATTTTATTAATTAAATAATCCTTTTACTGCTGTAAATGTTCCCGGCGCCTGTATACCACTGCTGATAGATGCCTGCAGCCCGTTTTGCTGAATATCTTTCGCTATGGCAGGCGTTGCTTCCATTTGATCTACTAACTGTATTATCTTATCACATTTTTCCTTCATGAATTTTTTGTCATCCATTGCATCCATTTCCTTTATTATTTTTTCGATTTCTTTTTTGGATGACTGTACTTGTTCGTATGTATCCATTTTTTCAGTTTCCTGCTGCATGCTTTGGATTTGTTTTTTTAATTGTTCTTTTTTTTGCGCATCAGCTTCTTTTTGTTCGATTTCTTTTTCCAGTTTCCTGATCTGCTCTATCAAATTTTCATATGCTTCCAGCTCTTTAACTTTTTTCGTCATCCGGTCAAGTTGTTCTTTCAATTTGTCTTTCGTACTTTTTATGTTATTGCAATCTGCCGTCATCATCTTTTTCAGCAGGTCTTTTAAAAATTTACTTCTTCTTAAATCAGGTAAAGGGGTAAGATCATCCAGCGGTATTTTTGATAAAGGAGCTAATTCGTCATCATTGCTATTGATCATGCCCGGCGCCACGCTGCCATTGGCCGATTGAGCAAAGGGGGCTTTACCCGGCTCGGCTATTGATCTTGAATGGCCCCCATAGGCTGTAGTATGATTAGGAACCGGGTAAGCCGGGTTCATTTTTATTCCAAGGCTATTGGCATCAAAATTTTTTACTCCATTACTTAATTCCTGCCAGTCATTTCCAAGTGGAATTTTGACGAGGGTAGGACAACTAAAATTGGGGATATCAGGCGTTGGAACAAATGAACTTCCATCGCCATCTTGTTTGACACAAGACCTGGCTCTTGTATCCTGATCATGTACAGCACTTTCATACAGCCCTGCCAGGGCACCTGTCCATCCAATACACATTGTCATCACTGTATTTTTAGGATTGCCGGTTATATACCAGACCCAGGTGCAAAAAGCATTTAACCAGTTACGGAAAATTTCGATTTTTTCTTCATGGTATTTACGGATCAGGGGATTGGCATAGGCAAGGAACTCATTGTTTTTCCTGTCAAAGTCAGGACATTTATCATTCTTCCCTGTTTTAGACAATTCTGTCCGCCTGGCATTTATTTTATTTTCCAGCGCCATGTATTCATTCATGTTATCCTGCATCCATTGCGCTATATAGATCTGCAGTATCTTTTGCACGGTTACGGCAGTCAGGCTCATTTTATTGAGGCCTTTCATACTCTCTTTCATCATCGTTTTCGCAAATTCGTCTTCTCCTTTATTCATTAGCTTATCAATTTCCTGTCCTGCCGCTTCAGATGCTGTCTCAATCTTTCCTTTTAATTCATCAAACATTTTGTTGTACCCGTTTTTTATCCGCATATCATTTTCATAGCCTGAAACATTGTCTGATAATACCGGAACTTTTATCCAGTCCTTCGGGAAATATTCATAGATCGTGATACTTCGTTTCAGTTTTTCAAAATCAATTTTTTCAAAACCTTTATCACCTGCTTTATTTTTTAATATTTTATCAACGAGTGGATTCGGGGAATTTTCCATCGCTTCTACATAATCCTTCTCAGCTTTTACCGGGTCTCCTGTTAATTCTTCAATTAAGCCGCCGCAGAGTTTTGCTTCGGGATGAAATGGATTGGCACGGATAGCCAGGCCGGTAAATTTTTTGGCGCTGTCCAATTCGCCTAATCCAAACCATGCCTGTCCCAGGTTATTCAACAAGGTACTGTTAAAAGGAAATTCTTTTTTTAGTTTATCTAATACTGGTATGGCTTGCTCGGGGTAGCCATATTGGGTTAGCAATGAAGCCATATTATTCTGCATATTGGCATTGCCCGGTTCTAATTGAGCGGCTTTCATGCTTAATGCCATAGCAGCCTGCGGATGCCCCTGCATCATGGCTAATGCGGATGCATTGGAAAGATCAATTGCTTTAGGAGATCTTGCTATCACAGATTTTACAAGAGCAATTTCTGCAGCATCTCCTTTTGTCATTATTTTATTATACAAGTTAGCTGCATAAGGGCCCATGTCAGCCTGGGTTAGCTTTTTCTTTGGTATGGCATTTATTCTTGCCAAATCTTTTTTAGGAATGAGTTGTTTGTTGCTGGCGAATTCAGGATAATCAGCCATTTTACTGTTTGATTCCATCATGGCTGGCATTACATCTTTCATCATCTTTTGCATCTCTGCTTTTTCTTCCTCACTCATTCCTTTCATGGCCTCTTCCATAGCCTTATCCATTTCTGATTGGGCGGGTTGTTTTTGAACTGGCTTTTTACCGGGTTGAGCAAATACAATTGTTGCGGCAAATAAGACGGCAAGTGTCAAAAGATATTTTTTTCCCGCCATGCGGGATTTCACTTTGTTCAACATTTTTTTATTATTTTATTAGATGAAGGTTTTTTGAAAACTTATCAACTACCCCTTTAAAACTTTTATCGCTGAATGCAAACACGACGCAAACCGTTGTATTTCCTTTTCTGAATGAATTCAGCATTACCACAGCTTTCTTTTTGTTTTGATAAAAATTGCCAATAGCCACTGTGGAGATCCATCCATCCCATAATTGCTGTGTATATATCCTCGCTGGTTTTTTATCAGCTTTATTTAGCTGGCTTAATATATATTCATTCCACTGGCTCTTCACATCATGTATCACACTGTCTTTTGCGGGTTGGCTTTTGTATAGAGTAATGATACAAAAACTGGTATCATTATTAGTATGGTTAAATTGCAACCCTGAAGGTAGATTACTTTTGGTGAAAAACTCCGGCGGCCGATAAGTAAATACACTGAAGCTGTCGGTTTGAGCAAAACCTTTTTTTACACAGGCGATCGTTGAAATGAAAAGTATAAGAAGATATTTTTTCATTTTAAAGTTCTAAACTAATTACTTCAATTACATGAAGGATCTTAAATATTTTTTACTTCACAAAAACTGAATAAACTCCTGCATTGGTGGATCCATCGGTCAGCGAAGTAACAGTTCCGTTTTTCCATAATTTGGCTGCACTATTAGCACCATTTGAAGGACTAATCATTCCGCCTGAAAACACATCAGAACCGGATACAGATACCGACTGAATTTTTGCATATCCTCCGCCGGCTCCATCAGATTGCGAAGTTGCTGTTCCATTTTTCCATAGTTTGGCTATGCCAGTACCAGCTGCATTATTTTCATAACCGGCTACATACACATCAAGGCCGGATACAAAAACTGAATAGCATTTTGCTTCCCTGGAACCATCAGTTAGCGAAGTTGCAATTCCATTTTTCCATAGTTTGGCTGTTGTATTACCGGCAGCATTTTCTTCATTGCCTGCTACGTACACATCAGTGCCGGATATAGAAACCGAATAACCTTTTGCATCAAAGGACCCATTGGTTAATGAAATTGCTGTTCCGTTTTTCCATAGTTTGGCTACTCTGGTACCAGCAATATTTTCTTCAAAACCGGTTACATACACGTCTAAGCCTGAAACAAAAACCGAATAACATTCTGCATCATTGGTACCATCTGTGAGTAAAATTGCTGTTCCGTTTTTCCATAGTTTGGCTACACCATTGCCGACAGCATTATTTTCATAGCCTGCAACATACACATCCAGCCCAACTACAAATACCGAAAACGCCTCTGCAGAACGGGACCCATCAGTTAGTGGAGTTGCGATACCATTTTTCCATAGTTTGGCTACACTAACCCGGGCAACATTTTCTTCATAACCTGCAACATACACATCAGTACCTGAAACAAAAACAGAATTACCCGAAGCATACACACTGCCATCGGTTAGGTTAGTTGCAACATTGTCTTTCCAAAGCGTAGCTGCAGGCCTGTTACCAACAATTATTGTATAACCTGCCGCATAAATAGTTTTGGAAACTATCGGCGCCTGTACATCATTGTTATTTTTGCTGCAGTTAATAAATACTAAGGAACTTATTCCTATCAGTGAACTTGTTAAAATAAATTTTCTCATAAAATAATTTTAATTGTTTAAATCAGATCGATTGCTTTTTATTTTGATAATCTTATTCATTAAAATTGTTAGTTTGCTTTAGTAGTACAATAAATATTACTTATTGTGTTCTATCAGCCTGTCCCCGAAAACAGAATATTTGTATAAAAAGAAATAATCATGAAATGAGGTCAGGGTTTTCTGATTTTGTTTACTGATAATACTTGTATTCTTTATCAGATGTGAAAATAGAATACTTAGATGCACCATGAAATAGGCAAATGGGGCAAAAAGGGATAGGTATTTTGTGGGATGGGAGTTTGCCTGCGGCAAAAAAAAAAAAAAATGAGGACTGCCTGCCGGACAGTCTGGCACGGAAACACAGATTTAAGTAATGTTGCCCTGTTTTAATTGTATTCTATGTGCTTCCGTATTTCAGTGGCAAATCTGTATTTCACTGCGGTTATATTTACATCAGGTGCTTAGGCGCTGACTTACCCATTGTTTTCTTCTTTTGCTGATACTTATATGTTCGCCGTTGCTAAGCTCCATTGTATGCGATGATAACGCCACGTTTTGTATATGTTGTTTATTCACCAGGTGGGTGCGGTGCGTTCTTAAAAACATTCCGGCTGGTAGGTTGTCTTCAAACCAGTGCAAAATTTTAGCAACCGTTAACGGGTAGCTGTTATCAACAAAATAGATTTTACTGTAATTGCTGATGCTTTGAATTCTTATAATGTTTTGCAAACATAGCAGGCTTATGCCTTTGCTGGTTAATATGGAAATGTAGTTCATAGATTGTTTTTTTGCCTCTTATCTCTTATTTTTTAATTCATCGATCTCTTTTTTCATTTCGTTAATTTGCTGTTGTTGTTCTTTAACCGCATTTATCAGTAAGAAAATATAGGCCTGGTTATTTACACTGCGCAGATCCTCAAAATCTTTTGTTGCATTTTTATCAACCATGTATGGAGCAATTTTTTCCAGTTCTTGCGCCAATATTCCTACCTGCATTTTTTCTGTTTGAAAAGGGGATTGCTGGTTATAATAAAAACTCACCGGGTTGATCTGGTTAATGATATCCAGCCCGTTTGTAAAAGGCTGCACATTCATTTTTAACCGGGTATCGCTCCAACTGCTTACAGTTCCAGTTGCTGTATAGGTTATACCATTTCTAACTTCAAGCCCTTTAATATTGCCATAGAGATTAGCGGGACCTGTACCATTGGTATAGAATTCGAGTGAGCCGGTAAAACCACCCAGATCATTATTTCTGATATAGCCGGGGCGCCATTGACTAGCCATACCGTAATCACTAACAAATTCCAGAGCCGCAGGCCCAAATCCACCCCGGTTACCAATTATCAATGTAACCGGTGTTGCACTTGCTGCACCAATAATTTCTGTTTGTTTAGTTGGGCTAGTAGTGCCAATACCAACATTACCATTCGCCAAAACTGTCATTGCATTGCTTCTGGCATTATCAGCAGTACCATTACCAATTTCAAAAAGCCTGTTGGAAGCACTGGTGTCGTTATATTTTCCAATTACAGTAGAGTTAACAGATTTTGCCTTAGTATATTCTCCTAATGCAAAGGATAAGTCAGCAGCTGTAACTGCCCTGTATCCTGCCGCTATTGAATAGCTTCCCTGGGCAATGGAACCATATCCCATAGCAGTAGAGACTGCTCCTTGTGCTTCAGTAAGACTTCCAAAGGCAGAAGAAATGGCCCCTTGTGCCTTTGTTCCTGAACCGGTGGCTAAGGATGCACCTCCGGAAGCAGTTGTAGCAAATCCGGCAGCAAAGTCAAAGTCGGATAAGGCCTTTGTTTGCGCACCCATTGCCGTTGAAATAAAACCTGATGCAATTGTAAATTCACCCATCGCTGTTGAATTGAAACCAGATGCAATGGTTTGATGACCCGTAGCAAAACTGCCTTCTCCTTTGGCTTTAGTATTTTGTCCTGTTGCAAAAGAATAAATGCCAATGCTGTCTTTGTTCCATTGGGTGCCGTCAACATTGCCTGTCCTGAAAGCAGCTTTTTGCGGATACCACATCATCCGGGTGCCTGCACCGGATGCAGGGGGATAATAAGTGGTTGTTGCCGGTATTGTAATTGGCCCGGTAAATAAAACATTACTATCTGCCACATGCAGCCGGGCAATTGGTGTGCTGGTACCAATACCTACATTTACAGCATCGGCCCCTGTACCACCCAATACCAAACTATTGCTGGTTGCAACTTTTGCATTATAACCAATTGCTGTTGCATTAGAAAGATTAATGGAGCTAACATCGGCAGCAAATCCTATCGCAGTATTATTATTTCCTGTAGTGTTGGTACCTAATGCACCAATACCCAGGCCCGTATTTCTGCTACCGGAAATATTATTGGCTAAGGCAAAATTTCCCACAGCAGAATTCTCATTTCCTGCATTATTTTGGGACATGGTATTCAGGCCCATAGCTGTATTAGCAATACCAATTGTATTGCTAACCAACGCACCTGTACCGTTAGCTGTATTTTGTGCACCGGTTGAATTATTCCTTAGCGCATTTGATCCGGTTGCTGTATTATAATAACCGGTAGTATTTGCGAATAAGGCTTTGGAACCAAATGCAGAATTTAAAGTACCATCATACGAATTCACTGCACCCACTCCGTTATTATACAAAGCACTGTCTCCAACAGCTACCAGGTTGCTTCGATCTGTGTTTTTTAATAAAGCTTCTGTTCCTATTGCCACATTGCTATAACCGGTTGTATTTTTGTTCAAAGCTAAAAACCCTGTGGCGGTATTATTATTACCGGTTGTGTTAAAAGCTAATACAGCGTTTCCTATACCCGTATTATTGTTTCCTGAGGAGTTGAAAAACATAGAATTTAAACCCATGGAAGTATTAGCACTTCCAATTGTATTAGTGGTTAACGCCCCGGTACCATTGGCTGTATTTTGAACACCGGTTGAATTATTTCTGAGCGCATTAGAACCCGTTGCTGTATTATAATAACCGGTAGTATTTGCGAATAATGCCTTGGAACCAAATGCTGAATTTCCTGTACCATCATAAAGATTAACTGCACCTACTCCATTATTAAAAAGAGCAGAATCGCCAACGGCCACCAGGTTGTTTCGGTTACCAGAGTTAAATAAAGCACCGGTACCAACTGCAATATTCGAATATCCGCTTGTATTAAAATATAAGGCAGTGTACCCGATTGCGATATTACTGCTGCCGGAATTATTATGCCGCATAGCATCGCTGCCCAATGCGATATTCTGGCCGCCGGTAGTATTGAGGTACATGGCTAACTGGCCAATTGCCGTATTCTGGCTTCCGGTGGTATTGGAGTACAAGCCATAAACTCCGGATGCTGTATTAAAAGAACCTGTTGAGTTAAAATGTAAAGCACCCCATCCCAGGCCTGTATTATTTTCACCTGTTTTATTACCTGTCAGGGATTTAAAACCTATAGCGGTATTCCAGGTACCGGTGGTAGAAGAGTCAAGCGCTCTAAACCCAAATGAAGTGTTGTTGGTGATGGTATCTACATATCCCGAACGCACATTATTCACCCTTATGATAAAGGGTTTGGCATCCAGCGTTCCTATAAAATTTGTGGCTGAATCAATTCCTGAGTTTCCCGATAAACTCCATCCGCTTGTGGCAACAATGGTTTGCCAGTTAGGTACTGCGGCAGTTCCCATATTTACCATTAACTGGTTTTTAGCCGTATCCAATACAAGCAATCCTTTAGCCGGATTTGCAATTGCCGTAACAGCTGCCGAACTCATGCGTGGTATCAGCAGGCCTTTCGTGCTGCTTTTAATATCCAGGATGGCGCTGTTATCAGGTGTAGTAGTACCAATACCTACGTTTTGTGCCGTACAAATCATACAATAGGAAAGCGTAATTATAAATGCAAATACTTTTTTCATACACTATTTTTTTAAAAGTTGTTCAATCATTTTTCTTTGTTCATCAATTTGGTTTTGTTGTACTTCCATTTTTTTATTTTGTTCTTTAATGGCTTCAATCAGCAACGGTACCAATCTTGCATAGTCCACACCTTTATAGCCATCTATTTCATTCACTGCTTCCGGAATAATTTTTTCTACATTCTGTGCCAGCAAACCGATCTGCCTGTTTCCCTGGAAATGATTTTTAGGAAACTCGTCGGCTCTCATTTCATACTCTACACCGTTTATTTGTAATAGTTTTTGTAATGCAGATTGAATAGCTGTAATATTTTGTTTGAAACGTTCATCGCTGGCATAGGTAGTGCCGTTGGCCCAGATGCTTCCATTTACATACAGCGCATAGGGGGCACTGATCTGAAACCTGCCTGCCTGTGTAAATACACCGAAATTATCCTGCGTACCGAAAGAAACCATGGATCCGGGATTATCACAATGTAACCGCAATTCATTCCCATATACTCCAATACCCACTTCACCTGCGCCACCGGGATACAGTAATATTTTTTCTCCTAATGAAGCAGGGAAAGAAAGCGGTTTGACCGGATTGATAACTCCTGCCATACCCATATTGCCATTACGCAAAATAGTAAGTGCATTGGAGCGGGAAAGATTTCCTGAACCATTTCCTATTTGAAAGATCCGGTCTGTTGATGCCTCAACAGCCGGATTTGGGGCATCCGTGTTGTCATTATAAGTACCCAATGAGGTTGCCATTTTTGCTTTTGCAAAAACACTGTTGCCTATCGCTGTCGATATATCTCCTGTTGCAAAGGCAAAATTTCCAAAGGCAGCAGAGGTGATCCCGCTTGCCTGTGTATTGCTGCCTGCTGCAAATGACATATTACCAATTTTATCTTTATCCCAACTATCGTTGATAATATTACCAACCCGGAAAGATGCTTTATCCGCATACCACATCATCCGATTACCGGCGCCGCTTACTGGTGTATTGCCTGGTGTGACTGGTAAGTTGGCGGGTGCAGTAAATAATACACTACTGTCAGCAACATGTAATCTGGCAGCAGGTGTGGCTGTGCCAATGCCAGCATTCCCATTCCCTTTAATCCGCATTCTTTCTGAAAAGCTTGCACTGTTGCCATATCCAAATGCAATATCATCACCTGCTGTAGCGCTATGCACCTGCAGCAACTGGTTTGAAAAAATACCAAACCCAAAATGCAGTTGCGACGGATTACCGTCATCATACAAACTGATCTTATCTCCGTTATTCGTATTAAAACTTAATGGAAAACGGGGATTAGTGGTGCTAATACCCATATTACTATTCCTTAGCACTGTTAGTGCATTACTTCTTGAACCAACAGAAATACCGTTACCAATTTGAAAAATACGGTCGGTAGATGCAGGAAAACCCGGGCTAGGGCTGTCGGAAATATCATTTAAATAACCAATACTAACTGAACCAGCTGCCATAGCTGTAGTAGTAAATCCCATGGCGGTAGAGTACCAGCCAGAAGCAGTTGTAGTAAATCCCATTGCAGTAGAGTAATTGGCAGAAGCAGTTGTGAGACCTCCCATTGCGGTAGAAGAAGTGCCGGATGCAACTGTACTGCCCCCCATTGCAGTTGAAAAATTGCCGATAGCACCTGTGTTCACTCCCATCGCAACAGAAGATGAGCCGTATGCCACGTTATCCCGGCCCAATGCTACAGAGTAATTACCTATATTGCTGTTATCCCAGCCTGTATTATTTACATAACCAACCCTGAAAGCAGCTTTATCGGGATACCACATCATTCTTCTTCCCCCTCCCTGAACAGGAGTCAGCCCGGGTGTTACAGGTATGTCACCAGATGCAGAAAATAACACACTGCTATCTGCAACATGCAGTCTTGCTTGCGGAGTACTGGTGCCTATGCCCGTATTTCCATTTTTTAAAATCACCATTGCATCTGACCGGGCACTGGCACTGGTATCTGCACCATTGCCCACAACAAGCAGTCGGTCTGCAGTATTCCATACTGATATACCCGCAGGTGAGTAATCTGTATTACAGCTTCCTACTACTGTTTCACGAAAAGACCTGGCTAATAAACCCCTGCCAATAGTAGTGGAAACATTGCCACTGGCAATATTAGTGGCTCCTATAGTAGTTGAGTAAGGCCCGCTGGCAATATTGTTATAGCCCATGGCTGTTGAAGCGAATCCGCTGGCGATATTGTTATAGCCCATGGCTGTTGAAACAACTCCGGATGCAATTGTAAGATAACCAAAGGCAGATGATGTGTTACCGGATGCATTTGTACTTAATCCCAGTGCGATTGAATTATCACCTGTTGCATTATTGGTATTTCCTGCAGCAAAAGAAGAATTACCTATTGCCTGGTTATTATTGCCGAATGCTGTTGAATAAAGACCTACACTGTCCCTGTCCCAACTTGTTGTATTTACATATCCTGCCCGGAAAGCAGCTTTATCCGAATACCACATCATCCTCCTTCCAGCACCACTTACGGGAGGGTTACCTGGTGTTGCAGACGCCAATCCTGTTGCAGAAAACAATACACTACTATCCGTTACATGCAGCCTTGCTTGCGGAGTTGTGGTGCCAATACCTACGTTCTGTGCAACGCAAAAAAGATACGATGAAACAAATACCGGCAGTAAAAATATTTTTTTCATTTGTAAACTTTCGTACAAAGCTAACCGGCAAGCATCTTTTGTTAAATAGGCAAATAAGGTAATAGGGGATAGGTATTTTGTGGGATGGGGCTATACCCTTTTGCCATACACTTTATTGATGGCCTCGGTTTTATTTTGTACATGCAGCTTTTCATATATTTTCCCGATATGCTGCCGCACCGTATGAAAGCTGATACCAAGTTGTTCGGCAATTTCTTTATATAACATTCCTTTGGCAAGGTGTTCCAATACTTCTTTTTCTCTTGTAGTAAGCACAGCCGCTTCATTGTTTGGCCCCTGCTGCTGTTCCTGGAAAATAGTAACTAATTTCCTGGCTATAGATGCACTCATAGGGGAGCCACCATTGTATAATTCTTTTACTGCTTCTATTATTTGAATTGGGGATGTTTTTTTCAGCAGGTATGCACTGGCACCAGCTTTCAGCGCTTCAAAAACCTGGTCGTTGTTTTCGTAAACAGTAAACATCATAAACTGCATGGAGATACCCGTTTTCTTTACTTGCCTGATGCATTCTATACCACTGATACCCGGCAGGTTAATATCCATTATTACAATATCGGGTTTTAATATAGGGAGTTCCAGAACAGCGGCTTCGGCTGTTCTGAAAGTACTCAGTAGTTGTAATTCATTATCCCTGCGGATGAATTCGCTTAAGCCTTCTGATACTTCTTCCAGGTCTTCTACTATAACAAGTTTAATGGTTTTCATTTGTGCAAATTAAGCGGTAACTGGTTACTGGCATATAGGCATTTTGTTATACCGGGGCATTTATACTGATTTGAGTGCCTGCTTTATTTTCTATATAAAAGCTACCCTGAACATCCGCCATTCTCTTTTTCATGTTTTCCAGACCGTTGGCAAAAGGACGCAGGTTTGCCATATCAATCCCTTTCCCGTTATCATGAATGGTTACAGTCAAATCTTTAGTATGGGTAAATGAAATACTTACTTCTGTGGCCCTGGCATGTTTTACAATATTATGCAATGCCTCTTTTATTACTAAAAAAATATTTCTCCGAACTTCTCCCTGAATTTTTTTCTCACTTAATTCGCCGGAACTAAAATGAAGTTTAATGTTTTTATCCTGCAAATATTCGGAAGCGTAGGACCGGCAAAAACTGACAAGGTCCCCATAGGAATCATATCGCTGATTAAGTGCCCATACTATTTCGTTCATTTTTTCTGCCATTTCATCACTGTATAAAGAAATCTTTTCCAGATCATTTTTTTCAGAAAGGTGGCCGGGACTGTGCAACTGCAGCTTTTCACTCAGGAATTTTATCCTGGAAAGAGACGCACCAAAATCATCGTGCATATCGGTACTGATGCGGGTACGTTCCTGCTCCACAGCTTTTTGTTTCTCCAGTTCGGCTTTTTGCTTTTCCAGCTTTCTTGAATAATAGGAAGTAATAAGATAACCGACCAGCAAAGCGATGGCTGCAAATGCAATTAATTTAAACCACCATGTTTTTTGCCAGGGAGTTGCGATGGTAAACTGAAGAGGTTCTTTCATCTCTTTCCATAGTTTATCTCCTTTATACTTTACCTGTATCCTGAATCTATAGTTGCCTGGTTTTAAATTTGCATAGGAAGCAGTAAGATTGCTGCCAGCAAAATTCCAGTCTTTATCAGCCCCGCTAAGAAGATAGCTGTATTCAATATTTTTTCCGTTGTTTATATCAAGCCCGATAAAATGAAACTGCAAATTGTTCTGTGTAGGCGAAAATTGCAGATGATTTGAATCATCACCGGTATATTTTTTCCCGTTTACAATTATTTCATCAATATAAACCGGTAATTCTCTTTGTGTGGAATTCAATAATACATCCGGATCAAACTGCATCAGTATATTTTTGGAACCTGCCCAGAGCTGGTTTGTGCTGCTGTCATAATACATACATCGCTCATCAAAATAATCTGCCGGCAAGCCGGTTTCTTTTGTAAAATTGATAAATCTTTTTTCATTTACCAGCAGGCAACTCAACCCTTTCAGAGTGCCGATCCATAGCCTGTTTTTATTATCAAATTTCAATCCATAGGAATAGTTGGTAGGCAGACCATCTTCAATGCTGTATTGAAAACCTGCATGGCGACGGGGGTCATATTTTATAATCCCGCTTCCATCTAATGCCAGCCATATATTATTGTCTTTATCCAGCGCAATGTCGGTTATACCGGACCTTATCTCCCCGGATATATCTTTAACGGTTTCAAAATTTATTTCAGTAAAAAAATCTTTTTCTTTATTCCAATGCAGCAACAGCCCGGACTTGTTGACACCAAACCAGAGGTCACCGTTTTTATCTTCTGCATAATTAGCATAATAGCTTACAGTAAATTGCCCCCTTGGGCCATCTTTTTTATACGTATGGATAGAGCCATCCACAGCACTAACCCTGACAAAACCACCCCCATTATTACCACTGTACCACTCGTCACCATTGCTGTGTTTAAAAGCCAGAATAACAATATCAGAAGCAGGAAAATAATTTTTCAGGAAATCACTCTGCTGGTATTGATTCGTTACCGGATTATATTTTGTAATGGACGATCCGTTTCCTGTAAAAATAAGTTCGCTCCCAAAATTATTCATACACCATGTAAAAGGAATTCGTCCTGGATTCAGCAGGGACACTCCTCCGTCTGGTTTGTTTATTTTATAAGATATGTTTGTTCCATATACCGATACATAAACCTGTTGATCAGCAGCTTTCGTAATATTCAACAGGGTATTGGAATTGCTTATTTCTGTGAATGCTTCCTTCCAGCTCTTTATACCGGACGTGGTATTATGCAGCATACTGATACCATTATTAGTGCCCAACCATTCATTTTTTTCTCTGTCTGTATAACTAAAGGTCATTGATTTGAAAACAAGTGAAGAGTTAATTGCATTACCAACTGCGTAATTAAGTTTGTTGTTATTGCTATTTAATACCGTCAGACCACCACCTTCGTATCCGCCTATCCATAGGGTACTGTCATTTTTCGACTTTATAAAACTGATATTGGCATCAATTAATTCTGACACCCCGTTTCCTTTCTTCCAGTTAAAAAGCATTACACCTTCATAGGAATAGCGGTATAAGCCGCCAAAATAATTGGAAAAATAAAGCCATTTGTTTTTAGTATCATAATACTGAAAAGTAAATGTTTTATCTCTGTAGCTAAGTGCATTCCCATCCAGAAAACTTGTATATTTTCCGGAAGGGATATCAAATAAAAAATAACTCCGCAAACTTCCTACCAGCAGTGTTTTTTCATCAAGGGGAAAGGAATTTACAAAATTATTTTTGTTTTTGATGGGTGGAACAAGCGTATCAGTTATTGCTAAATGTTCATTTACAAGGAAAACAGTATCTTTTTTATTGAAGGAAAATAAATCTTTTTTTAAACGGGTGATACTAAAAACTTCTGTAACCTTTAATTTATTTGGCTGGTAAAACTGCTGCGTAATTGTATTGAAGCAGATAATGCCACCATTTGTGGCTAATAGTAAATGGCCGGGAATATATTCATGCAGGGAGCTGATTGTATTTCCAGGTAAAGCGTTATTATTATTTTTTTGTGTAAAAAAGTTTTTAAAATTAGTGCCATCAAACCGACTAAGTCCTTCTCTCGTTCCTATCCACATAAACCCACGGCTGTCTTGTATTAAACTGTAGACTGCATTATCGGCAAGCCCGTTAGCGGTAGTATAATTTGTAAATGCAATTGTATTTTCCTGGGCCTGAGCTTTAATTAAAAAAAATACAAGAACAAAAGATGCCAAATCTTTGCGCATCCTTAAATATAGCCTATTATTCAAAATCTTCATATAACAGGTACTTCTTCCTGATCAATTTAAACTCACCCAGCTTCGGTTCCCAGCTTTTGCGGATTTCTGATTCTGGTTTACCGGAAATAATTTGTTGCATTAATTCATCATTACCGGCCAGCTTGTTAAAAAAATTATTTTTCAAAAAAAATTCTTTTTTATCCGGGAACAGGCTGTAGGCTTCTATCAACCATTTTAGTTGTATTCGATTATCAACTTCTTTTAAAACATTTTCAGGTGTACCCGATAAATCCCAGCCATAACAAAGCTGTCCAAAAAGCTTTGAATTTTTAGCACCTTCATTTGGATTGGGTGTGAAGGAATATAAATTCTTTGGATACAATGGATGTCCGAATACCTGAAACTGTTTGTTTGTTCCTCTCCCTTCACTTAATACAGTTCCTTCAAAAAAACAGAGGGAAGGGTAGAGATATATTGATTGGATATTCGGAAGATTTGGGGAAGGTTTTACGGGTAATACATATTTGCTTTTGTGTGTATAGTTCTGGCATTTAATGACCATAAAATGGAAAGGAGTATCAGTTGTTGGTTTTGTTGTGATATTAAAAGCATTAATTGCATTTGCTTTTTCAGATAGCCATTTTTCCCCCAGTAACATCATTGCATATTCTCCCATCGTCAATCCATAAACAATGGGGATGGGTTGCTGGCCTATACCGCTTTTAAATTTTAAATCAAGCACCGGCCCGTCAGCATAAAAGCCATTTGGGTTGGGCCTGTCTAAAAGTAATAGTGGTTTATGATTCTCTAAGGCTGTTTCCAAAAAATCCTGCATCGAATTGATGAAAGTATAAAACCGGGTACCTACATCCTGTAAATCAAAAATCAGTACATCAATGTTACTGAGATCCTCGGTTGATGGCTTTTTTTTGGCGCCATATAATGAAATAACAGGAATTCCGGTTTTTGCGTCAGTATAATTGCCCACTTTTTCACCGGCATCAGCAGTACCCCGAAACCCATGTTCTGGTCCAAAAATCGCATTGATAGTTACCCCAAGTTTCATTAATGTATCAACCAAATGGGTATTGCCAACCATCGATGTCTGATTGGCAAAAATTCCAACTCTTTTACCTTTGATTAGTGGCAGATAAATAGTCATCCGGTCAGCGCCGGTTAGGATTTCATCTGTTTTTTTAACAGGAGCAACTTCTGAAGACTGAGCCCTGGGCTTTTGTGACGAGCAAGCTGTTGCAAATAAAAATACCGGTAAAAAGGCTGTAATTAGTTTCATTGAACTTAATTTAATAAGAGGGAAATTAAAGAAAATATATAACCAGACAACGTTTAATATTTGAATGGTTGCATTGGTGTTTTTAACTTACCTTGCAAGCCATTTTTTAAATTAAAATATAAAGCAATGGCACAGGTAAAAAGCGGTGATAAAATTAAAGTTCATTATCATGGAAAATTAACAACCGGAGAAACATTTGATTCATCTACAGGTCGTGAACCCCTGGAATTTGAAGTTGGCAGCGGAATGGTTATCAAAGGATTTGATGATGGAGTAACGGGTATGGCAATTGGAGAAAAAAAGACAGTTAATATCCCTTTTGACGATGCTTATGGTCCCAGAAACCCTGATATGGTAATAGAAATGCCAAAAGACAAATTTCCGGAGGATATGGATTTGGAAATTGGTCTGCCACTCGGCATGAGTGACCAGCAGGGACAGCAGTTCCAGGTTACCATTGTAGAAATAAAAGAGGATGTAGTGATGCTGGATGCCAATCACCCGCTGGCGGGCCAGGATTTAATATTCGATTTAGAACTGGTTGAAATTGTTGGTGGCAGCCCACTGATTATCTTGCCATAATTTAATATTTAATTGTTTGTGGTTTGTAGTGTCGTTTACTGCAAACCACTTTCTTTTTAGTATATTACATCCCCCAAATGAAAATATATGTTTGAAAATTACCAATTCACTGCAGCAGAAAGGTTTCTTCGGTATGTACAAATAGATACACAAAGCGATCCACAATCAAATTCTTTTCCCACTACTGAGAAGCAAAAAGATCTGGGCAGAGTACTGGCTGAAGAATTAAAACAAATTGGCCTGGCAGATGCACATCTGGATGAATGGGGTTATGTGTATGCATCCATTCCTTCAACAACTGAGAAGAAAGTACCTGTCATTTGTTTTTGTGCACATATGGATACGGCACCTGATTGTAGTGGCACTAATGTAAAACCGTTACTTCATAAAAATTACCAGGGAGAAGATATTGTATTGCCAGACGATAAGACCCAGGTGTTGCGAATGAGTGAATATCCTTATCTGAAAACGCAGATCGGTAATGATATCATCACGGCATCAGGAAATACTTTACTTGGCTCAGATGATAAGGCGGGTGTAGCAGAAATTATGGACCTGGCAAATTTCTTAATGAGTAATAAAGGAGTGAAGCACGGCGAAATAAAAATTCTTTTCACTCCTGATGAAGAAGTGGGTAAAGGAACTGCTAAAGTGGATCTGAAAAAACTGGGTGCTGATTTTGCTTACACATTGGATGGTGGAGAAGCCGGTTCATTAGAAGATGAAACTTTCAGTGCTGATGGTGTTCAGGTTATTATTCATGGAGTGATTGCTCATCCCGGCTATGCAAAAGATAAAATGATCAATGCAATGAAGATTGCAGGAGAGATACTGGCGGCATTACCAAAGGATAGATTATCACCTGAATCAACAGATGGAAAAAGAGGCTTTATTCACCCGGTAAGGATTGAGGGTATTGCTGAAAAATGTACCATCGATTTTATCATCCGTGATTTTGAAACGGATGGGTTGGTAAAAAAAGAAGACTATTTAAGGACCCAGATCGAAGAGAGAATGCGTATATACCCAAAAGCTACATTTGAATTTCATGTAACGGAGCAATACCGCAATATGAAAGAGATACTAGACCAGCACCCTCAGATAGTGGATTTTGCGAAAGAAGCTATTTCAAGAGCCGGCCTTCAATTAAAAATAGAAAGTATACGGGGTGGAACAGATGGCAGCCGCTTGTCCTTCATGGGTTTACCTTGCCCAAATCTTTTTGCCGGAGAACAGGGTATTCACTCCAAATTAGAACATATCAGTGTGCAGGATATGAATAAAGCTGTAGAAACAATGGTACACCTGGTTATCGTCTGGGAAGAAGAAAGTTAGTTGTACCTTACAGTTAAAATCAAAAATTATGGACTTCGCTAAAATGTTTGCAGAATATTGGTGGGCTCTTGTATTGGTTATAATTTTTTTCAGTGGTTTGTACACTGTCAATCAGGGTACCATCGCTGTTGTAACTATGTTTGGAAAATACAGGAGAATTGCCGGACCGGGACTAAGGTTCAAAATACCCTTAATCGAACAGATTTACAAAAAACTCTCTATTCAAAACCGTTCGGTAGAATTGGAGTTCCAGGCAGTAACACAAGACCAGGCCAATGTGTATTTTAAAGTGATGATGCTTTTTGCCGTGCAAAATGCCGGTGAGGAGACGATTAAAAAAGTGGCTTTTAAATTTATCAGCGATAAAGACCTCATGCAGGCATTGATCCGAACGATCGAAGGTAATATCCGTTCATTTGTAGCTACGAAGAAGCAGGCAGAAGTATTGGGCCTTCGACGGGAGATTGTAGAATATGTAAAAGTAGAAATTGATCATACACTGGAAGAGTGGGGATACCATTTACTTGACCTCCAGATCAACGATATTACCTTTGATAAAGTGATTCTTGATTCGATGAGTAAAGTGGTTGCTTCAAATAACCTGAAAGCTGCTGCTGAAAACGAAGGACAGGCATTATTAATTACTAAAACAAAAGCTGCTGAAGCAGAAGGTAATTCAATAAAAATATCTGCAGAAGCGGAAAGAACGGCAGCTCAGCTCCGTGGGCAGGGTGTGGCGCTATTCCGCCAGGAAGTGGCAAAAGGTATGACAGAAGCTGCCGAGCAAATGAAGCAGGCTAATTTAGACACAAATGTTATCCTTTTTAGTATGTGGACAGAAGCGGTTAAGAATTTTGCAGAGTATGGCAAAGGCAATGTAATATTCCTTGATGGCAGTCCGGATGGTATGGAAAAAACAATGAAGCAGATACAGGCTTTGATGATAAAAAGGGCGGGAACAGATAATTAACCAGGTCTGCAAAATCAGACCCAAAGTCCGGAAAACAATTCAGATTAATTGAATCGTCTTCCGGGCTTTTCTTGTTAAAGAACTCTAAAACTTCTCTACTCAGTACAACGTGGCATTATTTTTCTCGTTCAATGAAACATTATCAGGAATTCATTTTCTTGTTATTGAAAATTGTTGAAAACACAAAAAAGATAATTAAAAGGCAACACCTACTTTTACACCTAAAGAAGAAAAATTATGTTTGACTTATTACAAATCACCGACACAGCTGCAGGCTTAGTAAAAAAAGTAGCTGGCGACAGAAACGGCGATGGCTACATCGGTTTTGGAGAATTATTAATGACCGGCGGATGGATCATGATACCACTGGGAATAATGCTTTTACTGGCCGTTTATTTTTTTGCAGAACGATATTTTGCAATCAGAAATGCCAGCAGAATTGACAACAATTTCATGAATATTATTCGTGACAATATTATTACCGGTAATGTAGCCGCAGCAAGAAATTTTGCGAAGAATATCAACAATCCTGTTGCCAGGGTAATTGATAAAGGTATTCAGCGGATTGGCAAACCCATTGATAGTATTGAAAAAAGCATGGAGAATATTGCCGTATTGGAAATGTATAAGCTGGAAAAGAATCTGGGATTTTTATCAGTGATAGCAAAAGCCGCACCGATATTTGGTTTTGTGGGCACATTGGTAGGAATGATGCAGTTATTTTCCGGAATTACTTCTTCTGCAGAGTTTACGCCATCATCAATTGCCGGCGGTATCTATACAAAATTGATCACTTCAATTACAGGGCTTTTGATTGGGTTGGGGGCATACCTTGCTTACAGTTATTTAAATACACAAATAGATAAATCATCTCATAAAATTGAAGCGGCCTCTTCTGATTTCTTGGATATTTTACAAGAACCTACCCGATAAACTAAACAAATGAAGCTTAGAAAAAAACATAAAGAAGGATCGGAAGTATATACCGATACATTGGTAGATATCCTGTTTATCGTGTTGATGTTCTTCCTGATCGTATCTACCATTGCCAATCCGAATATTGTGAAAATGAATAATCCATCAGGTACCAAGGATTCAAAGGCGAAACAGAATATTGTGGTTTCAGTAGGGAAAGATCAGCAATACTATATTGGAACAACTAAAATTGAATCGGCTATTTTTGATTCCATGTTAAAATTGGAAATCATCAAATACCGTTCTATCGTTGATACACCGTCTGTTGTGATCAATGCAGATACGGCAGCATTTTATGGCGATGTGTTCAGGGTAATGAGGATTGCCCGAAAAGATAGTGCAAAGGTTACGGCCATGGTAAAATAAAAGTTGAAACAATTCAAATTATAACAGACCGGATTTAATCATCCGGTCTTTTTGTTGCATATCTTTTTTTAATTCAGGATGATAGCCGGATGATAGAAAAATATTCATTGTTGCTGCTCTCAGGCTTTCATGAATCTCCACATAAATATTTCCGGATTTTTTTAATTGTGTTTTCCCAAATTCAGCTATGGCTTTGTAAAATACGAATGGATCATCGTCCGGAACAAATAACGAAGTGGATGGCTCATATTCCAGTACATTGGAATTCATCGACTCTTTATCTTTTTCCGGAACATAGGGCGGGTTGCTAACGATGATATCAAAAAGGGGCAGGTTTTTCCATGCTTCCTTATCAAGAAAATCTAGCTGAACAAATTTTATTTCTGTTCCCAATTCTAACGCATTTCTTTTTGCCACTTCCAATGCTTTTGTACTTATATCACAAGTCCAGACTTCGGCTTGGGGGATTTTTAGTTTTAATGAAATGGGTATGCAGCCGCTGCCGGAGCCAATATCAAGTATTTTTAATTCAGTTCCTGCAGATTTGCCTGTAGTGAGTGCAGATTTGTAATCGCTGATGATCCAATCAACCAGTTCTTCCGTTTCAGGTCTTGGTATCAATACGTTTTTGTCAACATAAAATTTCGATCCGTAAAACCATGATTCGTTTAATACATATTGTACCGGTTCATTCTTCAGTAACCTGTCAGTATAGGTGCTTAATAGTTTTTCTTCCTGGTTGGTCATGGCAGTATTTTTATACTGCATCCTTTCTGTTTTATCTGAACCTGTCAGTGCTTCCATTACCCAATCAGTTAGTTGGCTGGCTTCTCCATCTGTGTAAATGGTACGGAGTTGGGTTAATAAAAAATAAGTTGCTTCCTGTGTTGTCATTTCAGCAAACTTACAACTGGAAAAGCCAACAGGCAATTCTGCCACCTTCGGAATGAGTTATATTTGCAGCATTCATTTTCATAATTGACTATTCACCATAAATACATGCAGCGTTGCCTGGAACTGGCAAAACGGGGAGCCGGATTTGTTGCTCCCAATCCGATGGTAGGGGCTGTGCTTGTATATAATGACCGTATCATCGGCGAAGGCTGGCATCAGCAATATGGCGAAGCACATGCAGAAGTAAATGCTATCCATCGGGCCGCTCAAAGCGGCCAGATGGATTTAAGTCAATCCACTTTGTATGTTTCATTAGAGCCATGTGTTCATTTTGGAAAAACTCCACCTTGCACCGATTTAATCATTAAATACAAAATCCCTAAAGTTGTAATCGGCTGCCGTGATCCTTTCAAAGAAGTAAACGGGAAGGGAATAGAAAAATTAATTGCGGCAGGGGTGGAAGTAGAAGTTGGGATAATGGAAAATGAATGTAAAAGCATCAATAAACGATTCTTTACGTTTCATATTGAACAGCGGCCTTATATTATTTTGAAATGGGCGCAAACGGCTGATGGAAAAATTGCCTACCCGAGCCACTCCACAGGAGGGGCTAGATTGCTTATCAGTAATGAGTATTCCAACCGGTTAATGCATCAATGGAGAAGTGAAGAAGCTGCAATATTAATTGGTACCAATACGGCACTATTAGATAACCCGGAACTGACAAACAGGTTATGGCCCGGAAATTCACCGGTACGGCTGGTGGTGGATATGCAGCTTCGTCTTCCCGATTCGCTTAAAATTTTTAACGGAGAAGCAAAAACAATTTTATTTAATACAAGCAGGCAGGAAGAAAAAGGAAATTTGGTTTATTATAAACTGGAGAAAGATAAGAATCTTATCCCTCAACTGATGAAGGCATTGTACCAGTTAAAGATCCAGAGTGTATTGGTAGAAGGTGGGGCAAGGCTGCTGCAATCTTTTATTGATGATGGAACCTGGGATGAAATCAGGATCATCCATAATAATTCATTAATTATCGTAACAGGACTGGATGCTCCAAAACCGGAGAATGCAATTCCTATTAAATCAGAAGAACTGTTTTCAGATACGATAGAAACTTATATGCCTGCCGGCAATGATTAAAAGCACATGAATAATGATACTTATTATAATACGATTGAAAAAGGTTCTGTTGCCGAATTCAAAGACCGGGGCAGTAAATTCATTGCCTGCGTTTATCCAATTACTGATGTAAAGGAGTTTAAAGAAAAACTGGCAGCATTAAAAAAAGAGCATTCCAAAGCAGTGCATCATTGCTTTGCTTACCGGTTGGGATTGGATGGCGTCAATTACCGGGTGAGTGATGATGGCGAACCTTCCGGCACAGCAGGAAGACCAATATTGGGACAGATAGACAGCAAGCAGTTAACGAATGTATTGATTATTGTTGTCCGTTATTTTGGCGGCACCTTACTCGGTGTACCCGGATTAATAAATGCTTATAAGACTTCGGCGGCATTGGCATTGGAAACTGCTTCCATGATACAGAAACCTGTTTTGATTAATTACCGTCTGCAATTTGATTACAAACAAATGAATGAAGTGATGAAACTGGTGAAGCAGTTTGATTGTTTGGTATTGAAAAACGAAACGCAATTGTTTTGTTCGTTGGAAATTGGTGTGCCAAAGAAAAGGTTAGATGAAGTATTGAGTAAGTTGAAGGAATTGAGAGGGGCGGAGCTGGAGAAGTTTTAGTTTTCAGTCTTATTGCGGGTTCAGGAAATTGCTGAACTCCTGTAGGGTCATAACTTTTAACGGAGGAAAATTGTTGTTTCTTAAACTTGTAATAGAAGAATCATTCGATACTAAAATATCTGCTTCGGCTGCTATAAAAGTGTCAACAAACTTATTATCATCACCATCCTTATTGATTAATTGCCAATTATAATAGACGGTTACTTGTTCAAAATTGTCACTTGACTCAAATAAGCCCAACAGATTATTAGTAACCTCAGTACCCCAGAAACGGTCAAATACTTCTTCGTATTCAAACAATATTTCTGTATTAGCACAAATTGTTACTCTATTTCCCAGGAAAGCATCAAAGATATTACGATAAGGAGATTTTTTGCCAATACAGCTAAGCAGGCAATTGGTGTCAATAACTACTTTCATCAGGAATCAGATGTTTTTGCATCAGCAAGGTTAGTTTTTAACCAGCTTTCGTAGATAGCAGCAGTATAATCTTTTTCAGTCTCCACTTTTTCAATGGCATTATCCAACTGCAGGGCAAAATAATGCCTTACCAGGGATTTAATATCCTGTAGCTGCTTTTCAGTAGCCATATATTTCAGACTCTTCAGAAACTCAAGCTGAAGAGTAGATAGCTTATTATCGTTGGAAACAGAATGTGCCATGACTTAGATTTTGATAATTGAAAGTACAAAATTTTCGGCACACTTTTGCCCTTGTTGGTATCCCTTAATCTTTAAACGGCCTTTGTTGTGTGTTGCGTCAAGCCTTCCAGGGGCAGCAGAAACGCCAATAAACGAATTTAGAATTTCCTTATTACATGCTGTTGGTCTTTTGCCTGCCCACTTACCTGCACGCAAGACACAACAGCGGCTTGCAATTTTTTATGGAACACCTGCAATGGCGAAATGGGTGTGCCCAAAACCAGGTTAGATGAAGTTTCATTCCTTTTAAAAGAGTTGAGAGGAGTTGAAGTGGAGAGAATCTGAAAATAAGTATAATTAATTTTTCTGCAAGACCAATGTACTCATACAACGAATGTCGTTCACATTTACTGTCTTCAATGGTTCCAGCAATGATAAGTTAAGTAGCTCCATACTTTCTGCCAGCAATGCTTTATTCAGGAGAAATCTTTTAGAACCATCAGGTATATTGTATACACCATCATTAATTAAGTTGACCTTATCTTCTATACCAATATTGGAAGCCATACGTATGAAGATTGAGCCGCCTTGCCTGGTAACCCTGACTATTTCTGCCAGCATTTCTTTAAAATGATTGGTGCCAGCAGCAAAATGTAAAACCGCACTGCAAATGACATGATCAAAATAATTGTCCGGTAAAGGGATTGTTTCTACCCGGCAAACCTGTAGCCGGCTTTTAGGAAGAGTGGGGTTACTTATTTTCAATTGAGTGATCACTTCTTCATTTTGATCTATTCCGGTTATTGCCATATTATTTTGCAAAAACCAATGCATATTCCGGCCATCACCACATCCGGCATCAAGAATTTTATCAGGTGCCTGGTACCGGCCTTTTATGATCTGATCAAGGAGGTAGATGTCCGTTTGGCCGAGTAAATTTTTTATGTTGCTGTTATTGTTCAAAAGCAGGTTTGTAGAAAGTTTAAACACTCCTACTTTTCGAAGTTAGCAAATTCACTTAACGGTTTTTTAATAAAGAGCATAAGTTTTTTTGTGTAATCCTATTTCAGGACGATACACAATTTGCTGAAGCTTAGTTTGTCAAGTCCAACTTGCATAAAACCCCATCCTATGTTTATCATTGTAACATTCTTTCTCTTATATATTTAACGGGAGAACTGCCAAAACTTAAGAATTTTTCATGGAAGTCTTTCAGGCTGTATTGGTTACCCATTTTCTTTTTATATTCATCACGGAGATCCTGTATCGCTGTTGCGCCTGTATAGTAAGAACAAAGTTGTACTTGTGAAACGGTTGCCCGATGATATTTGTCTAGTGCATCTGAAACTGATTGAAAACATTCTTTGTTCAAAAAATTTGTGATTTCTTTTTCGGATTTGTTTAAACATTGAATATCGTAATCAATAATTACATTTCCCAGCTCCCGCAGACTCCATGTACCAAGTGCAAGTTCTATTTCAGGCGAATGATTGCCCCAGCCGTTCTCAACCATCATTGCTTCGGTGTAAACTGCCCAGCCTTCTATCATCGCCCCATTTTGAAATACCGACCGTATTATATCGGGGGATTTTTTATTGTTATAAATGCCCTGCATACAATGCCCTGGAACAGCCTCATGTATTGACAACATTTGTGAAGTATAATAGTTATCAATCCGTAAAGCTTCCTCCGCTTTTTCCGGTGTATAAAGTGTCAGGTCGTCAATATTATAATAAGTTGTTCCTTGTTTTTGATAAGGAGGAACAAAATCAGCACTTGCTGTACTTACCCCTCTGGCATATTCAGGCATGAACCTGACTTTAATTGGAGTAGCGGTGGTATCAAAATCAAATAAGTCTTTTTCAATAATGAATTTCTTCAGCTCATATACCTGGTTATTAATTGAATTGAAAAAGTCTGCAGGCTTGGCATGATTGAGTTGAATTTTATTCAGTACCATCTGTACAAGCTGCAAACTATCTTTCGGTTTGGGTTGTGTTGAATAATATTTTGACCACACACTGTCTGCCATCATAAACATTTTTTTATGATAGAATTGTTTGTCGGCTACTGCTTTTTCATAAACCTGTTCAGGGGTAAGGTCTGTAACAAGGTCGTATTTAAATTTTTCGGCGAATATTTCTTTTCCTATCCTAAAATTCCTAAACACATAATTTTTATCCGCCACCATTGCTTTAAGAGCAGAAGTAAAACCTTTCATAGCAACTATAGCCTTGTTTATGTTTTGACGTAAACTGTCTTTTTCAATTTTGGTCAAATGGGAGGTATTTATGGAGTCCATAAGGGCTGTGCCAAAAACGCTTATTCCCCCCTGATTTTGCAATATTGATAATTCCACATGTTCTTTAGTTGGCCGATGTAGATTGTTCAAGGCTGCTGTATAATAGTCATCGGCATGCTGCAGATAAGAGGTTAATATTTTAAGCCGCTCATCCAATAAGGCGTAAGGCTGGTTAATAATATAGTCGCAAGGACCACTGATATTATAAATGGAAGCATCCCATTCCTGTAGTTTAAAAACAGCAGTGTACCAGATATCACTTTCCAACTGGTTCTTAATAATATTGAAACTGATTTTATTATTTTCACTAAGCTGTTTAAAATCGAGTTTGTTTAATGAATCAATCCAATTTTTGGAGAAGGAAATTTTACCTGCAAAAGTCGAACTGTCTGGCACAACCAACTTATCATAGTATTTGCCATAGCCAGAATAAATGGAAAGGTTGGGGTATTGATTCCAATAAGCATCCAGAAATGTATCTTCAAATCTTGTAAATGCTGTATCGGTATTATTATTATTTTGTTTATCAGAATTGCAACCAAGGCTTAATAGCAACAGAAAAACAAAAAGCTTACAAAGATTATTTTTCATTTAGTTTGTTTTAATTAGGAATGTCAATTGTAATATTGCACAACGGCTAGCATATTGCCGAAGTTGCCCTCTAATTTAATGACTTTTTTACTTTAGTGATCGGGCAATTTTGGCAATATGCTTGTTGTACGCAGGTTGATTTGCAGGGAGGATAATTATTGCTTTAGAACTCTCTACTTTC
>JANNQR010000069.1:0-3795 GCA_031400855.1 Chitinophagaceae bacterium | reverse complement strand
CTGTATACGTACATTGGCCGTGTTGCTGGTAGCAGAAGTTTGCTGTACCTGTATGCCGGTGCTGTGTGTAAGCAGGTGAGCTATTTTACTTGGGTCCATTGTACTTGCTTCGTCAATTTCTTCTGTCAATACTTCAACCCTGGTAGGAGTGTTGGCAATGCTGCGATTACTCCTTGTGCCCTGCACCACCACTTCTTCCAATTGGCCTTCTTCAGCAGAAAGCAACAGTTCAATTGTTGCTGTGTCCAGAAATGGAAATGAAAAAACAGTTTCTTTTGTTTTATAACCTACATAACTGATAATAAATACCTGTTGTCCATCGGCGATGTTTATGAAGTTTATTTTACCAGCCTCATTTGATTTAGTAGTATTGGTAGTATTCTTAATACTAACTGTTACTCCTTCCAGTAGTTCTTTGGTAATACTGTCTTTTATGATTGCTTTAAAAGTATTTTGTGCCTGCAACTCATTAACAGAAATAAGAAAAATGGTTGTAAAAAATATTAATTTCAACATTCTAAAATTTAAGTAGTTAGTTAAGTAATTATTTACTTTCCCATTCAGCTATCCGTTTTTTCAGTGCTGTAACTGCATTGGTCATTTTTTTCTTTTCACCCAATGCAAGGGCTCTTTTTGCAGCAGGGATAGCAGCTTTGTAATCCTTTAAATCTGCCAGAATTTTTTGAAGTAAATTCGGGTAATTGAAATTCTCTTTATCCGCCTTTTCTGCTTCCGCCACCCAGGCAGCGGCTTGTTTTAAATCTCTTCCCGTAGTATAATAATAGTTAGCAGCCTGATAAAACAGTTCGGTATTTTGCTCTTTTCCATTAATCAGCCGGGTGTTTATCTCAGCCATTACTTTTTCATCCACCGGGCTTTTGAGTGGTATTTTAACCAATGTGTTTTCCCAGGTAAGATTAAGGAAGCCCTCACCTTTATTTGTTATTTCATTTAACTCAATAGTAAATGCTTCTGAGAAAGAATGGCTTTTTTCTGATTTTACTTTAAAGCGATGTATATCTTTTTTAATATCGTATCCAAAAGCCCCATGTAATGTTGTATCTGCATTAATTATAATTGTCCACTCTTTTTCTCCGGGAATAGTAAAAAGTGCATATTTCCCCGCTTTGAGGATTTTATTACCCACTATTATTTCTTCAGACAAATGGATGGTAGTTGCTCCGCTTGCACCGGTTCTCCAAAGGCTATCAAAAGGAACCAGTCCGCCAAATACTTTTCTTCCTCTTGCCAGTGGCCGGGAATAAGTAATTGTTATTTCTCCGTTTACCATTTGTTGCGTAAAGGATGCTTCCGGGCTTGGTGGTGGAGTTAGAAAACTTACTTTATCCTGAGAGAATAACAAAGTTGAAAATCCAATTAAGATTATTGTTAGTAGTTGTTTCATTTCCAATAATTATTTAAAAACATTAAAAAAAGTGTACTCAAATTTTAATACAATACCATTAGGTGCTGTACGTTTCATTGTAGAATAAAGCTCCTGGCGGTATCCAATATCAATCCTTGCCTGGCTATTGATGATGAACTGTACAGACGGAGCAATATCGAGATACGATTTGCCATTATCATTTAATCGTTGACCAAGTAATTCCAGCATCAGGTTCATATTGGTTTGCTTGTAGTCTTTATACACTTTGGGAAGCATTAGTTTACCTACTGATAAAGTATAATTAACAGCACTGTTACTTTCAGTTTCAGGAAATTTGTAAGCTGGTTTATTATCCAAAGCCCTTTCATAACTAATCGAACTGCTGATAGCAACTTTGTGTAATAATTGAGTGGCAATCAAACCTGTTTCATAGCCGGTATTGTGGCCCATTGTTTCAATCTCCTGTTGGTGTATATCAGCCCTGTTAAGACTATACCGGCCATAGGCTGCCATTCTGAAATGACTTTGAATAGCATCTTTACTCAAAAAACGATACTTGGCATAGAGGCTACCACCTTCGGCTTCTAATCCACCTTCCTGCCGGTTACTGATAAAACCCTGCACATGCACCATCCATTTTTTATTGATGCCCCACATTAGCTCCGGCATGTTGTGGTAATTAAGTTTGCCATCTTTTTCAAACATAAAAGCATTCATATCTCTTACACCTAATGATTTTGCAGGCATATTACTGGCTGGTTCGGTAAATACAAACAGTTCTTGCCCTTTTACCCCCAGTGAAAAAAAAGCGGCAATAATAAAAAACAATTTCTTCATACTACAATGTTTTAATATGATATAAATTATTGTTGATGGTAGCATAAGAAGGATACTGCTTTACCAGCTTGGAAAGTTTCTTGTATTCTTTTTCAACAACAAAACCCTTATCCAAAATTTGCACTTTTACTTCGCCAGCTAAAACTCCGGTTTTGGTATCCATGAAAGTATAAGTAATGTTATCCTGTATAAACGAACTATTGTTTTCTGCTTTCTGATTATTGAAGTTGAATACAACTACTAACTCACCCACAGAAAATCCGGCATCATCAACTTTCTTTTTCAGATTGCCTGGGTTTACAGTACTTCCGTTTTTAAAATAAAGTATAAAAGCCGTTTTGTTTAAATCGGTTTCCACTTTCTCCACTTCAGGTATAGATGTTAGTTGTTTGTAAGTTGCTTTTGAACACATGGAGCAGGTAAGGCCGGTTGCTGTTAATTCAGCTTTTGTAATTTGGGCATTTGCTATAACAGAAGCAAATAGTATGATGGAGCTAATTAATATTTTTTTCATTGTACTAAATTTTATTGTTTAATAGTTTCTATTACTTTACCACAAGAGAGCATTTGAGAACCATAGTATGGGTTTTTGATGGCACTCTCTTTACTCAACCAGTTTGCACCTTTACCATCGTTAGCCATTGGGCAAAATTGATAGTACACCGTTTCAGCAAGTTTAGCGGCCTTTATCAGTTCATACATATTTTTAGACAGTGACATAAAATGTTCCCGTTGATGCTCTGTGTCTTTGTTCTCTTTAATATGCTGTGCATCTGTTTTCAGACCTTTTTCAATCTTCATCCATACAGTATGCTCTTCCATTTTTAGTTTTCCCATTTCCACTGCATCTAAGGCAGTAAGCATTGCAGATGCTTTTGCAGAAGCAGTTGCTCCATCGGTTTTTACTAAAGCATCTTTCAGTGCAAAATAGTTTTCAAAAACTCCTTGTAGCTGGCTTGTTTCCTGCATATCCATTGTATTATTCTCCTGGGTATGGCTGGTATGGTTTGGTGTAGAATCAGTAGCATCTATCATTGGCTCTGTAATAGTTTTTACTACTGCCTTTTTCTCTCTTTTATATTGGCAACAGCCGGGAAGTTTTGCGTAAGCTTCATCAGGAGCCAGGTAACTAACATTGTCATAACCTGAAAGAGCAATGTTTTTCAATATTGCATCTAAACCAGTTTTCTTACTATCGTAAGTGATAATAGCCAGCTTAGTGTCAGCATCCCAGTCTGTTTTATACTGATTTTTTTTATTCCCTACTTTTTCTATGGTGGTTTCGCACATACCACAATCGCCGTTTACCTTTACTGTTTCTGTTTTGGCATTTTTAATTTGTGCCTGAATAACAGTAATTGACAGCAAGCCAACTACAGCCATTAAAATAATTCCTTTCATTTTGTTTCTGATTTAAGTAATAAATAATTGGGGGTACAGGGATGCACCAATAGCCATGCACTATTAAAGTGACGGCATATCAATTACAATTACTAAATCATATCAGGAAAACGCAATGGAGAACATGCAACCGTTTTCGGACTATATCAGGCGGTGCATGGCAGGAAGAA
>JANNQR010000068.1:0-94403 GCA_031400855.1 Chitinophagaceae bacterium | reverse complement strand
TGATGAATACATTTACCGCTTTAATAAACGCAATATGAGGGAATGGTTGTTTGGTGATATTGTGCAAAGAATGATGCATCAGATGCCACATAATTATCAAGCATTAAAAGCTCTTTGTGCTTATTCTACTTAATCCTATTTCTTTATTAAAAGCTGGATTCTATTATTTTATCTAATGGACATCTGGCTTTTTTTTAAGACTAAATCTTTCGATTAAAAACTGTAACTAACACTTGCATTCAACCCTGCACTTTCAGGTACAAACCTGCATACACCCCCAACGCATATTAAACCACCACGTTGCCGCCCATAACTGGTTTGAACACGGATGGCACCGTTTTTATAGGCAGCCCCTATATTATAAAAATGTATTCTATCGTTGTTGTTCTCATTACCATAGTTGTATAAGTCAGTTCCAAAAATTGAAAACTTCGTATTGAAATTATATTCAGCTTGTAGGGCCGCCCAATTTTTAAAAAGACCATCGGCCCATTGGTGTTGAAGTTGCAGCTTGATTGTTTTTGATTTTTTTAAGCGAATAATATTATCGAACACAACTGTATTTGTATTTACTTCACCAATAGCTTCTTCTACGAACCTGGCATTATAATACTGATTCTGGTATGTAAAAATAGTTGTCCATTTTGGGTGCCATTTTTTACGTATTTCCAGGCTTGCATCCCGATAGTATTTTTCCCCAAAGCTTAATTTGTCTGCTTTGTATTTTCTTTCGGCGGCTATATACCTGCCACCAAGGCCATGCCATTGCGAATAATTAACTGAAATGTTAGTTCCATACTTTCCACCCAATTGAGTTTCTTTTTTAAAATTGTAAAACAGTTCAACTTGCCCGCCTATTTCACCAGCTTTATTCCGATCAGGCTCAAAACTAATATTGGGTTGGGCAGCATATACATAAATATTAGTAAGACTATAATCAAATTGCTTGGTTAATGCTGGAAGATAATTCACTATACCTTCGTTGTATATGTTCCCAGTTAAACTTCTTTGCGAATAGATACCAAAATTTTCTAACCGGCGAAAATTAGTTGTAATACCAAAGCCTTTTTGGGTATAACCAATGTTCAGCAAATAAGCATCCCCATCGAATAGAAATTCTGGGCGAATATTGCCAAACTCTACTAAAGCATCTTTTGATTTAAAAGCATATTCAAAATCAGCGGTAAAATTTTTCCATTTAATATTAGCCCTGGCCGAAGTTTGATAATTACTATTCGAAAGTCCTGCTAAGGGGGCATCATGTTTTCTATTTATGTAACTAAAGCCCACACCATAAAATAGGCTTTTGCTCTTTAGTAAAGTAGATAGTTCTACATCAGCATTTAGTCCAAATAAATTATCCCCGGTAAAATCGAAGCCCATACCATTTCTTTGCTTACCATACAAAGCCGTAATACCGATTGCCGAAACTGGAGTATATTTTACTTTTACCCCAGCAATAGAATTTGCGATACCAAGCTGCCTGTTTTCCCATGTTCTTAATACTAATCCACTACCAAATTGTTCATAAAAGTGTCCCGCAGTAATATCTAAACCAATAGAATCATTTTTATAGTTTACATAGTAAGTACCTAAGTTAGCTCCTTTAAAATTGGGTGAATAATTCAACAAAGCTTTTGAAACATAAGATTCTAACTGAGCACCTGCTGTAAAGTTTTTAAACTTGTAATCCAATCGCAAATAGCTGTTGGAGCGGATTCTGTTTCTGGCTTCAATTTGCTCCAATTTTATTTTGCTGTCATCAAGGTACCATGCGCCATTTGATTCTACACTACCACTTAGCTGTGCCTTTGTAACAAAAGCAATAAACAACAAGCTTACAGATAAAAATAGTTTCATTTATTGGTTCGCTTTTATTACGTCATACAGTTTTTGTTCATCTCCTTCTACATAGCCTAAATGGCGGTAAACAATTTTCCCATTTTTAACTATCAATGTATAAGGTACACCGGGGAGATTTAGCAATCTTGAAAAATCCTGATTTTTATCTAACAGTATGGCAAATTCCCACCCCTTGCCATTTACTAATGAAGATACTTTTTTGGCACTGCGGCTATCATCCTGCGAAATGGCATAAAAGTCATATTCTAAATCTTTTTTCCAGGATGTGGTTAAATCATTTATGGTACTCAGCTCATTAATACAGGGTACACACCAGGTGGCCCAAAATGATAATACTTTTACTTTATTATCGTTTTCGTTGAGCATTGCTGTCTTAAACAATTTTCCATCTGCATCAGTTACTGTAAAAGAGGGTATTTCCTGTGCTTTGACAAAAGACGTTTGTAAAGCCGTAATCAAAAAAAAAGCAACGAACACTTTCATACAATTTTTAGTTTAATAATTCAAACTTAGCGTTCAATATCTGCGTACCTGAGTTAAATCCCAGGCACTATGGACAGACGCATTATGCTCTTTTTCCTTACAAAAGATATATTGTAAGGAAAACCCTGAGTTCCCGTCTATACTGAAAATCATAAACATGAAAAAAATAGCCTTTATTTTATCTGCAACAGTTTGCCTGTTTTTTTTGCAATCCTGTACTAAAACCGAGTCAGACTTTACACCACCAGTAAACGAAACCATTAGTATACAAGCAAATACCTCTACCGTTGTGATAGGTACAACAGTAAGTTTTTCAGTATTTTCTTCCATTAATAATAATAATGTAACAAGTGCCGCTACAATATTTGTAAATGCCACCGCCATTACAGGTAGTACATATACCTTTAGTCAAACAGGCACTTTTGCTGTATATGCTAAAAAGGGCACTCTTACTACTGATATACTAACCATAAGCGTAGTGCCCACACTTTCAGGCTATGTAAGCAATGTACTGGTAGAAGAATATTCAGGCACATGGTGTGGCAACTGTCCAAGGCTTTTGTATGGTGTAGATTTATTACACCAGCAAACAACCAAAGCCATTACAGTAGGCATACATTTATTTGGTAGCGACCCTTTTACCACCACACAAGGAAATAATTTGGCAGCCCTGCGTGGTGTAAGCGGTGTGCCTACTGGTCATATAAACCGGACTATCAATTGGAACGGCCCACAGTACGAAAATGTACAGCAGGTTCTCAACGAAATAAAGGTTTCTTCCAATACCGGCATTTCTATAAACTCCGGTTTAGCCGCCAATAATTTAACTGTAACAGTAAAGGTTGCTTACAAGGAAGCATTAACTAGTAATGCAAAACTTACTGTGTATTTGGTAGAAGATAATTTAAAATATACGCAACGAAATTACTCCTCAAATCTTTATGGAGGACAGGCAAACATTCCCAATTTTAATTACGATGGAATCCTTCGTTCCGTAGTTAGTGCCTTAGAAGGAGATGCCATTGCAAATGCCGGGATCAATAATGAAAAAAATTATAGCCTTTCATTACCCGCCAATATAAATAATACAGCAAACACAAGAGTGGTGGCATTTGTAACAGATGCTGACGGAAATGTTTTAAATGTACAACAAGCTAAACTGGGTACTTTAAAAGACTTTGAAAGACTATAAATACTTTATTAAATAACCAATAGTTACTACCTGATTAAAATTCAATATTGACTCTACTTTCAACTATCTCACACTATTAAGCAAAAATGATTAGCACCATGGAAGACACAAAAGACATTATTGCTATAAAAAACAAAGAATATGTTGTTACAAATGGTATAGGGGGTTATAGTTCGTCTTCGTTATGCGGCATGAATACTCGCCGTTATCATGGCTTGTTAGTGGCATCATTGAACCCACCTGTAGAAAGATATGTAATGGTTTCAAAGATTGAAGAAACAGTTATTACTCCAACAAAGGAAGCTATTGATATTTCCACAAATCAGTATCCAGGCACCTTTCATCCTAATGGCTATATTCATCAGCATAGCTTTACGAAACAGCCGATACCTACTTTTGCATATAATCTTAAAAATGAAATACAGATTGAAAAATTAGTTTGTATGATTCAGGGAAGCAACACCGTAATTGTTGAATATATCAACCGGGGCAAAACGGTTTTTCAGTTAAAACTAAACCCCTTTTATGTTTTAAGGGATTATCATTCCCTCAATAATGAAACCAATACGGATTCTTACGTTACAGAAATGAACAATGATGTTATTGCTGTTCAACATACCACGCTGCCACAAAAAGTTTATTGTAAAATAAGTGACGGCCATTTTGAAGAAAACAAAGTGATTTATCATAACGTAGAGTATTTTCAGGAGCAAGACCGTGGTTTTGATTTTGCTGAAAATATGTTTTCGGCAGGCTGTTTTACCACATCGCTGCAAGCAGGAAAGTCTGTACAAATAATATTTTCACTGGATGAAAATGTTTTGGCCAAAAATCCTGAATTACTTATTGCTGATGAAATAATCCGCTTACAAAATATTGCGGTCGATGAAAAAAATAAATTTTTAAAAGACCTCATTATATCGGGCAGCCAATTTATAGTTGACAGAAAAAGTACCAATCATAAGTCTATTGTTGCAGGCTACCATTGGTTTACTGATTGGGGAAGGGATACCATGATAGCCATGCGGGGGCTCACTATCGCTACAGGTGAAAAGGCAATTTCTGAATCTATACTTACATCTTTTCTGGCAAATCTTAGTGAAGGCATGTTACCCAACCGCTTCAGCGATAAAGATGAAGCACCTGAATATAATACTGCTGATGCTACGCTTTGGATGTTTGTAGTATTGTATGAGTATTATGAAAAATTTAAAGACATTAGTTTTATACAACAATATTTCGGGCATTTAAAAGAAATTATTGAAGCTCATATAAAAGGCACCCGCTACAATATTAAAGTAAATGAAGATGGAATGTTGTTTGCAGGGGAAGACGGTGTTCAGGTAACCTGGATGGATGCTAAAGTAGGCGACTTTGTAGTTACACCAAGAATTGGATATACCGTAGAGCTAAATATGCTTTGGTATAACACACTCAAAATTTTTGATTTTTTCAGTACGCAAATAGAAGATACGTCGATGCCGGTAGCTGAACATATTAAAAAGATGGAGAATAATTTTCATAAATATTTTTGGAATGAATATTCCTTTTTAAACGACGTTATTACTGCCACTAAAACTACCGACCAGAGTTTTCGTCCCAATCAGGTGTATGCCATCAGCCTGCCATTTACTTTGATAAACGAAATGGAAAGAAAAATGGTGCTGCATTCCATTAAGGATAAATTGTTAACCAACTATGGTTTAAGAAGTTTAAGTATTGATAACGAAAAATTTATTGCAGAATATAAAGGTAATAGCTGGCACAGGGATACGGCATATCACCAGGGAACGGTATGGTCGTTTTTGTTACCTGAGTTTTGCCTGGGCTGGTTAAAGCAACATAAATATTCCAAAGCGGCTATTCAAGAAGTGCATCAATGGATAGCACCGCTGGAAAAGCATTTTTACAATGATAATGGGATAAATGCCATTTCCGAAATTTTTGACGGCTTAAACCCGGGTGATGGCAAAGGCTGCATACAGCAGGCATGGAGTGTGGGAATGTTGATAAAACTTTTAAAAGAGACTAAATAAAAAAATTAATACATGACCGATTACGACATTATTATTATTGGTACGGGTTCAGGTGGTTCTTCTATGGCTTACCAATTGGCACCAACAGGAAAAAAAATTCTGATTCTTGAAAGAGGTGGCTTTATCCCTAAAGAAAAAGAAAACTGGGACGCTAAAAAAGTTGTGGTTGATGGCATTTATCGCCCCAATGAAATGTGGTACGATAAAGACGATAAACCATTTAAGCCATTTATACACTATAACGTTGGCGGTAACTCAAAGTTTTACGGTGCTGCGATGTTTCGTTTTCGGGAAAATGATTTTGCTGAAGTGCAACATTATGGCGGCACCTCGCCTGCATGGCCGTTTGGGTATGCCACATTGCAAAAATATTATGATGAAGCAGAAAAATTGTTTAGCGTACATGGTGAAAGGGGTGCTGACCCTACCGAACCGCCCAGCTATCTAAATTACCCATACAGGCCTTTGCCGTATGAGCCAATCACAAAAGATTTAAGTAATAAGCTGAAGCAAATAGGATTGAAACCATTTCCGCTACCCATGGCCATTAAACTGCCACAGGATATTAATAAGAACGCCTCGCCGGTAATGTTGGAAAATTTTGACGGCTTTCCCGACCCTACAGATAGCAAGGCAGATGGGCAAACAAGTTGCTTAAATATTGCCTTGCAACATCCTAATGTAAATATGATTATTAATGCATATGTAGAAAAGATTACAACTAATAAAGAAGGAAATAAAGCGACAGGTGTAGAAGTAATTGTTGATGGGGAAATAAAAACATTTACAGCAGATTTAATTTTTACTGCTTGCGGTGCTATTAATTCAGCTGCTCTATTTTTACGGAGCAAAAATGAAAATCATCCCAATGGATTGGCGAACAGCAGCGGATTGGTTGGCAAAAATTTAATGCTGCACCATAATGGTTGCCTGGTAGCATTCACAAAAAAATATAATGATAGCAAGTTTCAAAAAAGTTTTGGCATTGCAGATTTTTATCATGGTGCGGATGATAGTAAACTTCCATTAGGAGAAATTCAATTAATGGGCAGAAACGACCCCGATACAATAGTATGGTTGGGTGGCGAAAAATTTCCCGGAAAAACGTACGACGAATTAAAAGCGATGAGTATTGACTTTTGGCTTACAGCCGAAGATTTGCCATCAGAAGAAAATACGGTTAGTTTACGGGAAGATGGAAGTATAAAAGTAAGCTATAGAAGAACCAACTATGAAGCCTATGAAAGGCTGAAGGAAAAACTAAAACAAACCTTTGAAAAATTGGGTGAAATAGATGAAGAGTATAAAGATGTTTTTTGGAATGGCTACGATTTGGACGTAAGTGGTGTTAGTCATCAAAACGGTACTTTAAAAATGGGCGAAAACCCGGCTACCAGCGTAGTTGATATCAATTGTAAGACGCACGATGTAGAGAACTTATATGTATGCGATGCTGGTTTTTTCCCAAGTTGCGGGGCATTTAATCCTGCACTTACACTGGTAGCAAATGCGTTACGGGTGGGGCAACATGTTATTATAAATGTTATAAAATAATTTTCCATGAGCAGTTTAACCATCATTATTACCAATGTTCCGCAACTAAAAAAAGCACCATCAATTTATCTGGCAAGCTCATTAAACGCTTGGAATGAAAAAGATAAAAAGTATCAATTAAAGCAAGATAAAAAAGACGGTTTTTTTAAATTGATAATAGAAAATTGTACTGAAATTGAATTTAAGTTTACCAGGGGAAGCTGGGATACTGAAGAAACCAATTCAAGCAATGAAACCATTGCCAACAGGAGCTGGCAAGAAAGTGACGGGCAACTTTTTTATATTTCTTACATTCAAAATTGGAAAGATGCTCCTGCCCGGGAGAGTATGCCTGATACTATTAATGTGCAGTTATGGCAACAGGATTTTTTTATGCCGCAGTTAAACAGGCATAGGAATGTGTGGATATATCTTCCGCCAAACTATAATGGAAAGAAAAAATTTCCGGTAATTTATCTGCACGATGCACAAAATGTTTTTGAGGCTACTCAATCAAACGGCTATGGAAAATGGCAGGCCGGTGCTGCGCTAAATAAATTGTACGAAACTACCGGGTGGGGTTGTATTGCTGTAGCAATTGAACACGGCAATGAATACAGGCTTTCGGAATATTCGCCCTGGGCAAGTACAGAAAATGGCGGCGGTGAAGGGAAGGCTTATATGGAGTTTATAACTGAAACCCTGAAGCCTGCAGTGGACAATAATTTTAAAACCTTACCCAATGCTGAAAATACGGGTATCATGGGCAGTTCTATGGGGGGGTTAATTTCAATGTATGCAGCACTGGAACATGGCAATGTTTTCGGAAAAGTGGGTGTGTTTAGCCCTTCGTTTTGGTGGAGCGATGATTTGTATGAATTGGCAGCCAATCAGCCCTTTAACAATGTGCAGAAATTAGTATTGCTGGCAGGTGGCAAAGAAAGCGATGCGATGGTGCCGGATGTGTTAGCGATGTATAATACACTTGTGGACAATGATTATTTTGAACATAAAATAATGCTCGATTTTTATGAATGGGGGCAACATACCGAAAGCTTTTGGGCGTTGGAGTTTGACAAAGCATTGCGGTTTTTGTTTGAAGAGGAAATGAATTTGCCCGTTACCAAAGCTGAACAATTGGTAAAACTCAATTCAAAAAAAGGTGAACTTACTATTGCTATCGACTTTGAGAAATTTGAATTACTTAACTCTTATGGTAAAACGATTTTGCAAAAAGACAAATTGAGTGGCCATATAATTTCTTTAAAACCACACTGGACAGGTACTTACATTTACAAATGTTATTTACACGGCGGAAAAATAATTACAAGAAAAATAAACCTTTAGATATAAGTACTAAGATAGCCTTCAAAACTCTTCTTTTACCTCTCCTGGCGATATCATGTGGCATTTAGATAGTAAGCACAATAAAGCAACTTTTCGGCACAACTACAAGCTATACTTAATGGAAGCTTTAGGTCTTGCCGTATTTATGTGCTCAGCCTGTTTTTTTGCGGGGCAATTGTGGTACCCTGGTGCTTATCTAAATACAGTTTTCTCCACAGAGATAAGTAGAAATTTGATAATGGGCATTGCCATGGGTTTAACAGCCTTGTTCATTTTTTATTCACCCCTAACTGCTCCATCAGGCTCACATATTAACCCTGCGGTGAGTATGGTGCAATTATATTTAGGAAGGCTTAGCAAATTTAATTTTGTTTTTTATGTAATTTTTCAATTTGCAGGTGGACTGGTTGCCGTATATATGATGTCCTTTTTAATGAAAAATACATTAACAGATGCCCCGGTAAATTATGTAGTTACTGTGCCTGGTATGGGCATCACTGAATGGAAAGCTGCTCTCTATGAAACAGCAATTGGCTTTATTATGATTACAGTGGTACTGAATATATCTAACAGTTCCCTAAAAAGATTTACAAGAATATTAGCTGCTTGCCTCGTATGTGCTCACGTAATAGTGGCAGGCCCTGTAAGCGGCTTTGGTATGAATCCCGCCCGTAGTTTTGCCAGTGCACTGCCTTCCGGTATTTATACGGCATTTTGGATTTATTTTTTTTGCCCGGTAGCCGGAATGATGGCTGCAGTAATACTGTATAAAAAATTACCTTTGTTAAAAATGGAACGGGAATGATAGCAATTTATATTTTATATGCTTATTTGGTAATAGGTTCAGGCTTTGCCCTTTTTTTTGTTTTTGGAGGATCCGAAAAAATTCATCACTCAGTTAAGAAAGGCGGATTTGGGTTGAAACTTTTACTGATTCCTGCATCTGTTTTGCTTTGGCCATATTTATTACAAAGAGTAATTCAAAAAAAATGATAAAAAAAATAAGAAAAAAGCATTTTACCATTTGGATAATACTTTTAATTGTATTGCCCATTTTGGTAGTAGTAACTTTTCTCCTATCGCATAACTAATAATTCAAATCCAAATGAGTGCAGGATTTCAGGCAATATTGTGGAACAAACAAAAGAAATGGTACGACATTGTTTTCGTATCAGCTATTTTACTTTACCTCATAGCCTATTTCACCATTAACACACTGCTGTATCCAACAATCACTTTTGAAACCATGCTCATTCGTTCGTTTGGAACATTGGCACTTATAATGCTGCATGTAATTTTATCTATCGGCCCCCTTGCAAGAATAAATAATAAGTTTTTGGTATTGCTGTATAACCGCCGCCATTTAGGGGTTACTATGTTTTTAATGGCAAGCGTACATGCATTATTCAGCATCTTTCAATTTCATGCCAATGGAAATATCAATCCTATACTTTCTGTTTTTGTAAGTAATACACACTATAATTCTTTTATCTATTTTCCTTTTCAAACGCTTGGCTTTGCAGCATATATTATTTTAATGCTGATGGCATTTACAAGCCACGATTTTTGGTTGTCCGTTTTATCGCCACGGGTTTGGAAAACTCTGCACCTATTTGTTTACTTCGCTTACTTATTGTTGATTTTGCATGTATTGCTTGGTGTCATACAATTGGAAAGTTCACCTGTTTATTTTGTGATGCTTTTATTGGGTGTAGGGTGGCTTGCAGGCCTGCATTTGTATGCGGCATACAAAGAGTATAAATTTGATAACAGGAAGCTGATTGAAAATGAAGGCTGGGTAAAGGTTTGCGCTGTTGATGAAATAGAAGATAGCAAGGCCAAAATGATTTTTGCTAATGACGAACGCATTGCCGTTTTTAAATACGGCAACAAGCTGAGTGCCGTACACAATGTATGCAAACATCAAAACGGCCCTCTTGGCGAAGGTAAAATTGTAGATGGTTGTATTACCTGTCCCTGGCATGGCTATCAGTACGAGCCGGTCAACGGTTGTGCCCCCGCCCCTTTTACAGAAAAGATAGCTACATATCATACCAGAGTAATCGGCAACGAGGTTTGGTTAAATCCTACTGCTATGCCCGAAGGAACTTTTGTAGAACCGACCATAATACCGGCTAACCTAAATGTTATAACGCTTACTATAAAACAATCGTCCCCCTTTTACATAGGATGGCAACTGACAGCCAATAAGGTTTTTAGCATCTTCGCAAAAAAGGTAAGTGTAATTATTGTTGGCATTTCATTGTTGTCTGCTGTATTAATTTCGTTTAATCAAAAACACATTGCAGCATCGCAATTTATCTTTAATGATAAAAAGGAATATGCAGGGCAGCTAATTTTAAAACCTTTTCCGGCTTTGCGTACCGTAACAGGCAAAGATGTGTATGGCAATCCAATCATAAAAACTTATCCGCTGATTAATGTGTGGAAATTTGGTGCTGACAGTCTGGTAAAAGAAATTCTTGGCAGTGCCGATGTTGCCGATGTTGTTTTAAAAGGCGATATTTTGGTAAGGGATAACGTGGAAGAAATTGTTTTAAATTATGGCGCATCGTCTATTCAAATAAAAAATAAAACAAGTACGCTTGACCGCTTAATGATGAACGAAGGCAAAGACACTGTTATCAATGGAGAAATTATTGACCCTAAATGTTATTTTGGCGCCATGAATCCCGGTGAAGGAAAGCCGCACCGTTCCTGTGCTATACGGTGCATTGAAGGCGGCATAATGCCAATGGTTACTTATTTAGGAAACGATGGCAAAAAAAACTACACTGTCCTGCTTGGGGAAAACGGGGTATCCTTGAACAAGGTTATTGCCTATGCTGTGGCTGAGCCTGTTCAATTAAAAGGGAAAATTTTCACAGTAGATAATTGGAAAGTTTTAGAAGTGAAGATCCCCGATGGGTTGATAAGAACAACGTTGAGAAAATAGGTGAATTGCAGATTTATGTAATAAGCTATCCCGACAATAACAAGATCAGGGTGGATGAATATTTCGTACGAATTTTCTGCCTGTTGGGGTGCAGAAATAGGACCAAAATCAATTATAAAATACTTTCGGTTTAATATTATTGTACTAAATCGTTCTGGATTTAGAAACTAAGCAGGATTTGTACCCGACCAATCAACAGGGCAAAGAAATGGTGCATCAATCGGGTACGATGAGGGGAACTATTTTTGCCTTTTCTTAAAAAAGATGAAACCCCTGTAAGGAATGGCAGCTTTTTGCGTATTACCACAAAAAGCAAATAGATTATGAAAAGAATTACAGTATTATTCCTTTTTTTCCTTCTTTCTGGCTACGGCCTTTTTGCACAGGAATCCACCCGGAAAAAGCAATTTAATTTAGACAGTAAAGGGCTTGCTATCGATGGTTACGATCCTGTCGCATATTTTACACAAAACAAAGCAATAGAAGGAAAATCAGAATTTTTTGCCAAAGCAGAAGGTGCTGTTTATCGGTTTTCAAGCGAAATAAATAAGAATTTATTTTTAAAAAACTATAAGGCGTATGAGCCTCAATATGGTGGGTGGTGTGCATATGCAATGGGTGAAAAAAATGAAAAGGTAGAAATTGACCCTGAAACTTTTAAAATTTTAAATGGCAAATTGTATCTTTTTTATCATTCACGGTCAAACAATACCCTTAACAAATGGAATAAAGATGAAAATAATTTAAAAACAAAAGCAGACAGAAACTGGCTGGACATATTCCATTAATTTTTACAAAAAGTAATATAGCATGAAACTAATAACTATTGTTTCCTGGCTTTTTAGAATAGTAGCCGCTGTCATTCTTTTGCAAACACTTTATTTTAAATTTACAGGTCATTCCGAGTCAGTGGAATTGTTTACCAAATTGGGTGTGGAGCCCTGGGGGCGCATAGGCACAGGTGTTATTGAGCTAATCACAGGTATTTTATTACTTATACCTTCTACTGTTTTCATAGGAGCATTTTTAGGGATTGGCCTGATGGCAGGTGCAATTCTTTCTCACCTTACAGTAATAGGTATAGAATCCAACGGAGATGATGGGCTATTGTTTATACTCGCTATCATCGTTTTAGTTTGTTGCCTCGTTTTATTGGTATTATATAAGCAAAAGGGAATTTCCTTGTACAAAAAAATCCTGAGAAACAACTAAAATATGAAACAAATTACACTGGTAATATTATTATTAAATGTAATACTTTCCAATAAAACAGTTGCGCAGGGGTGTAGTGATGCTGGATTCTGTACAATCGGAAATTTAAACCAGCTGCAAAATGAAGACGATGTCAGGAAGCATCAGAAAATTTCTGTGCTACTGCCCTTTGGCATTGGCGATGAAAGCGTTTTTGTTTTCACTCCCGGTTTGCAGTACGATAACAAGTTTAATAAACAATGGGCTTTACAGGCAAAACTTACAACGAATACTGCAAGCGGTAATTTGGGAAATGCCAAAGGACTGGGAGATGTATTTTTATCCGGCACCTACTCCTTTCCAACTAAATCCAAATGGAATGTTTCTGCCACATTAGGTACTAAATTGCCTTTAAATAAAAGCGATTTAGAAGAGGGCAACAGGTCATTGCCCATGCAGTATCAAAGCAGTCTCGGTACTGTTGATCTTATTACTGGGGTTTCCATTACCAATAACAAATGGCAATTTGCAGGCGGATGGCAACAACCTCTTTCCGGGAAAAACTGCAATCAATTTTTACCAATTTACTGGAATACTGCAGATGCCGCCAAATATCCCCCATCAAAGGAATTCAACAGAAAATCAGATGTATTACTAAGAGCAGGCTATTTATACCGGCTGAACAAAAAATTCAGTTTAAATGGTGGGTTATTGGGCATTTATCATTTAGGAAAAGATAATTATTTAAACCAAAGCAATCAAAAAATTGTTATAGCAGAGTCGGAAGGACTTACAATAAATCTTACGTTGGCAGCGTGGTATAAAATAAATAATAAACTACAAATTGGTTGTATAGCGGGGACTCCCTTGGTTGTAAGGGATGTGCGGCCGGATGGACTTACAAGAAAATTTGTTTTTTCGCCGGAAATCAGTTGGACATTTTTATAAAAATAAGTGCGTTAAAAAATAGGGAATTAAAATTATGGTTTATCATTTATTTGCACACCAGCTAAAATCGTTGTATAACCTTTTACAAAACCTTGAAGATGTGCATTATCGGATGCAAAGCCCCCTGCTTGCAAATGCAAGTATTGGCCAACATGTAAGACATACAATAGAATTAGCACAGGCCTTACTAACTGGCTATCAAATCGGGGAAGTAAATTATGATAAACGCAAAAGGGATATACAAATAGAAACAGATACGCTATTAGCACAATCTGTTTTAACTGATATTATTTGTGAAATTAATCTGTCTGATAAAGAATTGCAACTTATTTTAACAGATAACAATACAGGTAACGAAACAAAAATTGCTACAAATTATTTCAGGGAGTTGGCTTACAATACCGAGCATACTATTCACCACATGGCATTAATCAAGGTAGCCCTTAGGGAAATGCAATTAGAAATTGTGGATGAACAATTTGGTGTAGCTCCTTCTACGCTAAAGCACAGGCAAACAATTAATCAATAAATGTAAAAAAATTGAAAAAGATTTTTTACCTGCTACTCCTGGCAATTATTGCATATGGTGCTTATACTTATATATCACTAAAAGTTGATTTTACTAAAGATGCAAAAGAAGGAATACAATTTAATAAATCAAGTTGGGCAGAAGTGTCAGCCACAGCAAAAAAAGAAAATAAAATTATTTTTCTGTGTATATATGCTACATGGTGCGGCAGTTGTAAAAAGTTAAAGAAGAATACTTTTTCTGATAAAAATGCAGGGACATATTTTAACAGCCGCTTTATAAATGTTTCTTTAAATGGTGAAAAAGGCGATGGAGAGATACTTGTTAAAAAATATGCCCTAGAAAGCTACCCTATTTTGATGTTTTTAGATGGAGATGGAAAAATTATTAAACAAGCGGGTGGTTACCAAAATACAGAGGAGCTGATAAATTTAGGTAAGACTGTTTTTGAAAAAACTGATTAATCGAAAAAAATTGTGTACATTAACTTACATTCCATTTAAAGAAGGATTTTTTTTTACATCTAACCGGGATGAAAAAATAACCCGTAAGCAGGCCATTGCACCATCTGCGTATAAACAGAATGGTATATCATTAATTTATCCTAAAGATGCGGCGGCCGGTGGCACCTGGATTGCTACGGCCGAAAATGGAAATACTGCCGTATTATTAAATGGTGCTTTTAAAAAGCATATCGCAATGCCGCCATACCGCAAAAGCAGGGGCATAATTTTTACAGAAATCATTGCATCGGCAGAGCCATATCTCCATTTCTTACAAATAAACCTGGATAATATTGAACCATTTACCCTTGTTTTATTCTGCAATAATAATTTGTATGAATGCAGGTGGGACGGGCAGGTAAAGCATCATAAAATAATAGATAAGCAACAGCCCCAAATATGGAGCAGTTCTACATTGTATCAGGATGAAGTAATAAATAAAAGGGAGCAATGGTTTGCTGAATGGTTGAAAATAAATAACCAACCCTCGCAAACTGATATCTTACAGTTTCATTTATTTACGGGAGATGGGGATGTGCAAAATGATTTGCTGGTCAACAGAAATAACACCTTGCTCACAGTCAGTATTACAGGAATTGAATGGAATAAAAATAAGGCAGAGATAAAGTATTACGATTTAATACGGAAAGAACAATCTACAGCTTGCATTTCATTTTCAAAAACAGAAGAGTTACATGGCATTTAGTTTTAAAACGACACCTTTTTTTATAAAATTGTTTCATTGGGAATATTGGCCTTTTGCAGTCGTATACGGCCCCATACTTCCTTTTTATTTTTGGTATGCCCTGCGGGCAAGGAGTTTTTTCTTTTTCTCCACTTCAAATCCTTTCATTAAAAATGCAGGCTTTTTAATGGAAAGCAAATTTGAGATTGACAAAATTATACCTCTCCAATACAGACCTCCATCCCTTTATTTTGAGCCCTCAAGTGATCTTTGTATTATTCAGGAACAAATAAAGAAGCAGCAGTTTTCATATCCCCTCATTATTAAACCAGACATGGGGGGGAAAGGTGTTGGTGTTAAGAAAGTTAATACCGAAACTCAATTAAGTGATGCAATAAAAAAGACTCCAGTACCATTTATTATTCAACCTTATATTGCCTATCCCAACGAAATAGGTTTGTTTTTTGTAAAAATACCCGGTGAAGATAAGGGAAGGATAACAGGTATAGTACGAAAGGAATTTTTAAAAGTAACAGGGGATGGAGTAAGTACGATTTTGGAATTACTGCAAAAAAGGGGTCGTACAATTTTGCAGATTCCTGCTTTAAAAAAAATACTTTTAAATGATATATACAGGATCATTCCAGCCGGAGATACAGAAATTTTAGTGCCTTATGGCAATCATGCAAGGGGGAGCTTATTTTTAGATGACAGTCATTTAATATCTCCCAAGCTGGAAGCATCCTTTAACAAAATATGTACAGATATCAATGGATTTCATTATGGGCGGATGGATATTAAATTCAATACCATGCAGGAATTGGAGGAAGGAAAAAATTTTAGCATCATTGAATTAAATGGGGCAGGCAGCGAACCAACGCATATCTACGACCCAAAGCATTCAATATTTTTTGCCTGGAAAGAAATTATACGACACTGGAAATTCTTGTGGAAAATAAGTGTAAAAAATAAAACATCTTATAAATTAAGTTTTATGAGCCGAAAGGAGGGAATGCAGATGTTTGCCGATTTGAAAGCATATAACAAAAAATGTGAAAATGCCTTTTAGCTAAATAGAAGTTTGCTTTGCTAATAACAAAATACAAATATGAAATCTGTATTAAATTAGAAGAGTTGGAATTGTTTAATCATTTGTTACCTGCTTATTTTATTTATGACCAGGTTAGTTCAGGCTACATTTATTTTGTTTTTGTCGCCTGCTGTTTCTTTTGTTCTTTTTTATTTTACTAAAAAAGTAAGAATACAAGCCATATTATTTTTCATCAGAAAGGCATTATATTGCTAATAATATTGCTTAAATAAATATTTTAATGAGGAAAAGGCGTATAAGAAAAATTATGTGGGTTACCGGAGCTATCCTTGTACTTTGGATCATTTTTGCACAAAGTTGCATGAAAATGAGAATTAGTGACCACAAGGCTAAAAAGCAGTTTAAGGCAGCAGGTGTAAACTTATATACCGCATCATTTAGAGTAAAAGGGGTAAACCTTCATTATGCCAAAACAGGAAATGATACGTTGCCAACCCTTTTTTTTGTTCATGGTTCACCAGGCAGTTGGGATGCATTTCGTATTTATATGCAGGATAAGGAATTACTTGCAAAATATAGAATGGTATCTATAGACAGGCCGGGCTTTGGCTACAGTGACTTTGGGGAAGCAAAAAATATAATAGAACAATCATTAATTATCAGTCCTCTTTTAAAAAATATTGATAATGGTAAGTCCATACACATCATTGGCCATTCTTTAGGTGGGCCTTTGGCAGTAAAATTAGTGGCTGATAATCCTACTACTTTTACAACAATGATTTTGCTGGCCGCCTCAGTTGATCCTGATAATGAGCCAAAAGAAAAATGGCGGGGCTTCTTATACAAAACACCTTTTCAGTATCTGCTGCCCGGAGCATTCAGGCCTAGTAATAATGAAATATGGATGGCCAAAAAAGAATTGATTCCGTTAGCAAATAAATTTGCTTTAATTACCTGCAATGTATGGATTGTGCATGGTGATGCTGATAAATTTGTACCGGTAGGCAATGCAGCGTATGCGAAGAAAATGTTAGTAAATGCTCAATTTCTTAAAACAAAAATACTCCCTGGTGCACCACACTTTATTCCCTGGGCACCCTGGTACAAATATATTAAAGAGATTTTGTTAAATTTGCCATAACGAAGAAACTTAAACTATTGATGAAACGTATTTTGTATAAATTTATATGGGACTTGAAAATAAACTTGAACCGGACAATTGGGTAGATAATTATTCAGATGAACTATACAGGTATACAGTTACAAGGGTTACTGATTCCGGCTTTGCAGAAGATATTGTACAGGAAACATTTTTAAGTGCCTGGCGTGCAAAGGTTACTTATAAAGGCGAAGCATCAGAAAAAAACTGGCTATATGCCATTTGTAAAAATAAAATCATCGACCATTTTCGTAAACATTCAAAAAATATAGTTAAGCCTTCTCGGGCTGAGGAGGATATATATTTTGATAAAGTGGAACATTGGCGGGATGAAACCACCCCAAATGAATGGGGAATCAATTACGGGCAACCAATAGAAACCAAAGAGTTCTACAGTATCCTGGAATTATGTAAAAAGAAATTGAACAATATTCAGCAAAGTGTTTTTGTGATGAAATATATGGAAGGAATAGAAGCTGAAAACATTTGTAAGGTATTGGAAATTACGCCGTCAAACTATTGGGTAATAATACACCGGTGCAAACTGCACCTGCGGAGTTGTTTGGAGATAAATTGGATAAATATTTAAATATGCTTAAAAAACTGTTTGAAATAAGCTGCAAAAGGGCAACCTTTTTAGCATCAAAAAAAGAAGCAGGTAAAACTTCTTTTTTTGAAAACTTTAAACTGAAACTGCATTATAAAATCTGCGATGGCTGTCGGTTGTTTGATAAGCAAACTTCCCATATCTGCAAAAATGCAAAACATACCCATAATCATACTGATGTTGCAATGACGTCAGAAAAAAAGCAAAAGATAAAAGATATGATTAATACAGTAAGAATTATTTTTTTATGACACTATCTGCTGTTTGAAGGATTAAATCGTTTTTTGTCTAGCCTGTTTTTAAAGTGATGCAATTTCGGTTGCATTTTTTGTTACATATAGATTTAAGCAATTATAGTTGAATGAAAAGAATAAAATTGATTATTATTTTCGGTATATTCATTTTAGTACAGGCAAATGTTTATGCCCAAATAAAAGTAATTATTGGGCTTGTAAAAGACACACATTCAGACGAGCCTTTGCCGTTTTCAAGTGTAATCTTTAAAAATACATCGGTTGGAAAAGTAACAGATTCTGCCGGAAACTTTCAGTTTCATTTTAGTAAATGGCCTTCTGATACTTTAATAATTACAAGCATCAGTTATCAACCCTATTTTTTTGTACTACCCCAAAACACAGACACGGTTTACATGACAGCCGCTTTGCAATCAGGCGTAGCTTCGCAGGAAGTAATAATAAGAGCAAAGGCTAAGCATAGCCGTGGCTGGTATTTGTGGCGTAAAATAGTAGTCCATAAAAACGACAATAACATTTTCAAGAATGATAATTTTACATACCATGTTTACAACCGTTTAGAAGTTAACATTAACAACATCAACCCGGATAAAATTGCAAAAAATCGTTTGCTGAAACCGTTTTCAAAAATAATTGGCAGTAACATCGATACTGTGTCAGAAGAAAAGCCAATATTACCTGTTTTTTTTTCTGAAACTATTTCTGATTACTACTATCAAAAGAATCCATACAAAACAAGAGAGGTAATCATTGCTAACAAGATAAGTGGCGTAAAAAATGAAAGCATTACCAAATACCTTGGCGCTTTAAATCAGAATGTTGTTGTCTATAACAATTTTATTCCTGTTTTTGATAAAGAATTTGTAAGCCCGATTAGTGATAATGGCGATACATATTACAATTACCGTCTGGCAGATACACAATATGTAAGTGGCCGGCGGCTGCTGCACCTTATTTTCATTCCAAAATATGATGGGCAAAATACTTTTACCGGAGACTGCTGGGTACACGACACTACTTTTGCTATTCAGAAAATTATACTGCATTTAAACAAAGGAGCTAACGTAAACTTTGTAGATAAATTAAGTGTTGTACAGGAATATAAATTAATAGATGACAGTACCTGGTTTCTATGCAAGGATAAATTTTTTGTAAACTTTAATCCGATTGGAAATAAAAGCACCGGCTTTATTGCAAGAAAAACAACTAACTACGATAATGTTATAGTAAATACTAATAGCATGAAGCCTGTAGTTGCCAAAAACAAAGTACCGGAGGAAGTGGAGGTACTATTTGATGCAAGGGACAAACATAATAATTATTGGGATACGGCAAGATTGGAACAATTATCAAAAGTGGAAAGCAGTATTTACAAAATGATTGACACCCTGCAAAACTTGCCTGCTTATAAAAAATATTATAACATATTATATTTTATTGGAACGGGATATACAAATATCGGTAAGTTTCAGCTCGGGCCATGGGCAAGCTGGATAAGTGGTAATGTATTAGAAGGAACGAGATTGAGATTTGATGTAGGAACAAATAAGAACTTCAGTAAAAAAGTTTATCTGCACGGTTACCTGGCCTATGGGTTTAAAGATGAACGCTGGAAACAAAAAGGAGAAGTATTATGGCTGTTAAAGCGGAGCCCGTGGCAATCTTTGTCTGCATCGTATACCAATGATTTAAATTTTTCTCAAAACTATAATGTTGATATACCATCGGATAATGTGTTAGCAGTTGCGTTTCGAAAAACAGGTATTCCTATTAAACTTATTAACCTTAAGGAAGCAAAACTTCAATATTTTAAGGATACAAAAATCGGGCTGTCTGCAACCATTACAGCGTCAAATAAAATTTATGCCCCTTTACTTAACCTCCCTGATAAAAGTTCTTTTATTGGTGACAATGTTTTTACTACTACAGAACTTTCCGTAAAGCTAAGGTTTGGCTATATCGAAAAATTTTTAGAAAATACTTTTTTCAGGTACAGCCTTGGCAGTTCTTATCCTATTCCTGAAATCGAATTTACACAAGGGGTAAGAGGGGTTTTAAATAGTCATTATCGCTATCAAAAATTAAAAGCAACTATCGGCGACCAAATTTCAATTGCCCCTTATGGCAAAATAGAGTACAATATTTTTGCCGGAAAAGTTTTTGGCACATTGCCCTACTTGCTATTGGAAGTGCATCCCGGAAACGAAGTGCATATTTATAATAAGTATGCTTTTAACCTGATGAACAATTACGAATTTGTAAGTGATAAGTTTGCCGGTTTTTCACTAGAACATAGTTTGGGCAATAGTTTATTCCGTTTTATACCGCTAACAAGAAAATTGAAATTCCGGCAATTTTGGAACATAAAAGGTGTAACGGGCACTTTAAGTAACAGTAATAAACAACTGAATTTTATAAGCAATCATTTGTTCAAAACATTAGATAATAAGCTGTATCTGGAAGCGGGAACGGGTGTAGATAATATTTTTAAAGTATTTAGGGTGGATTTGGTTTGGAGGCTTTTGCCAACACCCTTGCCTTTAAGCAAAGCAAACAGGTTTGGGGTGTTTGGAAGTTTTAAAATTTCACTATAAGCATTTCTAAAAGGATTATTGTTTTTATAGATTAATAGATATTTTTTCGAGAACCTTTTTAGTAACAAAAAATATTCTTTTCTTACTAAAAGCAATTATCAAGCATTTTGAGTATACAGGACCGCATAGAATACGCATTTGATGTGATACCCTCACTTTCCGATACAGAATTTTGAAAAAATATAATCTAACTGGTCTTCATTGGTTATCTCCCCGGTAATCTCTCCAAGATAGTGAAGGCAACGACGAATATCCAGCGATAATAAATCACCCGGCAAGTTATGATCCAATCCATTCCTGATATCAATCAGCGATTGTTGTACTTCTTTCAGTGCATGATAATGCCTTGCATTGGTAATGATCGTATTCTCCGTTTGCACCTGCCCTTGCAGCACAGCATCCACCATTCTTTCCTTAAGTACATCAGTATGCAAATGTTGTTTGGCAGAAATGAAAATCATTTTATCCAAATCACCGAATTTCTCTTTTACTTCTTCCTCGCCAATTATATCAATTTTATTTGCAACCATTAAATAATTCAGTTGCTGGTTATCAAACTCAGTTTTTTTAGTTACAACCTCAGACCTCGTTTCAGCGGCATCAAATAAATACAGTACAAGATCTGCCTGTTTCATTTTTTCAAGACTGCGTTCTATTCCGGCCTTTTCAATAACATCATTACTATGCTGCCGGATGCCGGCCGTATCTATCAGCCGGAATAAAATTCCATCTATATTAATCACTTCTTCAATTGTATCCCTTGTAGTACCGGCTATTTCACTTACGATAGCCCGGTTCTCATTTAGCATGCTGTTAAGTAAAGTTGATTTACCTGCATTGGGTTTTCCAACAATAGCCACACTTACACCATTACGGATTACGTTACCAAGCGAAAAGGAATTAACAAGCCGGGATGTTGATTCAGTTAATTCAATGATCAGTTCATCAAATTGTTTCCGGTCTGCAAACTCTACATCTTCCTGCGAAAAATCAAGTTCCAGTTCTATTAATGCAGAAAAGCGAATCAATCTTTCCCGTAATGCTGATAGGTTTTCAGAAAACCCTCCCCGGATAGTATGCAACGCTGCCTTTTGCGAAGCCGCTGTATTGGAAGCTATTAAATCTGCAACCGCTTCTGCCTGTGCAAGATCCAATTTGCCATTCAAAAATGCCCGTTGGGTAAATTCTCCGGGTTTAGCAAGTCTTGCTCCCCGTTTGATACAGGCGTTAAGAACCTCTTGCAAAACATAAGGTGAGCCGTGACAGCTAATCTCCACCACATCCTCACCGGTATAGCTTTTGGGATTTTTAAAAAGGGAAATCACTACTTCATCAATATCTTTTCCATCTTCCCGTATATAACCAACATGCAGGGTATGTGAGGGCTCTTTATCCAGGTTTTTTGACGAAAATAATTTGTTAATAATGGGGAAAGTATTCTTACCACTTAACCGAATAATTCCAATGGCGCCTATTCCCGGGGGGGTCGCCAACGCCACGATGGTATCTTCCCAGCTAATCAACTTATTCATCAATCAAAAATAGAAGTGATTTGTCAGGTAATAAAAACAAAAATCCTCCCCTGATAAAATCAAGGGAGGATATCAACTAATTATAATTTTTTATTCGCCTTGCACCTGGAAGGTGATAGGCTGTCTGCGATAAGCTTTTACCTTATTTCCATTCTGAATGGCAGCATTCCATTTGGGTCCTTTCTGTATCGTACGGATTGCTTCCTGCTCCATACCATATCCATGTTTGGTCAATGCCTTTACATCACTGATGTTTCCTTCTTTGTCAACAACAAATTGAACCATTGTTGTATAAGTTCCTTCCGGAGCACCCTCATCTGTGGCTACCTGCCCGTTACAATTTCTTTCCAAGTATTGTCTCCATTTGCCATCGCCGCCCGGAAAACTGGCTTCAACTTCTACTTTATCAAATATCTTGTTCTCATCTTCTACCGGCTTTTCTTCAACAATTTTCTTTCCTTCATCTATTACAACCGGTGTAGAAATACGATCATCCTTTATTCCTTCCTGATTGATAACGTCAATTTTTGCTTCCTTTAATTCCTCCTGTGGTGGTGGTGGTTTTTGTACATCCTCATCCTTTTTTATAACAGGAGGAGTAAATTGCTTCATCTCCACTTTAGGTGGTTCAACTTTAGGTGGTGGTGGCGGCGGCGGCGGTATAATTTTCTTTTCTTCCTGTTTTACCTCCGTCAGAGTAATTTCCTGCATTTTAACTTTCTTATTCTTGTTACTCTTTAGATTGCTAGCCAAAAGTGAGCCGCCAATAGCTAAAAAAGCTACTGAAGCTGTAATGACAAGGGCACGAACTATTCTTTTATTATATGTCTTTCTCAGATCATAAGCCCCATAGTCCTTATTCTTGCCTTCAAAAACAAGATCAAGAATATCTGCAGATAAAATTTTATTAGCTTCCATACTTAGCGTTTTTAATTAGATGCTGAATGACCATTATTTCACAAACATCCATAAATTATTTTTTGATACCACTCTCTTCTGTTGCTTTAATAAGCTCATTTTCCTCTTTCAGGATTTTAACCATAGCATACGTTTTCACCTGGTTGATGGTCATTTCATCCAGAATGTCTACCGTATTTTTATAGGTCGCTTCTTCATTTGGCTTAATGATTACAATAAAATCCCTGTCTTTACATACACTTTCCCAGTCAGGATCATCTATTCCTTTTGCTTTATCCTGCCTTTTTTTACATGTTTCATCATGTACATGCCGGCTTACAACATCTTTTTTCTTATCTATTAAAATTTGCCGGATACCTGTAAAAGTGGTCTGTTTGAAATTATTTTTACCTTCAATTACTTCCAGTTTTCCTTCATAATAATATATCTGATTGCCCTTACCTAACATAACAGATATAACTCCCGACTCTTTTGCCTCTGTCTGATCCTTTGGATCTTTGATATCCTTTGGCATATTGAGGTCAAGGGTAGTAGGCGTCGTCATTGTTGCTGTGAAAACGAAAAAAGTAATCAGCAGAAACCCAAGATCCACCATGGGTGTCATATCTACACGGGTAGAAAGTTTTTTTGCCTTCTTTACACCTGGTCCTTTCTTATGGCCACCGCCTTCACCACCGGTATCTATACTTGACATATTAAATAGATTTAAAGTTTAAAAATTTATTCTTTCAAATTTTTCTTAAGATAATTTGCCAACTCCGATTTACTAGGCACATCATCCAAGGCAGTAACAAGATTGTATTTAAACTCGTCGTTAGCTTTTAATGCGCTGACTATTGCTTCAAAAGTTGGATATTTTGATTTGGCATCCCCTTTAATCAGGTAATTCAATTTTTCGCCCGCAAAAGCTTTTTTGGATTCACCTATCCACCAGGTTAACTCATTATTGGCGGTATCCAGAACAGGTATCCCAGGCTGCCTTAGATTGTTTTGCTCCTTAGGATCTAATGCTAATAATTGCTTTAACCCTCCAAATGGTACACCCACCGCAAATGTTTGCCTGAAATTCGCCATTTCAGCAGGTGACAATCCAAGGGATCTTGAAGTGTTTATTCCCTGAATTATTGCATCGAACTTTAATTTATCCTTGTCAGATAAAACAGAGAAAAAGACCCGGTTCGAGGAATCAAAACTAATCATTACAGCATTGTTTTCAGGCAGTTTTTGAGATAATACTGACCCTGGAGTGGTGATCTCCACCGGCTCTGGCGGCTTGAATTTTGTGGCCATGATAAAAAATGACAGGATCAGGAAGGCGATGTCCACAAAGGGGGTCATATCCGTATCCGTACTCTTTTTTACAACCTTTACACTTGGCATTTTTACAATAGTTTAGAATTGAGATGAATTGGTTTCAATTTTCCATATAATAAACCCCGTTTTTACAGGATTATTTATACAGTGATGCAAAACTTTGTGTCAGGGTAAAACCTGATTCATCAATGCCATAAGTTATTGAGTCGATCTTGGTAGTGAATATGTTATACATGATAAGTGCAAGAGCTGAAGTACCAATACCTAAAGCAGTGTTGTACAATGCTTCAGAAATACCTATAGCCAAATCACCTGCAGCACCAGCACCACCTTCAGTTCCTAAAGCTGAGAACGACTTGATCATCCCGATAACAGTTCCCAAAAGGGCAACCAGTGTACCAACAGATGTTATGGTTGAAAGAAATACCAGGTTTTTCTGCAACATCGGCAGTTCCAGGGCAGTTGCTTCTTCTACTTCTTTTTGAATAGAAATTACTTTCTGCTCCGTATTCATACCACCTTCATTGATCATTTCTTTGTAACGGCGAAGACCTGCTTTCATAACATTACCAACAGAACCTCTTTGTTTGTCACACTCAGAAAGTGCTGCATCTACATTGCGGTTGGCAAGATGATACTGAACTTTGCGAACAAAATCAGAAATGGAACCATTTCCCAAAGCCTTGCGGATAGTAAGAAACCTTTCAATAGAGAAAACTATTACCATCAGCAACATTCCAATCAGAAGTGGAACAATAATACCACCTTCATAAATCCGGTGTAAGGCATCTTTTGGTCCCTTATGGTGTGGCGCAAAACCACCGCTTTTGTCCGGATTTTCAAATCCGTCAGCGCTTCCAAGAATAAAACGCCAGATTGCATAACCGGCAATAACGCAAACTACAGGGGCAATCCATGATATCGCATTGCTGCTTTTCTTTGGTTGCACTGATGTAGATTTTACAGATGCAGTTGGTTTAGTCTCTGCCATGATCTTAATTTTTTTGAGTTTTTAAATGATTAATTTAAGTCCAGAATTTCAGAGCTACAATGCTAAGAAAAAAGTTTAGTAAAATAGCAGCTGCCTTCATTTTTTTTATGAAGAACCACCAAGTTAGGGAATTTTTAATCCGCAACAAGACCTCTAAAAATAATTTGGAGGAATATTAAATATTTGCACAACAAACGATTGTGTTTTCTGCGTAACTAATTCTCATTCATATCTCAAAGCCTCAATTGGATTGAGTTTCCCGGCTTTAATGGCGGGGTATAATCCAGCCAATAGACCAACGATTGTGCAAATAATTATGCCATAAATAACCCAATTCCAGGGTACTACAAAGCCAGTACTTAGCACAATGGAGAAAACATTACCTACCATAATCCCCAGAATTATTCCAAAAATGGCACCCAATACACTTATTATGATAGCTTCCAACAAAAACTGATTACTGACCATATTGCTTTTTCCACCAATTGCCTTAACAAGCCCTACTTCCCGGGTTCGTTCAGATACAGAAACCAACATGATATTCATAAGACCTATTGCTGCTCCTATCAATGTAATTAAACCAATTACAGTGGCTGATATGGTAAGAAACTGCAGACTGTTCATTGCTTTTTCAGCAATACTATCACTTCGGTCCAATATAAAATTATTCTCTTCAGTAGTGCTTAATTTACGTATTGTTCTGAAAATTCCTTCTGTTTCTCCCATAGCAGCCTGCACTTTCTGTAAGTCGGTTGTCATTATGCCGATCACAAATGAATAACCGGATGGGAAGTTGCTGACAACATTTGAATAGGTGGTGATAATGACGTTATCCCTGCTGAATCCGAAACTAGAGCCCCGGCTTTTCATTACTGCCAGCACCCGATAAGGAATATTATTAATCCGGATAACTGCGTTTACTGCTCTTTCCACCCCTTCTTTGAATAACCTTTTTGCCACATCATACCCCAGCAAACAAACATTGGCGCCGGATTGCCTGTCTATCTTCCCCAGGTTTCTTCCATACTCAATTGTAAAACCGTTGAGTTGCAAATAATTTTCATCCCCTCCAAATAAAAGAATATTCGGGGTACTCTTCCTGTTTTTAAAAGAGGCGATATTATTCCTTCCGCCAAAAATGGAAATACTTGTTATGGCAGGAAATGTAAATCGCCCAACAAACATTTCTGCTTCATTTTCTGTAATTAATTTATCAAGGCTAGATACCTTTTCCTTTTTACTTCCTTTTTTAGTAATTGTGATATCTTTTTTATTCCCACCGCCAAATCTGATGTTTCGTTCTTTGTACCGGATGGTAAATGCATTGGCACCCATTGTAGAAAAACTCTCATTGAACTTCTGGTTCATGGCTTTAATAGCAGTAATAATGCCTATCAGTGCCATGATTCCAAACGCAATAATCGATACAGTGAGACCTGTACGCAGTTTATTACTACGAATAGTGCGGAAGGCAAGGGAAAAAACATCCCTGAATTTCATTCTTCGAAAATAAGCAAAGATGCCATAATAGAACAAATTGACCCCAAACTGTGTTCAGCGAATTTTATACCAATTGTATTAATGAATCACACCTTGCAAATCAATTACATAGAATAAACCTGGATAGGTTCAGCAATTTGTCAAATCACCTTTTTAATGAGTTAACAGTCATAAAGTTTAGAAATATAACCAGTTAAGCAGCAAGCCAGGAAAGATCCCAAGCAGAATAACCAATGCTGCGAGCAAAACAAGTGTCCATTTAAAAGCAGGAGAGATTTCAAGAGTTTGACCAGCATTGCCTTCTTTAAAATACATAGCTTGTATCACCCGGAAATAGTAATAGACACTTACAGCAGCCATCAGTACCGCAAAAATACCCAGCCAGAGATTTTTATCATTAATCATGACCGCTTTCAACATATAAAACTTAGAAAGAAACCCTGCGGTGAGAGGAATACCGGCCAATGATAAAAGAAAAATAGTTGTTGTAGCTGCCAGCAAAGGTTGATGTTTTGCAAAACCATTAAATCCGTCAAAAGTAAAATCCTTCATCTTAATCAATACAGCAAATATTCCAATCGTTGCAAAACTATAAGCTGCCGTATAAAGTAATAAGCCTTCTTTGGCATCTGTATTCATAGCAAACAATGAAAGCATCATAAACCCTGCTTGAGCAATGCTTGAATAAGCCAGCATTCTTTTTACACTTTGCTGAAAAACAGCAGTGATGTTTCCTATAAAAAGAGTGGCAGCCGTCAGAATAGCTATAAATAACTGCCATTGATTTTGTCTAAACCCGAATGACCCATCGAATAAACGGATAAAAGCTATAAAAACGGCAGCTTTTACAATGGTTGCCATAAAAGAAGTAAAAACAGTTGGTGCGCCATCATATACATCTGGTGTCCAAAAATGGAATGGGGCTACTGAAGCTTTAAAAGACATAGAGAAAAGCAATAACAACATGCCCGCTATCAGCAATGCAGATGGTTTCGTTTCTGTAAACGCCCCAATACTGTCTGTGCTAAATGTTCCCATGGCACCATAGATCAATGCAATACCCATCAACATAAGTCCGGTAGAGAAAGCACCTAACAGAAAATATTTTAATGAAGCTTCATTGCTTTTTAAATTTCTTTTATCGCTGCCTGTTAAAATATATAGTGGAATGGAAATAATTTCGATACCGAGAAACAAAATCAATAACGATTTAAATGAACTGGTAAGCGTAATGCCACAAAGAATAAAAAAGATAAGTGCAAAATAGTCAGCGTAATTAACTCCTACTTTCTCGATATCCCTTGCCGACAGCAATAAATAAATCAACGTAGAAACAAAAGCTATACTATTAAATAACAAAGAGAAGCTGTCAAAAGCAATCATCTCTTTCGTATCAATCCTGAATAATACTGTGCCGGACATTTCAAGAAAATTAACAAGCAACAACAAAACAATACCGCCGATAGCGAGGTTGCGTATCATCGCTTTTGATTTCAGTAATATACCACTGAACATCATGACAACTCCCAATATGGCCGATAATATTAATGCGTTCATTTTAAAACCTCTTATTACTTCTGTATGGTGAAACGAAATATTTCAAATTTGTCAAGAATTGTTTTAACCACATCAGATGTTTCATTTAACAATAGCTGCGGATATATTCCAAAACAAAAAATTATTACCACAATTATTCCAAGTACCAGTTTTTCCTTCCACTTAATGTCTTTTGTGTTTGATGTAAGTTCATTGGTATTGCCATAAAAAACTTTGCGGATCATATTCAATGTATAAACAGCCCCTAAAATGATTCCCATTCCTGCCATGACTGTAAACCACAAATAGTAATTTGTTTTTGAACTAAAGATGCCATTGAACATCAGGAATTCACCCGGAAATGCGTTGGTAAGTGGCAGGGCAATGTTTGCTAGTGCCACAATAACCAATAAAATAGCCAGTGCCGGTGCTTTCTGAGCTATCCCTCCCAACTCGGAGATTTTTCTTGTTCCAAATTGTTTTTCTATCAAATCTACCACTATCCACAAACCGATAATATTAATGCCATGGTTAAACATTTGAATCATTAATCCCTGCAGGCTGCTTGTATTTTGGGCAAAAGCCGCAGCACACATCAACCCGATATGAGCGATGGATGAATAAGCAATTAATCGTTTCAGATCATTTTGCTTTATGGCAATTAATGATGCATAAATAACACCAATCAATGCTGCACTGGTAATAAAATCAGCCCATTGATAAGAAGCAATTGGTAAAACAGGAAACAACCAGCGAAGCATTCCAAAGATTCCCATTTTAACCATAACGCCGCTTAATATCATCGTAGTGGCTGTAGGCGCCTGTTCATAGGTATCTGGTTGCCAGGTGTGCAAAGGGAAGATGGGCATCTTGATTGCAAAAGCAACAAAAACTAACCAAAAGGCAATAGTCTGATCTTTTTTGGATAAGACTGTCGAATAAAAAGACTCCAAAGAAAATGAATGATCTGGTGTATGTGAATAGATATACAAAATACCTATCAACATGAATAATGAACCAATGAAAGTATAAATAAAGAATTTGAAAGTAACTGCAATTCTTTTTTCACCGCCCCACTGCGAACAAAGAAAATACATGGGTATTAATGCAAGTTCCCAGAAAAAATAAAATAATAATGCATCAGTGGCCAAAAATACCCCCATCATACCAGCTTGTGCCAATATCATGAGGGCAAAAAAATTGTTGCTTTTTTTATACGTATTCTTCCAGGTAGCCAGAATAACCAATGGATAGGCAATTGCATTCAGCAAACAAAGCAATTGCCCCATTCCGTCTAGTTTAACAGAAAAGCTGCTGCCGATTGTCTGCATCCATTCTCCATGAAAACTCAGGTATGAAGAGCCATCATTTACAGATAACCCGATGATTGAAACAACAAGTGTAATCAATGAAACACCAAGGCTCCATAACCTGACAATTTTTTCATTCTTAATAAAGAAAGTTGCCAGACCAGCCAATAATGGAATCAATATGAGTAAAACAGGAATCATAAATTATTTTCTCAAAAAAAATTGAATTGCAAAAATTAGTACCATACTTACAACCATTAACAATACATAATTTCCTACTTGTCCGCTTTGTAACAATCGCATCTGGCGGCTGCCATAATTGACTAATCTTCCTACTCCATTTACCAGATCATCAATAACAGATTTTTCAATTACTGATTTCAAAAAGCCTCCAAACTTATTCAACGGGTTCACAATTATCATATCATACATTTCATCCACATACCATTTATTTTCCAGGACTTTTCCAAACCCTGTTGCTTCCTTCCGCTGGTAGTTTCTGAATTTGAACCATGCAAAGATTATCATGGCAATAACCAATCCGCTTGATAGACCCATCAACATATATTCTGTGGAATGAGATACGGTATGTTCACCATGTTGTTTAATAACTGGTGATAAAAACTCTCCGAGTTGATCACCACCATGCATAAAGACTTCCGGTATTCCAACGAATCCGCCTATGATAGAAAGTAAAGCAAGAATAATCAACGGGATTGTCATTGACACAGGGCTCTCATGTACATGATGTTCCTGCTCCTGAGTGCCCCTGAATTTACCGGAGAAAGTAATAAACAACAAACGAAACATATAAAAAGCCGTCAGCAATGCTGTAAACAATGCAATGCCATATAACACCGGATTTTTTTCAAATGCACTTAACAGGATAGCATCTTTAGAGAAGAATCCGCTGAATGGTGGAATACCTGCAATAGCAATACATCCAATAACGAATGTCAAAAAAGTAATTTTTAATTTTTTACTGAGCCCCCCCATATTCCTGATATCCTGTTTACCACCCATAGCATGAATTACACTGCCACTTCCCAGGAAAAGTAAGGCTTTGAAAAAAGCATGTGTCATGACATGGAATACCGCAGCTGTATAAGCACCGCAACCTAAAGCCAGAAACATAAATCCTAACTGGCTTACGGTGGAATAAGCCAGCACTTTTTTTATGTCATTTTGTTTGAGGGCAATTGTAGCGGCCAATAAAGCTGTTGCCAATCCAACATAAGCCACAATATCCATGGTAACCGGTGCCAGGTTATATAATAAGTTACTTCTGGCAATCATATAGATTCCGGCAGTAACCATCGTTGCCGCATGTATCAATGCGGATACAGGTGTGGGGCCCGCCATCGCATCCGGCAACCAGGTGTATAAAGGTATCTGTGCACTTTTACCTGTAGCCCCGACAAAAAGTAATAAGGTTATTATCGTAGCATCAGTTGCCTGCAATTTGGCAAGACTTGCAGCACTGAAAATTTCACTGAAAGAAACAGAGCCAACTCTGGCAATCAAATAAAATATTGCAATCAGGAATGCCAGGTCACCGATACGGTTCATAATAAAAGCCTTGTTTGCCGCTTTATTATATTCCTGTTTTTTAAACCAAAAACCAATCAACAGATAAGAACAAAGTCCTACACCTTCCCAACCGATGAACATAATAACAAAATTGCCACCTAACACCAACATCAGCATCGAGAAAACAAACAGGTTCAGGTAAGAAAAATATCTACCGTAATGTTCATGGCTTTCCTCTTTCATGTAGCCTGTTGAGTACACATGAATCAGAAAACCAACACCGGTTATGATTAACAGGAATATCGAAGAAAGTTGATCAATCTGAAATTCAAAGGGGATTTTAAGCGAACCAACATTGATAAAATCAAAATAGTTGATAACCTGGCCACCATTTTCCTTAACTGTCAGAAAAGCTATTATACTAAAAACAAAAGATGCTAATATTTGCCCACATGCATTAAAGGCAATAAATCTTTTGCCCAAAAAGTTTCTCCCCAATCCGTTGACGAGAAACCCTGCGAGAGGAAATATAACAATTAATAATAAAAATAAATTCATCCGTTAATAGTATCTAATGTTTCAACCTGTTTAAAAAATTAACATCTACTGAATGTATGTTTCTGTACATCATTACAATAATTGCCAGTCCCACACTTACTTCTGCTGCTGCCACTACCATAATGAAGAACACAAATATTTGCCCATCTGCTCCTGCTGTTGCATTGACTGCGGCACTTTTCAGGTAATGCATCTTCGAAAATGCGACCAATAGTAAATTAACTGCATTCAGCATCAACTCTATGCACATAAAAATGATGATCGCATTTCGGCGAGTTAATACACCTACAATGCCAATTGTAAATAAGGCGATAGACAGGAATATGTAATAATTAATCGGCATGCCCCTATCCCCTAAAGGGGAATTTTAAACCCTACTGTCCATAAAAACATTAAGGTCGGTTAATTAATGATTCTTTATACAGTGTATTTGCTGAGTAAAGAACCGTAAGCTGAAGTGTGAATAATTTCTCCTCTTCCACTGGAAGAAAAGAAATTAATAGACCTACAGTCGCAACGAAGATGCCATGAAAAACAACTGCTGGTAACACAACACTCAACTAATTTCTTTAAAGAACTAATAAAATCTATAATAACTCTGTCACCTAAGTTCCCTTTTGGAACATCCCGATGATTTCGGGAAGGGACAGGGTTCTTATTCTTTCTTTCCAATCACCACCGCACCTACCATAGCACTCAAAAACAAAACACTGCTTATCTCAAATGGCACTACATAAGTAGTAAACAATTCTTTTCCTAAGTTTTTAATCAGGCCAATACTTCCTTCGTTGACCAATGCCTGTTGTTGTTTAATGTCTGTATCTTTCAAAGCAGCCACTAATACTAATAATAAACAACCTCCCGCCACTGCACCGGCCATCTTTAACCAACGATTCTTTTGTGGTTCCGTTTCTTTATTCAGGTTCATCAACATGATTACAAACAGGAACAATACCATGATAGCTCCGGCATACACAATAATGTTTACAATAGCGAGGAACTGTGCGTTCAGTAAAATATAATGCCCGGAAAGAGAAAAGAAGGTAACAATCAACCACAGCACACTGTACACAGGATTTTTGCTGGTAATTACCATCAAAGCACTGAATAATGCCACTACTGAAAGAAGCCAGAATAGTATTTGTGTAATATTCATATACCCATCTCCGCCAATCGGCGGAAAGTAATAGTTTTAGTTATTTAATTCTTACCCGGTTTGTCACCCAATGCTTTTTCATACGCCTCTTTATCATTGACCGGGTGAGGTATTAATAAATCCTCTTTCTTATATATAAACCCTTTTCTACCATAATTAGCCGGCGCAAAAGTTTCCGACAAATAAATCGCATCTTTCGGACAAGCTTCTTCGCACAAACCACAGAAAATACAACGCAACATATTTATCTCATACTTTGCCGCATATTTTTCTTCCCGGTATAAATGTTCTTCGCCGGGCAATCTTTCCGCCCCTTCCATTGTAATCGCTTCTGCCGGGCAAGCTACTGCACATAAACCACAGGCCGTGCAATTCTCTCTTCCTTCCTCATCCCGGTTCAGCACATGCAAGCCACGGAACACTTTGGAAAAAGTTCTCGTTTCCTCTGGATATTGTATCGTCGCCTTCTTTTTAAACAGGTGACTAATCGTAATACCCATGCCTTTGACAATATTCCAGAGATAAATACTCTCTAAAAAAGTCATTGGCTTACGGTCTACCTCTTTTGCTCTTTGTGTTAACATATTCCCCTATCCCCTAAAGGGAGATTTTAAATTTTCGCAAATATATATTTTGTCATCTGCATTGCTACTATCATCTTCCGTTGCGTCGCACTCTTCATCGTTCTGTTCGCTACTCAGCATTTTCGAATACTCCGACACTTTCAAATCTTACTTAATGCAAATCTCTTCAATGTTGAACCCCTACGGGGTTCCGAATACATTCGTCGCTTTCATTTCCCCGGATTGCATCCGGGGCTATTCACATTTTACCCCTTCGGGGAAAGTTCACTGCTTTCAAAGTCTTCCTATTCACTACTCACCATTCACTATTCACCACCTCATTTCTTCAACAATAGTAACACCGCCGCAGTAATAATCATATTCACCAATGCCAATGGTATCAATTTCTTCCACCCTAAATTCATCAACTGGTCATAACGGAAACGGGGAATTGTCCACCGAATCCATAAAAACAAAAACAAGAAGAAAGATATTTTCATCATGATCACACTAAAACTGATAAAAGTCATCCAGAAGGAACTTAATCCCCACAATGCTTCATTCACAAACGGAATATCATAACCACCAAAATATAACGTCACCATCACCGCACTGCTGATAAACATATTGATGTATTCAGCAAACAGGTAAAAGCCCAGCTTCATGGAAGAATATTCCTGGTGATAACCAAAGTTTAATTCATTTTCTGCTTCGGCAAGGTCAAATGGAGTACGGTTACACTCCGCCAACGCACAGACAAAAAATATAATAAAGCCAAGCGGTTGATAAATAACATGCCAGCCATGTTGTACCTGGTTAGCTACAATCTCACTCATTTTTAATGAGCCGGTCATAAACAATACAGCAATCAGGCAAAGCCCCATTGGTAATTCATACGACACCATTTGCGATGCCCCACGAATAGCCGCCATCAAGGAAAACTTATTGTTAGATGCCCAACCGCCAATCATAATCCCATACACACCTACACTCACTATACTGAATATGAATAAAATTCCCATGTCCACATCTGCTACCTGCAACGGTATTACATTGCCGCCTTTCGTTATAAAAGGAGCAGCCCATGGAATAACAGTGCTGGTGATTAACGCTGTTATCATCGCCAGTGCAGGGCCGAGTATAAATAAAAATTTATTAGACGCTAATGGGATGATTTCTTCTTTGAAAAAAAGTTTACCGCCATCTGCCAATGGTTGAAAGATACCAAAAGGTCCCGCCCTGTTTGGCCCACGACGGTCTTGCAGCCATGCCGCCACTTTTCTTTCTGCATATGTTGTGTACATAGCAATAAAGAAAGACAGACCGACGATACCGCCAATCAGCAATGATTTTTCTAAAATCAACCATATGTCTATAACTAATAAAGTCATACCCTAAATCCCTAAAGGGACTTTTAGTGTTTTAAAGAATAAAGAACCTCACAAAACCATACTATCTAAATACAATACTTCAATTCCAATTATTATTAACTCCCGTTACTCCCCTTTAGGGGCGGGGGTAAACGTCTTACTCGTTGCAGGTCCCGGCAACGAAGCTATCTCCACACTGTTCACATCACTGATACTATGAATATCCATCAGCAATTTCGGGTCTCTGCCACCCATTACTTCTGCAATCGTTTCTTTTGGCATTACTAATCCATTATACTTATTTTGTGCAATTACTGAATGACGATTAATATTACTTACTCCTTCTATCACCCAATCGCTTGCTTTCTTTTTATCAAAACGACAGGTATTACAAATCCAGCCCGGTTTGTTCCCTCCTCCTTCGTCGTCGGGACAAGCATAGCTTTGTACCTCACCCCATTCATCTTTTCTGCCAGTAACTCTTAATACATCATCACCACGTTGCCACAGGGTTACTTTACCGCAACATTTATCGCAATCACGGTGAGCATCTACCGGCTTGGTAAACCATACCCGGTTTTTAAAGCGAAAAGTTTTATCAGTCAATGCGCCAACCGGGCAAACATCAATCATGTTTCCGCTGAAATCGTTATCAATTGCCTTTGAAATGTAAGTGGAAATTTCTGCATGGTCGCCCCTGTCCAAAATACCATGCACACGGTTATCAGTTAATTGGTCGGCTACATATGTGCAACGATAACAAAGAATACATCTTGTCATGTGCAGTTGTATGTAAGGCCCAATATCTTCTTTTTCAAATGTTCTTCTTTTGAATTCGTAACGGGTGCCTTCTTTACCATGTTCGTACCCTAAATCCTGTAAGTGGCACTCACCAGCCTGATCGCATATCGGGCAATCTAATGGATGATTAATCAATAGAAATTCCACCACTCCATTTCTTGCATCTTGTACTTTTTCGCTGGTAATATTTTTAACTACCATGCCATCCATTACATTGGTGCGGCAACTTGCCATCAGCTTCGGCATTGGCCTTGGATCTGCTGCAGAACCTGCAGCCACTTCTACCAAACAAGTACGGCATTTTCCACCACTTCCCTGAAGCTTGCTATAGTAGCACATAGCAGGTGGCGTCACATCACCACCAATCTGCCGGGCAGCATTTAAGATTGTTGTACCCGGAGCCACTTCGACAGTTATGTTGTCGATAGTGACCCGATAGCTATCGGGTTTAAAATTTGTAGGTGCTTCTTTTTTTACTTCGTCAGCCATATGCCCCTATCCCCTAAAGGGGAATTTTAATTTTCCTAAAATTTGTTACTCTCTACAGTATTTAAAAAACACTATAAATTCAAATACAATTTCAAATCTATTTTGCTCCTGCCAACTCCCCTTTAGGGGTTGGGGGCAACGGGTCTGCATAATGCATCAATCCATAATTTCTTCTCTGTGCATCATCAGCATTAGTGATATGCCATTCAAATTCATCCCTGAAATGCCGTATAGCTGCAGCAACCGGCCATGCGGCTGCATCACCCAGCGGACAAATCGTATTCCCTTCTATCTTTCGTTGTATATCCCAGAGCAAATCTATATCACTCATCTTTCCTTTTCCATTCTCAATGCTCAATAATATTTTTTCCATCCAGCCGGTTCCCTCCCGGCAAGGCGAACATTGTCCGCAACTTTCATGGCGATAGAATCTTGCCAAAGTGTAAGTATGTTTTACCACACATTGTGTATCATCCAAAACAATAAAACCACCAGAGCCCATCATTGAACCTGTTGCAAAACCACCATCAGCCAAACTTTCATAGGTCATCATTCTTTTTTCACCTTTTGCTGTCGTCAATAATAAATTTGCAGGTAAAATCGGAACAGAGGAGCCTCCGGGAATGCAAGCTTTTAATTTTCTTCCATTGCCAATGCCTCCACAATATTCATCACTGTAAATAAATTCTTCTACACTGATGGTCATGTCAATTTCATACACCCCCTGCTTCTTAATATTGCCGCAGGCTGAAACCAGTTTTGTTCCGGTTGATTTTCCAATACCAATTTTTGCATACTCTTCTCCGCCTTCATTGATGATGGGAACAACTGCAGCTATGGTTTCTACATTATTTACCACCGTTGGGCAATCCCACAAACCTTTTACCGCAGGAAATGGTGGTTTAATTCTTGGGTTACCTCTTTTCCCTTCTAATGATTCCAGCAACGCTGTTTCTTCACCACAGATATAAGCACCGGCCCCACGTTGTACATAAATTTCTAAATCGTAACCAGTACCTAATATATTCTTACCCAACCATCCATTATTCTTTGCTTCTTGTATGGCTTGTTCGAGAATATCAACAATCCAGGAATATTCACCACGGATATAGATGTACGACCGTTTTGCCCCTAATGCAAAAGAAGAAGTAATCATGCCTTCAATTAGTAAATGCGGAATGAACTCCATTAAATACCTGTCCTTAAATGTTCCTGGTTCAGATTCATCTGCATTCACGACTAAGTAACGAGGCACTCCTTCAGGTTTGGCAAGGAAACTCCATTTCATTCCTGTTGGAAAACCAGCACCACCACGACCTCTTAATCCACTTTTCTTCACCTCATCCGTTACCGCATCAGGTGTCATGGTCTTCAATGCCTTTTCCACACTACGGTAACCACCTTCACGGCGGTACACATCATAGAGCCTGATGTTTTCAATGTGAGCTTTGTCTAATAATAATTTTCTTGCCATATGCCCCTATCCCCTAAAGGGGGATTTTAAAATCTTGAGTACAATAAATTTTCCATCCTTTAATACTTTTCCCAAACTCCCCTTCAGGGGTTGGGGGCTTATCCTCTCACCGCCTGCCTTGCAAACAACAACCACCGCTTCCCTTTCTTCACCCAGACTTCCAGCACTTTCAAATGATAAATAACTGCATTTCCACCATTCATTGAAACTTCGTAATCGCCAACAAACCTTGCATGTGCCACAGTGCCATTTATCGTTACCTGCAAGCTATCTTCTTTTATACTTTTATAACTGGTATAACCTGTTTCCAGGTTTTTCATCATATCAGTTTTTGTTTCCACCCAACCGTTGCTATGCCCGTAACTCAATGCCTTATCTGTTTGCTGGTTAATAGAAACTGTATTCTTCTTTACCAGCAACTGGTGAAATTCTTTCAACGTTGAAGTCAATTTCTCTTCATCCGTTTGCGCATTAGCAAAAACAACATTCAGTAAAAGAACTATAGCTAATAACTTTCTCACTCCTTTATTTTTCCAGTGTATAAATCATAAACCGGGAAAATCATATCCCAATTTTTACCCCACACCACATTTCCATTTTCAATATTGAACCTTTTAAAGTTTGCCTGGTTTTTATACTTATTAAACTGCGGATGGCTATGTGTCATTAAAAATCCGGCAAAATCAACAACCTTTTTCTTATTGTCACTAAACAACAGTTCAACTTTAAACCCATCAATATATTTTGCTTCTTTTACTGATACTGTTTTCATTTCACACTTTTTTTGCTATTACCTCACATTTTACTTTTTTATTGCGTACAAAAAAGTCAGTCCACTTATCTACTATTCCGTTAGCATATTTTTTTACAAAGTTTATTGCTTCTTTCAATTCTTTTTCTGGCAACGGCTTTCTCCCTTTTACTTTTGCTGCTTTCCAATTAATCAGTTTCCCGTTTTCAAAAAACAATTCAATTTTCGACTCACATTCCCCTTTCGCAATATGCACATGAATGGGCAGATGTTCACTTGCATAAAAGAAAAAGATCAGGCCAAGATATTCATAAATCTTAGGCATATTTTAATTTTTAGCCGCTGCATTATTTCTGCACTCATTAATTATAGCATCCACTTTTTCTTTTGTCAGATGTTCCCGGTAATTTTTTCCCATCTGCATCATTGGTGCATAACCGCAAGCACCGAGGCATTCCACTGTTTTCAATGTAAACATTCCATCTTCGCTTGTCTCACCGGGTTTGATGCCCAGTTTGTCGTAGATATATTTAATAATATCATCGCTTCCGTTCAGCATACAAGGCCCGGTCTGGCAAACTTCAAATAGGTATTTCCCCACTGGTTTCAAATTATACATACTGTAGAAAGTCGCCACTTCATACACTTCAATGGGTTCCAGTTCTAGTAAGGAAGCAACATAGTCCATCGTTTCCGAACTCAACCAACCGCCAAATTCCTGCTGTGCTAAGTGCAGTACTGGAATAACAGCACTCTTCTGCTTGCCTTCCGGATAAAAATTAATTATCCGTTTTACTTCTTGTAATGATTTATCTGAAAACTGCAAACTCATTATTTTCTTCTTTCTAATATAAATTGTGTGAACTCCGCATCTAACTTATCTGATTCTTCATTATCCTCTTTTCTCGTTACAATCTTAACTACTTTTTCAAATTTATCCGGCCATTTACCAAGTTTCATTATCCAAAATTGTTTCCAGTACTTGTCTTCTTGCTTAAATGAAAGTCTTAACTTCTTTCTAAGCTCAACCATATTTTTAATTTCACCGTGCATATTAATTTTATGAGCCCCATTCTCCTGCAATCACCCTTCGACAAACGCAGGGTGACAAACTGTTAAGCGTCTAACTCTCCGGCAATGAGGTTCAAACTACTCATCGTCATAATCGCATCGCTCAGCATAGCACCTTTTGTCAACTCCTCAAAAGCCTGGTAATAAATAAAACAGGGTCTGCGGAAATGCAAACGGTACGGTGTTCGTCCGCCATCACTAATTAAATAAAACCCCAACTCGCCATTTCCTGCTTCTATTGCCTGGTACACTTCACCTTTCGGAATTTCCGTTTCTCCCATCACAATTTTAAAATGGTATATCAACGCTTCCATCTTTGTATATACATCTGCTTTCTCGGGTAAATAATATTCCGGCACATCCGCATGAAACACTTCAGCATCCGTTCCTTTAAACTCCTGTACTTTCTGATAAGCCTGTTCAATGATGCTCAAACTCTGCCACATTTCCTGGCTGCGAACCAACCAACGGTCATAATTATCACCAGTAGTTCCAACAGGTATGTTGAATTGAAAATCTTCGTAACTACTATAAGGCGTATGCACCCTTACATCATAATCAATTCCGGCTGCACGAAGATTCGGACCAGTAAAACCATAATTCAACGCTCTGTCGGCACTGATAGCACCGGTGCCTTTTGTTCTATCCATAAAAATCCTGTTCCGCTGAAACAGGTTTTCAAATTCCTTCAACACTTTCGGATATTCTTTTAAGAACTTTTCTATCTTTTCAAAAGCAATGTTGTTGAAATTTCTTTCAAAGCCACCGATGCGACCCATGTTGGTAGTCAATCTTGCTCCACAAACTTCTTCATAGATTTCATAAATCAATTCCCGGTATTGCATTACATATAAAAAACCTGTGTAAGCACCAGCATCCACACCTACGATGGAATTACAAATCAAATGGTCAGAAATTCTTGATAGCTCCATAATGATGATACGGAGATAATCAACCCTCTTCGGCGTTTTTACACCCAGCAACTTTTCACAAGTCAGGTGCCAGCCCATATTATTGAGTGGAGAGGAGCAGTAATTCAACCGGTCTGTCAGCGTTGTTATCTGATACAGCGGTCTACGTTCAGCAATTTTTTCAAAAGCCCTGTGGATGTAACCTATTGTCTGTTCAGTAGAAACAATTCTTTCTCCATCCAGTTCCAGAATATTTTGCATCACACCATGCGTAGCCGGGTGGGTAGGCCCCAGGTTCAACGTAGTGGTCGTTTTCTCAATCGAGCCTTCCGGTAATTTGATATGTTGTTCTGACATTACTGTCTTTATAAATTTTTATTTGCCCAACTTCAGTATTTACTATCATCGTTTGTTGCGTCGCACATTTCAGGGTTCTGTAATTCTACTGAGCTTGTCGAAGTATCAGCAACCCACCCCAATTTCTCACAACACATTATTTTACTTAATTCGCCCCGCCCAGGCGGGGATGTGTCCTAACTTCTATCTTTTCTTTTGTTGAATCCCTTCGGGGTTCTGATACATTTGTCGTTTTCATTTCCCCGGATTTCATCCAGGGCTACCAACATTTTACCCCTCCGGGGTAAGCAGCTTTCCATTTAATAGCTCTCCAAATTCTTTCAACATCTTCAAATAAGCTGGCCTTGTGCCGCAGCAAAGCCCCTCCTTGTGAGGGGTTTGGGGAGGCTGACTATCCCCTTCCAAACATTTCATCATCCTTATCAATCCTTGTTTGATCTTCCAATGGAAATTCTTTCCGCATGGGGAAGTAATCCATTTCATCCACATTCAATATTCTTTTCAGTTTTGGGTGCCCAACGAAATTCACTCCGTAAAAATCAAAGGTTTCTCTTTCCATCCAGTTAGCCGCAGAAAACAATCCGGTGGCTGTATAAATATCAGGTTGAATAATATCTGTAAATACTTTGAAGCGAATACGGACATTATCTTCCAGATTATGCAAATGATAAACCACCGCCAACTCCTTTCCTTTATTGTCAGGGTAATGAACACCGCACAGGTCTGTCATAAAACGGAACTTCAATTCTTCCTCATCAAATAAAAAATTAAGCACTTTCAGGTTGAGCTCTTTTGGTGCTTCGAAAGTTAGCATACCATAAGGTTCTTCGAAAGAAGATACCTGCTCAGTAAATCTTTCAGTCAGCCGTTGTTTTATTATTTCGTTGGTTAATGCCATCTTTAGCTTCGAGTTCCGATTTATGAGTTTCGAGACATATAATTTAATTACTGTTTATAGAACTTATGGCTCGTGACTCGTAACTCACAGCTCATAACTTTTCTACTGTATTCCGTAACTTTCTAATAATAATTTATACCTATCTCCATTTCTTCTTCTCAAACTTTCTTTACCCACTAAATCCTGTATTCGCATTACTCCATCAATAATTGCTTCTGGTCTTGGCGGACAACCCGGCACATATACATCCACCGGTACCACCTGGTCAATTCCCTGCAATACACTATAGGTATCGAAAATACCGCCGCTGCTGGCACAGGCACCTACGGCTATTACCCAGCGGGGTTCAGCCATTTGTAAGTAAACTTGCTTTACCACAGGACCCATTTTTTTGGCAATGGTGCCCATTACCATCAATAAATCACACTGGCGGGGAGAAAAACCTACCCTTTCAGAACCAAACCTGGCTAAATCGTAATGTGAACCCATCGTAGCCATGAACTCGATACCGCAGCAGGATGTAGCAAATGGGAGCGGCCAGATTGAATTTTTTCTAGCCAAACCGATGACACTGTTGAGTTTTGTGGCAAAAAAACCTTCTCCCTGTTGGCCTTCCGGCATATCGGCAATACTGATATCCGCTTCCCGCGGCTTATTGATAAGATTATATGATACAGGACGGGACATATTAATTAAGAATTTATAATTGAATAACTGATAATTCGCCTCTCTTCAATAACAATTAAACCACTTCAAAGTTTCCGCACTTATCAATTATTAATTTTCAAATTATCCATTACATCAGTCTTCCCACTTCAAAGCACCTTTCTTCAGAATATATATAAACCCACAAAGGAAGAATCCTACAAACATAAAGACCGCCCAAAATCCAGGCCACCCTAAATCTCTAAAATTAACGGCATAGGGATAGAAGAAAATCACCTCTACATCAAACAAGACAAATAATATGGCAGTCAGAAAATACTTAATGGCCATAGGCTGGCGGGCATCTCCATGAGATTCGATACCGCTTGCAAAATTTTGTAATTTGTCGGAAGTCTTTCTTTTAGGCCCTAATAAATGAGTAACAACAGTCAAAAAAACAACCAGGCCGACCGCAATAAAAACCTGTAAAGCTACCGGCAGATAAGAGCCGGCATCTGCACTATTAAAGCTGGTTTGAAGTAAGTGAAACATAGGTATTTGTACTGATGGCAAAAATAAGGTGGTAGGCTGAAAATACCTTAACTAAAATAGGTTTGCCGGAATGCGTTTAATAAATAAAAAGTCCCCCGCCATAAAAGCAAGGGACTTTTTTGTAAAAGAAGAATACCGAGTTCTTATTTTTTTACAACAGCCTTTTTTAAAGGAATTGTACTTTTTGATTTTGTGGTTGGTGTTTTCTTTTCCAGATTTTTAGTAGAACTTGTTTTTGTTGGTGGTGTTCCCCCGGGCTTTGGTGCTGCGCCCCCAGGTTTTGGTGCTGTTGCTTTTTCCAATATTTTAATATTATTGATTATTTGCTCGTTTGTAGGTTGAATTACAAGCATCTTTTTAAAATATACAACGGCTTTTTCGTAATCTTTGGTAATATTGGCATGATATGTAGCCAGATAAGAAGAAGTATAGAAAATATCCATTTTGTTTTTTACTGTATCCTTTTCAAGTATTTCAAGATATTTTAAAGCATATGGCACGGCAAGACCTTTCTCCATAGTGCTGTCTTGAATCTTACCAATTTGAAATAATCTTTCCCAACCATAAATTTCGTCAGGATATTTTACAGTAATTATTTCAAAATTACTGATTGCTTTAGGAAAATTATTGGCTTTATAATATGCAAAACCTGCATCATAATAATCGTTCAGGCTTGGTTTGGGTTTTAAGGAAATGATCAATTCCCTGATATCACCTTCTTTTTCCCGGCTTACACTATCCGCCATTGTTTTAAAAGTATTTGCGCCTTGTTTTAAGAAGTCAATTTTTGACGTAAGCACTGAATCCAATGCTGCACCTTTTATATAAGTGTTGTAAATTTCATCAGGTGTGCCGCCGGTTTTTGCAAGTATATCTGCTTTTAGTTTATAGTCAGCGCCAATCATTTCATCCGGCTTTTCTTTTGCAAAATAATTGTTTACATTAGTCAATGCAGCAGAATACTCCTCTTTACCAAAATAGGCATACGCCAACAGTTTATACACTCTTGGTTTTGTTTTTGCACCCATTTCGTTTAAAACTTTATTCCCTTTTTCTTTCGCACAATCATAATCTTTAGCAACATAACACAATTGTCCATACAGGTATTCATCCAGAATATCGGTTTCTGGCAATTTACTTTCAATATATTTTTTTAACTGATTATCTGCTTCCGTAAAATCCCTGCGTGAAAAGTAATACCAGTACAATTCATAATAGGCATCAGTGAACCGGGAATCTTTGGCTACTGCCTTAACCAAATTCTCTAAAACTAAAGTCCAGTTTTGCTGAGATTCAAACAGCTTAGCCAACCTTACTAATGCAGGAGCAAAATTGGGATCAACTTCCAAAGCTTTATGGTAAATAACATATGCATCACTACCTCCTTTACCCGGATCCGCTTTTCGGTAAGCATTTCCCAATTGTAAAAGTGTTTCTGTGTTTTTCGGGTCTTTCTCTGAGGCAGCTTTCAATAATTCAATAGCATATTTAAAGTCTCCTGTTTTTGAGTCTACTATAGCCCTGCCAATAGCAGTTGCCACTTTAGGGTCATCCCCTTTTTTGTTGCGGCTTGCAGTAAGGGCTGCTTCAAAATGTTGCTTGGCATCATTATTTTTTTTATTAAGGAGTTCAGCATGACCTAATCCTACCATTAATAAAGGAGCACTGCCATTTGTTACCAATGCTTTTTCATATACCTGGCGGGCTGCATCATTATCATCCAGGTTAAAATAAGATTGGCCTAACCAATAAACAGCTTCAATGTTATTCGGATTGGTTGCTAATAATTTTTGAAAAACATTTACTGCACTTTTTTGCCTTTTAGCATACAGATGGTTCAAACCTTCCTGGATGGTTTGTCCTTTAAGCCCGGATACAATTAATAAACAGGCTATTAAACTTGTGATAGTGGTTTTCTTCATTTTCTCTTCTTTTTACTTTTATAAATATAACTAACTACTTCTTTTATTCATTCAACTTTACGGGTCTTATTCCAAAATTTTTTTGTGCCGGTGCCAGATATGCTCTTTTAAAAATCAATTGCCCTATCTCACCGCTCATAAAATTTGCAAATCCGGTTCCAAGCCCTTTATAATTCTCCTTTAGTATATAAACCAAATCCCGTACCATAGGATACCTTTTTATGTAAATGTTTGCCTGATAAGCTTTAACAAATGCATCAGGTATATCGGTACACTCTACTCCTGCCACTCTGATCTTCTTCAAAAAACTCAATTGTGAAGTGTCTTCGGGGTTTCCAATCCAGTTAACACCAATAAATCCAACCGCATCCGGGTTTTTTGAAACATAATCCAACACTGCTTCACTGCTTCGGGCTGCCAAAGCCCTGGACGTCAATGAATCCCCTCTTAATACTGAATCGATGATAAAACGTACCGTACTGGTTGCTTTTAGCCCGTCAAATACAGGAATTAACTTTTTCTTAAATTTTCCGGTCAATATCTCCCTGATGTCATTCATCCTGAATAATGAATCTGGTATTGAGGGATGAACAATAACCGCAATACCATCTCTTGCTACTACCATCGATCTTGGTGACACTTTCATCGAATCTATCATCAAACTTCTTTCGTCATTATTATAGCTACGGGTAGTGATGATCATCCGGATGCTGTCTGTCAGCATATCTTTCAGACATTCTGCTTCAGGTTTGTATTGTACATTAATTGTTGTTCCCAAATGCTGTGATTCATACACTTGTACCAGTTCATCAATCACTGGTTTGAATGTCTCATCGGCACTTATATTGATCGTTCCTTTATAACTATTATCTGGTAATTCATCCAACTTTTCCCTGAACGATTTACATCCTGCCAGAATAAGGAGGTAATATAAAATAATCAGGGGGAAAAAGCAAAAGCGGACTATCTTTTTGATCAACCTCATTTAAAGTATTTTTTTTGATAACCCCTGTAAATCCTCCAACAACCGTATATGATACAAATAGCACCAAATATCTTATCCATATCATTTGGGGGAAATCTTTCATTGAATGAAATACTAAATTTTCCCCTGAAGAAAAAAAACAGCCCGGCTAATAATATGAGCAGACCCATACCATAATCGAGCAGTGACTTCATCAGGGAAATCTGATTCCTTTTTTTCTTTTCGTATTCATCAAACATGATTGGATAGTTTCAGGATTGGCAATTTATAAAATTTTACCCGCCTTCGCCGATAAATGTTACAGGAAGCAAATAATTTACAGGAACGTTAATTCCATTCTGTATAGCCGGTATCCAACGAGGCATTTTTTTACATACTCTGACTACTTCAATATCCAATTCGCTTCCGGCACTGGTGATTATTTCAAACGTATTAACAGATCCGTCTTTATCTACTTTAAATCTAATTTTTACTACTTTTCTTTCCCCGCTCTCCAGATCTTCTGGTGTACGAAGATTACGAACCAGAAATTGCTTCAGGGCTTCCTGTCCACCCGGAAATTGAGGATCTTTTTGTTCTATAACAAATGCTGGCTGAGAAGGCACTGTACTTGAAGGGGTTATATGAACGGGCTCTATAACTGGCACCTTTATAATTACAACTTTATCGGCTGGTTTGCCTATTGAAGTTGTCGTAGAGATTTTCTTATTTTCCAGCTCTTTTATTGACACCATCCCTTTTTTCACCTCCTTGTCTATTGTAATTTTAGGAGGGGTAGAATAATTAACCGAAGCAATTTTTTGTACTGGTTTTTGCTTTACCGCAACTTTCGGTTTTATTGGTTCTTTTATTTTTTCTTTTGGCATTTCAATAGACCTGATTACTATTCCATCATTAACTTTTACATCAGGTTTGATGCTTCCTTTATTACTAATTGAATTGCTAATAAAAACAAAAAGAAATATGACTACCAGGCCAGCGATGAGTGCTGTAAACATCCGGGTACTATATCCATTACGGAGAGCATAAGCCCCATAATCTTTATTGCGGTTCTCGAAAAGTATATCGAGATAATTTGCATTTAAAATTTGATTGTTTGTCATCGTGGTGTGTTTGGTAATTAGATGCAATGCCAGGCATAAATCCACAAGTATCGGGTGATAAGTTTCGGATTACGAGACTTGATATCCCGGTTTTTCCCTTAACACATAAATTGGCCTCTACGACCTTACCCGTAACTCAAAACTCATAACTATATTTGCGTTATGAAAATTTTAATGGTTTGCCTCGGGAATATCTGCCGTAGCCCATTGGCAGAAGGCATACTACAGGACAAAGTATTTAAGGCAGGTTTAACATGGAGTATCGAAAGTTCTGGAACGAACAGTTATCATACCGGCGAGCCGCCGCATCCGTTATCACAGAAAATTGCAAAATTGAATGGCATTGATATCAGTCAACAAAGAGCAAGAAGATTCGCCGCTACAGATTTTGAAGAGTATGATAAAATATATGCGTTGGCAGAAGATGTGATGGAGGAGATGAACCGTATTGCCGGTAAAAAATTTGATGCATCAAAAGCAGAGTTGCTGATGAATGAATTACATCCCGGGGAAAATAGGGATGTGCCCGATCCTTATTATGGTGCAGAGGCAGGTTATCATGAGGTTTATAAAATGATTGATGAAGTCTGTGATAGCATTGTCGAAAAATACTCAATATCCAATTCTCAATATTCAATTCTCAAGTAAATACATGGCCAAACCATCATTACCACAAGGAACAAGGGATTTTGGACCGGATGTAGTTCGAAAGAGAAATTATATTTTTAATACAATCAGAAATGTATTTGAGTTGTATGGTTTTCAACCATTGGAAACTCCGGCGATGGAGAATATTGATACCTTGTTGGGAAAATATGGAGAAGAAGGTGATAAGCTAATTTTTAAAATTTTAAATAACGGCCTTGACAATCCTGATAAAGAAAAAAAGTTAAGAGAAGATTTTGAAAAAGTACTGGAAGGCAAAAATGTAAAAGGAATTACTGAAAGGGCATTGAAATATGATTTGACAATTCCCTTTGCAAGATATGTGGCAATGAATCATGGCCAGTTGATATTTCCATTCAAACGATACCAAATACAACCTGTTTGGAGAGCTGACCGGCCACAAAAAGGAAGATACCGGGAGTTTTACCAATGTGATGCAGATGTTGTTGGTAGTAATTCTTTGCTCAATGAAGTGGAACTGGCATGTATTTACAATGAAGTGTTTTCTCAATTAGGAATTAAAAATTATGAATTAAGAATAAATCACCGGAAGATATTAGCAGCATTGGCTGAAATATGCGGCAGGGGGGATAAGATGACAGATATCACCATTGCTATTGACAAACTGGATAAGATCGGTCTGGAAAAAGTAAAGGATGAACTAGCTCAACGGGGATTGAATAATGAACAAATAACCATTATTGAAAAATACCTGGGTATTTCAGGAAGTAATGAAAAAAAATTATCACAGATAAAGTCGCTGTTTGGCAATAACGAAAGTGGAAAAAAGGGAATCGAAGAAATTGAATATCTTCTCTCCTATCTGCTTACTACACAATACTCACCACTCACCATCGACTTCACTCTTGCCCGTGGCCTCAACTATTATACGGGAATCATTTTCGAAGCAAAAGCTCCGGCAGAAGTAACAATCGGCAGCATCGGAGGCGGAGGCCGTTATGATGACCTCACCGGTTTATTTGGTGTTCCCAACATTCCCGGGGTTGGAATTTCTTTTGGAGTAGACCGGATTTATGATGTGATGGAAGAACTTCATCTTTTCCCGGAAAAAATACATATTGGCACCCAGGTTTTATTCTTCAATTTAGGAGAGGCGGAAAGTGAAACGGCATTTAATCTTATGCAACAGCTTCGAAATAAAGGAGTACGATGTGAATTGTTTCATGAGCAATCAAAATTTGACAAACAATTCAAGTACGCTGAAAAGAAAAATATTCCTTTCATCATTATAATTGGTGAAAAAGAACTGACAGAAAAAACCTGTACAATTAAAAATCTCATCACCAGTCAGCAAGAGACCATTTCAATAAATAAAGTATTATCCTATACATTTTAAAATACTCTTATATGAGATACAAATCAATCTTCATCTTATTAGCAGCCCTGCTGTTCCAATCAGTTACTTTTTCTCAAAGTAACCCTTTGCTGAAGTACATCCCGGATGATGTTAACACCGTCATTCATTTTGACATTAAAAGCATGGGGAGCAAGATTCCTGCTGAGGATTTCAGGCAGAGTTTTTTGTACCGTGAAATGATGAAAAAAGAAGGTATGCCTTTCAGTACATTATTCAATCAACCGGACAAATCCGGAATTGATATGAATGCCGGTATTTTCATGGCGATAAATTATCAGGGCATCGGCAGGTTTGGCAGTGTACAACCCACCATACATCTTTTCATGAAACTGCAAAATGCAGAAACCTTTACCAATAATATGAAAGAGTTAATGAAAGATGGTCAAGAAAATGAATTGATTAAAGTTTATGGTACAGACAGGATCATATCAACAGATGCAAGTGTGACTGCTGGTTGGAATAATGACATATTTGTATTGACAACTGGTAATAAACAGGAATTGGAAGATGAAATGATGACAAACCTTCAATTACCACCAGATACAATTGCAGTTAGTATTGATACAACAGCATCTGCCCCTTTTGATTATGCAGGTATGATGGAAAAGTTTAAAAAATCTCAACGGGATCTATGTTTCCAGTTATTAACACCAAAAACCAACCGCTCATTTGATGCTAACTCCCGTTTCAGTGAAGTAATGAATAGTAAAGCCGACATTAAAATGTGGAGCAGTGGTGGCGGCAATCTTTTGTCAGAAAATATTCTTCCAATTAGTGGAATTTTAAGCAAACTACAGACCTTTTCCGGAAAAAATAAAACCGCATTGATCAATTTTGAAGACGGAAAGATTGTCATGAAAAGCCGGGATTTTCCAGAAGGAGAAATAGCCGAAATCTATAAAAAACACCCTGTTGCCATTCAAAATACCAACCTGGTCCGCAGGTTACCAGAAGGCAAATTATTAGGATTGATGAATATCTCATTTAGCCAGGAAATGTGTACTGAATTGATGCAAAAAAGCGGTTTACTGGAAATACTGGACAGCTTAAAAAACAAAATTCCTTTTGATATCAGTCTGGTGAAAGATGTTTTCAAAAGTGATATGATGCTGGCCGTCTTAAAAAATGAAAACACAATAGTTTTAGATTCCTTAACCGGGATATTAAGCAAACTGGATGGTTTCCAGGTTATACTGGCAATGCCGATAGCTGATAAAGCTAAATTTGAAAAGTTGAAATCATCCATCATGCCGGTATGGGATTCTCTAAGTAAAACGGAGAATTTTAATATAAAAGATCCCAGCCCGATAGCAAAATACAATGATGATCTGCTCGTACTTTCCTTATCCGAAGCAGCGGCAACGGCCTATTTAAATAATTCCGGAACAGGAGAAATTCCTGAAAGCCTTACAGCTTATAGTCGGCATTCAATGGTGTTGGATATTAACATGCGGGAGATAATGTCATATATAATAGGCATAGGCAGACCTAATCGGGAAAATAATGGGTCAAATGAAATTCTTTTGAACACTTTTGGCAATATTATCATGTATGGCGGTGAATATGAAAATGAGAGTATCAATAGTACAATGGAATTCAAAATTGGCAATAAGGATGAAAATTCATTAAAACAATTGTTTATGATGATGAGTGGAATGATTGAGAATAGTGAAAACAGAGATAGGTCAGAAGGAGAAAACTCTTTTCTACAGGAACGTATATTAGTTGATAGCATAACAATAACCGATATAAAGCAGGAAGGAAAGAAAATTATACCGCCACCCCCTCCGCCTCCACCGCCAAAATCAACTCCACCGAAAGTAAAAATGCAAAAATTTACTCCTCCGGTTATTAAAAAAGATAACTAAAAGTTCATTGAAATAATAACGGGGCCGGCTTTTTCAAACCGGCCCCGTTATTAAAAAAAAGTCACAATCACTTTTCTTTTCGAATTAATAATATTGATGATATTCCCGGGTTAAGGTTTATTCCTTCTGTTTTTTCACCTTCCATATCTACATCCCCTACCTGTACCTGAAGACTGGTTACTTTTCCTTCCTTCTTTTTAAAAGTAGCAGTGCCACCATAGGCTACTATCTCAAATACATCCACTGTAGAGGTTGGTTTGAATTCTGTGCTGCCCATAGCTGAGCTGGCCATTAAGAGTCCATTTTCTACTGTTACGGTGATTTCTGTCACCGGGCTTCCGTCCGGAAATTTAAATTTGCCAATGTATTGTTGCAATGAATCTGTTTGTGCATTAACCGTTAAAAATCCGAAAAGAACAAAAAGGGAAAGAATTACTTTTTTCATATGTTTAGTTTTAGAGTTTCTTCGACGAAAATTACAGCAAAAAAGTTACAGCGGTTATTAATTTTTTATACTTTTTCATAAATTACTGCCGCCCCCTGCCCTACCCCAACACACATTGTCGCCAAGCCGTATTTTACTTTTTCTCTCCTCATTTCATGCAAAAGGGTTGCGGAGATGCGGACGCCACTGCATCCCAACGGATGACCGATGGCAATAGCACCGCCATTTACGTTTACTTTATTTATATCCAACCCAAGCTCTTTTATACAGGCTATGGATTGCGATGCAAATGCTTCATTTAGTTCTATCAGGCCGAGGTCGTTAATTTTCAGTCCGGCTCTTTCCAATGCTTTCCTGGTTGCAGGTACCGGGCCTATGCCCATTATAGAAGGATCAACTCCGGCCACTGCCATTGAAACAATTTTTGCCACTGGTGCCAGGTTATATTTTTTAACTGCTTCCTCACTTGCCAATAACATAGCTGCTGCTCCATCATTAATACCTGAAGAATTACCAGCCGTTACTGTTCCATCTTTAATAAATGCTGGTTTCAATGTTGCCAATTTCTCCAATGTTGTATCTCTGGGATGTTCATCATTTACTATCCAGCTGATCAGCCCTTTACTATTTATTTCTACGGCTGCAATTTCATCATCCCATTTATTAGCAGTTTTTGCGGCTGCATATTTCTGTTGTGATGAAAAAGCAAATTCATCCTGCTCCTGCCTGCTTATTTTCCACTGCTTTGCTACATTCTCTGCTGTTTCTCCCATTCCAAACGGATAATGTAATGCTGACAAATTTTTATTAATAAAACGCCAACCCATCGTCGTATCAAACATTTCAGATGACCGGCTAAAGGCCGTTTCGCCTTTCCCTATAACAAAGGGAGCTCTTGTCATACTTTCTACACCACAGGCAATTATCAATTCTGCATCACCACACATCATTTGCCTTGCACCATCCATAATTGCCTGTAGCCCTGATGCACATAAACGGTTTACTGTAATACCAGGAACACTTACCGGTAATCCGGCCAATAAAGCTGCCATTCTTGCCACATTCCGATTATCTTCTCCAGCCTGGTTGGCTGCACCTGCAATAACATCTTCAATGGCATTTAAATCAATGGAGTCATTTCTTTTTAATAAGGCTTTAATTATATAGGCCAACAGATCATCCGGGCGGATGTTTGCCAAGGCGCCGCCATATTTTCCAACCGGAGTTCTGACAACATCTATTATGTATACTGGTTTCATAATTTGATAAATGAGGCTGCAAGATAACCGATTCAGGTATTCTCCTGCTCCGGGCTGTGGTTCGTTATCTTTGCGGCATGGCAAAAGCAGCAGTTAAGAATATCAGGCATTTGAGCCTTGCTGATATAGAACAGTATTTTGAGGGGTTGGGTGAAAAGAAATTCCGGGCCAAACAAGTGTATGAATGGCTTTGGCTGAAACCGGTTCAGCATTTTGACGAAATGACCAACGTATCTAAAGAACTACGCCAGAAATTAGCTGCTGAATTTATTTTACCCGGGTTAACGATTGATACCACTCAGGTCAGCGAAGACGGAACTATAAAATCCCGGTTCAAAACACATGACGGGCATTTAATTGAAGGAGTACTGATCCCTACCAAATCAAGATATACAGCCTGTGTTTCTTCCCAAATCGGCTGTTCGCTTAGCTGTAAATTTTGTGCCACCGGATATATTGACAGAAAGAGAAATCTGGAGTTTGACGAAATATATGACCAGGTAGCCCTCATCAACGAACAATGTGAAAAGACAAACGAAAAAAAACTCAGCAACATTGTTTTCATGGGTATGGGCGAACCCCTTTTGAACTATAAAAATGTATTGAAGTCGATAGAAAAAATTGTATCCCCTCAGGGAATGGGTATGAGCCCCAAAAGGATTACCGTTTCTACTGCTGGTGTGGCAAAAGGCATCCGTCAACTGGGAGATGATAAGGTCAAATTCAAATTAGCCTTATCCTTACATGCAGCTACTGATGCGAAAAGGCATGAAATAATGCCCATCAATGACAGTAATAATATCAAGAGCCTGGTAGATGCAATGAACCATTTCTACAAACAAACCGGCAATGAAATTACTTTTGAATATATTTTATTCAAAAACTTCAACGATTCTTTACAAGATGCGGATGACCTGATAAAAATATACCGGCAGGTGCCTGCTGATCTGGTCAACATTATTGAGTATAATCCGATTGATTTCGCCAAATTTGAAAAACCTGCAGAAGAAAAAGTGCATGCATTTATGGAATATCTTGGCAAACACCGGGTGAATACAAGGCTGAGAAAAAGTCGGGGAAAAGATATAGATGCAGCCTGCGGACAATTAGCCAACAAAAACTGATTTAGTTGCTACGAAGCCTGTTTAACGCTTCAATTTTATTCTGTACATGCAGTTTCTGGTATATATGTTTGATATGCTGCTTTACCGTTTCATGGCTTATAAAGAGTTTTTCGCCTATCTCTTTATAAATTAATCCTTGTGCCAGTTGTTGCAATACTTCATGTTCTCTATCACTAAGTATATCAGTTACTTTTTTTTCCTGCCGCTTCTGAAAACTTGCAGTTACCCGACGGGCTATATAAGGGCTCATAGGCGATCCGCCATTATTCAGACTTTCAAGGGCAGCCAGAATATCTTCCCCTTTGCTGTCTTTTAAAAGATACCCTAACGCACCATTCTTTAATGCTGAAAAAATAAATTCATCATCATCATATAAACTGCAGATCATGCATTGAACTTCCTTATTTGAATTGGTGATGTGTGAAACCAGTTCTGCTCCATTCATTTTAGGCAGCTTAATATCAACAATAATAATTCCACTTAACTGGTTGATGGCTGGCAAAACTTCTTCTGCAGAGGAGAATACATCACCTACCAGGAAAGTTTTACTTCCAGCTATTAAAGTAACCAGCGCCTGTTGGTATTCTTTACTGTCTTCAATTATGGAAATTACCGTCTTAATAGCTGTAAATTAATGCGCTAAATGATATAAAGCAAACGAAACATATAGCTCATCCCAAAAAACACTATTTATTAATGATTGTGGCTTTTCTACGAAAATATTCTTAGGCCATTAAACTTTGGAAATTGTACCCGGTCAGAACTACGATATTTTAATTATTAGCCCCGTAAACTGTCACAAAATATAGTTCAGGTATATTTAACAGATCCTGCGAAAGTTTTATAGAAGTCTACCCGTCAAAAAACAAAATTTAAAAACCATGAAGAAATTAATCTTTTCAACAGCAATTATTGCCATGGCATTGGCTGTACAGGCCCAGGAAATTCCAGAGAGAAAATCTGAAAGACAGGAGATGCATCAAAAAAATAAAGGCCACCGTCCAATGCACGGAATGGATATGAAGCAACTGAACCTTACAGATGCCCAAAAAGAACAGTTTAAAACCCAACAAGAAAGTTTCCGTAAACAAATGGAAGAATTGAAGAAGAATGACAACATTACTGTGAAAGAATGGAAAAGCAAAGCTGAAGCATTGCGTAAACAACATAAAGAACAAACACAACTCATCCTGACCAAAGAGCAAAAATCGCAATTGGAAAAAATGAAAGAGGAAGGAAAAGTAAAACGAGAAGCATTGGGAAAAGAAAGAGCTGAGAAAATGAAAACTACATTAGGATTAAGTGATGAGCAATCAGCAAAAATGCAAACTAACCGGGTGAAAACAGGTGAAAAAATGAAAGCTATCCGTGAGGATAAATCATTAAGCGATGATCAAAAGAAAGAAAATATGAAGGAACTACATAAAGAACAAAAGGAATTTATGAAATCGGTTCTTACTGAAGAACAATTGAATAAAATGAAAGAGCTCAGGCATCATAAGCCCGGAGGAGAAGGAAGAAACCCCGAAATGAAATAAACGATTTAATCTTGATCCGTTCTTTAGGAGAATCAGGCCTCCCGCTTTAAACGGGAGGCCTTCTTTTTATCTGGTGAATACTGATTACCTATCTTTGTTCCTCACTACTGTTGTAAAACAGCAAACTACTACACATGAAAAAGAAATCAAGTCATTTCGACAAGTTTAAACCAAAGAAAAGTAACGCCGCCATCAAGGAGCAATTCAAACAGGAAAAAAGAAAATATAAAAAGGAAAAAGAAGAATTCTTTGATAAAAAGAAAGCTGAAACAAGAGCTCAACAATCAGGTGTCAGAAGCCGGGGAGCAGTTGTTAGCAATGTACCGACCCCAATTACCCACAGCAGACCCCAGACTTCAGGCCAAATGCCCTTGAACAAATTTATTGCACATTCCGGCATTTGTGGCCGCCGGGAAGCAGCGGAAATGGTAAAAAAAGGGTTGGTAAAAGTAAACGGCTCTATGATTACTGAACCGGGCCATAAAGTTGCATCAACGGATGAAGTGAATGTAAATGGTAAGAAGATTTTTCTTGCTAAAAACCTGGTGTACATTTTATTGAATAAACCCAAAGATTATATTACTACTACCGATGATCCGCAAAACAGGAAAACTGTTTTAGATATTATTGGAAAAGCCACTACAGAAAGAATATACCCCGTAGGCCGTCTGGACAGAAATACTTCAGGAGTATTATTATTGACCAATGACGGAGAACTTGCTCAAAAACTTACCCATCCAAAAAACGAAATTAAAAAAGTATATCATGTTACACTTAACAAACCTTTAGAAAAAAAGGATTTTGAAAAAATATTAAGTGGAGTTACACTGGAGGATGGCCCTGCCAGTGTGGATGTGCTGGCATATGCAGATATGAAAGACAAAACACAGGTGGGTGTGGAAATACATAGCGGCCGTAACCGTATCGTTCGGCGCATATTCGAAGCATTGGGATATGATGTAAGAGGCCTTGACAGGGTAATATTTGCAGGTCTAACAAAGAAAAATATTGAACGGGGAAAATTTCGTTTTCTGAGTGAGAAAGAAGTGAGGGATTTGAAACATTTTGGAAAAGGGAAGTGAGTAGCCACGGATGCCACTAACAAATACATATTGAGTACAAATTAAAATTGCCTACGGCAATTTAGTTTAGCCACGGATTTACACAAATTGACACAGATTAATACAAATTAGCAGCTTACGCAGCAACTATATAAAATGATTTTTTAAAACATAAACGACCTAAAGCCTCTCCTTCGGAGGGGTTTGGGGAGGCTACAATTAATACAATGAAAATTTCAGAGCTACTAATTTTTGAGAACGATGATTTTATTGCATTGAATAAACCATCCGGTTTATTATCCATTCCTGACAGGGAAGGAACTGAAATTTCATTGAAAAGTTTATTACAGGAAAAATATGGGAAGATATTGACTGTACACCGGCTGGACAGAGATACAAGTGGCTTGATTGTATTTGCAAAAAATGAAGCAACACATAAACATTTATCACTACAATTTGAAGGAAGGCTGACAAAGAAGATTTATACCGGGCTAGTAATAGGTTCGCCGGCAGAAAAAAAAGGAAGCATTAACCTGCCACTGGCAGAAAACATGGTACAACGTGGAGTAATGATTGTAAACCGCCGGGGAAAAGAATCATTAACGGATTATGAAGTACTGGAAGACTTTGGCATTTATTCCTGGATGCAGTTTCAGATACATACCGGACGTACGCATCAGATACGGGTACACATGAAAGAGAATGGCCACCCGATTGTATGCGACGCCATCTATGGTGATGGAAAACCGGTTCTCCTTTCTTCACTCAAGAAAAAAAATTTTAAGCTAGGAAAAGACGTATTGGAAGAAAGACCATTGATGGCAAGATTAGCTTTACATGCTTACCAGCTAACTTTTACAACAATACCGGGTGAGAAAAAAGAATTGACTGCTGAGTTGCCAAAAGATTTGCGGGCAACACTACACCAGTTACAAAAACGAAAAAAAGGCAGGTAATTTCCAGTACTGCCTTTAAATAAATAAATTCATTCAACTAATCCAGGTTCGGTTGTGGGGTATAACGTAAATATGGTTTTACAATCTTTACTCCTTTCGAGAATTTCTTTTGTGCGTCTTCTGTAGAAACCGACAAAGCAACAATTACATCTTCACCATGAACCCAGTCGGCAGGAGTCGCCACACTATACCCTGCGGTCAGTTGCAATGATTCCAGCACACGCAGCACTTCCTGAAAATTTCTTCCGGTCGTCTGGGGATAGGTAATCATCAGTTTTATTTTCTTATCCAGGCCAATTATAAACAATGAACGTACGGTTACCGTTGCTGATTCATTGGGATGAATCATGTCATAAAGCAAAGAAACCTCCCGGCTTTCATCTGCAATGATGGGAAAATCAACAGTACAATGCTGCGTTTCATTAATATCCTTACGCCAGCCCATATGTTTGTCCAGGGGGTCAACACTGACCGCCAGCACTTTTGTATTTCGTTTTGCAAATTCTTCTTTCAGTAAAGCTGTCTTGCCAAGTTCGGTAGTGCAAACGGGAGTATAATCGGCAGGATGCGAAAAAAGAATACCCCAGCTGTTTCCCAGGTATTCATAAAAATCAATCACACCTTCAGTAGTGTTTGCTTTGAAGTTGGGAGCAAGATCCCCTAAATGAAGTCCCATAATAGTGAATTTTAAGGTTAAAAAATATAAAGAGAATAAAGCTATTCTTTAATCACTATAGAATAATCAATCCTGGAATTTTTTTTCAACATGGCGGATACACCACAATATTTTTCCAGCGAAAGCCCAATTGCTTTTTTCACTTTATCCGCATTTTCCTTAGCTGTTTTAATCTTATACGTAATATGAATATCCTTATATACTTTAGGATGTTCATCTGTCTGATCTGCTTCTACATCAATTTCAAAATCAGAAAATTCAACCCTCATTTTTTCTAATATATCCACCACATCAATTCCTGAGCAACCGGCCAGGCCTGATAACAGTAATGCTTTGGGCCCAAACCCATTTTGCCTGCTGCCATCAATTTCAATCACATTATGATCCAGGTGGCTGGTAAATTCCTGTGCTTTTTTCCATTTCGTTGTTGTCTTAGTCATCTGCTTATTTAATTCAATTGATGTTTCTTATTCAGTGAAATATTTTCAAGTGTCCAATCAATCGTATGCTCGAAATTATTCTTTCTTTCTGGACAATTGGCTTTATCACAAATTTTACATTGAAATGGCAGACAACCGTCTGAATGAACAAATAGTTCAAGCGATTCTCCAAACTCACGCCTCACCAGTGCAGCGAGAGCATCGATCTCCCGGTGAGCTTCATGTACATTCAGGTACCAGGGTACTGTCAGATGAGCATCAACATGCAACACACTACCATATTTTATTACCCGAAGGTTATGAAGATCAACCCAATTTTTCTGACGATTCGTATTAAGTACCTGCACCATTCTTGCCAGCAACTTTACATCTGCCTCATCCATAATGCCGGCAATTGATCGTCGCACTATTGTGTAACCGGTATAAATAATAAAGCAAGAAAAAAGGATCGCCACGACTCCATCAATCCATTTAAACCCGGTAAAATAAAGCAGCATGAGCCCGGCAATAATACCAACTGTTGACCAAGTATCACTTTGCAAATGTTTTCCACTGGCCATTAATGCCAGCGAATTATTCCTTTTGCCCGTCTGCAGGCAGAAATAACCCATAACAAAATTGACCACTGCTGTAGCCGCAACCAGCCAGATACCAGCATCAATTTGATGTAGCTCAACAGGATGAATAAGATTCTGAATTGCCTTGTAAAATATAATACCCCCGGCACCAAAAATCAATGTTCCTTCAATGGCTGCAGAAAGAAATTCAGCCTTGCCATGTCCGTAAGGATGATCGCTGTCACGGGGTTTTGCTGCTACATATAAACTATACAACCCAATAAAACCGGCAGCCACATTGACGATACTTTCTAATGCATCAGTAAGAATGGCAACGGAATGAGTAGCGTAATAAGCAATAAGCTTTACAGACAGCAGCAGCACAGAAACCACTGCCACCCACTTTTGAATAGTAAGATTTTGCCGGGCTGTTTTCAAATTGCAAAAAATTTATTCACCCATTTTTTCTTTGTTATATTTCAACCACTCACTGCGGGCATAAGGAAGAAACGCTGGCGATGCGGTTGCAAATTCTTTTTCCGTTTCATACCGGCCAAATGAACGTAGCATTTCATCGCTTTCTTCTTTCAACTTTGGTGAGCTTTCCAGATTTACATCTTTTTCTGTTACCGTATATTTTAAATCGGGACTGTATGCCAGCCACATGCTTCCCCGCAACGTATATTTTACCCCGTTCTCATACATCATCAATTTCATTGTTGCGGGTGATACATCTCCACGGCAGGCAACTGAATATTGCAATTTGGTTTCTGCAATGCCATCTTTATCCAGATCAGTGACAGTAGTAGAACCGGGAATAAAATTACAGGTAACATCAACAGGGCAATTTTTTTCCGCATCATTCATCATCCATACCTGCGTATAGTCGCCCTCTTTTTTTGCATAATGAAAAGCATGTACTTCTGCTGACTGGCCTTCTTCCCCGTTCTTACTCTTATCATCATGTGGTGCTACATACGAAGTAATAAGAATATTCTCTCCCAGGTTGTCATTCCATTTCCAGGCTTCCTGTACTGTACCATTTACTTTAATGGAAGCGGGGATTTCTGCAGCAGTTATTTTAACTGCTGCAATAGTTACAGCTGTAGCGGGTTTATCCATCCGGGCTGTGTCATCCATTGCCTGATCAGGTTTTTTTTTGGAGGAGGAGTTGCAACTGAATAATACTGTTGCAACACAAGAAAAAATAAATATTCGCATAAAAAAAATTTATGTGTTCGAATATACAGAAAAAAATTGCCCCCCGATTCGCTATCGGGGGGCAATTATTAAGGAGAGAACAGGTTAATAATTATCTGATTATGGTAAATTTCTTATTGATGATGATTGACGGATCGCTGCTGGTAAGCAGATACTGGCCACCCGGCAGTTCACTTACATTTAAAACGAAATTATTGTTTCCATTGTTGATCTGCGTCACGGTTCTGCTAACTATTCTGCCGCTTATATCTACAATTTGCAAATCAGTTCTCACCGCCTTATCAGATTTAATGACCACCGTCAGCTTATCGTTGGCTGGCACAGGGTATAAGGTCACATCAAACTGGTTGGTCTTGCAATTAGTTTGTCTGATAGCAGTATAGGTAAACCTGCCATCTTTATCAACCTGGCGGATGCGGTAGAAAGCAGCGCCGCCTTTTAAATCAAGATACTGATAGTTGCGCTGTACATCAGAATTGCCGGCAGCCACTACATAGTCAATAACAGCCCAATCAATATTATTGGTACTTCTTTGTATTTCAAACCTGTCGCTATTTTGTTCAAAGGCCGTTTCCCAGGTAAGTAAAGCACCTTTATCGTTGCATTTTACATTGTAGTTAGAGAAAGTAACCGGAAGAATACCCGGAGCCAATGCCAATGGGGGACTAATAGTTAATGAATTAACGGGATATTCATTGGCCAGATCGTCAGAAACTGAATAAGTAGTAAATGGATTGGGAATTCCGCCTGATCCGGAATTAATGGTTGTAAAACCAGCATGTGGAGCTGACATATTTAATGACCACATTGTCACAGTAAAAACATCTACCCAAGCAGGAGTCAAAGTAATTCCCGTACCATCCAATGTACCTACTGCTCTTCTGTCAAAATTTTGACCGCCTAATGTCTGAGCAAAAACGCCGCATTGAAAAACAGTTGTGTAAGCAAACCCGGCAGCAAAAAAAGCAGGGGAAACAGTAACATTAAGCGGGTTGCTGACAACTGCACAGCCCGGTAGAGTTGGAATCATTGCCCTTGTACTTTGCCAATTCCATCCCGTTGATATAACATTAATATTGGGTATAATCGCACCTGTTGTACGTATTTTCAGTTTAAATGTTACCGACCCCTGAGCAGGGCCACCTGCATCGGGATCTAAAGCATTGTATGTTACACTATCCAATGCCCACTCGCAAGTCTGTGCTTTTAATTCTGACCCAGCTAACAGCAGCGATAATAACCCTACTGTAAATATTTTCGTTGTAGATACTATTTTCATAATCTTGATATTTAATCTGTACTAATTTTCTTTACTATTTTATTATTGATCGGGTCCAATTGGATCAGGAATATTAGTTCTAACCGGAGCAGTGGGTCTCGCAGGGGTGCCCCCTGAACCTGAAGCTGCAATAGTTCCTTTGGTTAAACTTACATCCGTTCCATTTATAGTATTACTTAAGTTGACATCTGTAAGTAAATAACCGCTTGCTGAAGCAGCAATGGCTATTTTAATAGCACTAATATCTGTTCCATTTACGACACCGTTTTTATTAGCATCGCCTGCCCACATTCCATAGTTAGCGCTGGAAGGTAATAAGACAACAGGGTCAGAGGGTGCACCAATAGGTTTATATGAATTAGCAAGAAGCCGATAGTCATTGGTATAAGATCCGGTAATATTTGAAGGCAGTGAATTACTCATTACGCCTAAATGATTACGATGTCTTATAACCATAAAACCGGCGCCTTGCTTATTAATGTCAAATAACATCGGAGTAACTCCGTCAACATCCACTACTGTACCATTGCTTAAAAGGAAACCTGCTTTACGGCCAACTATTGTAGATGAAGTGGCATCAGCAGGTAATCCTGTTGCCGGAATTCTGAATTCAGCTAATACCCAATCAACAATTGTTGGACGGGCTGCAAAGAAACCAGCAGTGACAGATTCTGTTCCCGTATAAAGAAAAGGTGTTGTATTATAAGGTTGGTTTAATGCGGAAATATCCAATAAACCCCCGCTGTTCATTTGGGTATTCATCAAACCAGTACCTAAATTCCATGGTCCTCTCAACAATGCAGTCGCACTCATCGTATATCTCGGATCAGCCAGTTTCCATTCATTGATAAAATCAGTTTGTGTAATACCGGTTGTAGAAACCCAATCATTGGGGGCATCCCTTGTTACAGGAGTAAGCCTTCCATTCCATATAGCTGTAAACCGGCCCCAGGGCACCAGGTTTGCTTCGGTGTTAGTATTTAATTCTCCGGCGAGGTAAGGGTAACGTACATCAGCAGTAAATCCGGTACCCCCTGTTTGTGCAAATACAAATTTTCTTTTTACTTCTCTTTCATTATCGGTAGGGTCGCCGCTTTCTGTCAGGGGTATCATAGTAACGGTAACAGCAGTGGGATTTGTACCGGCATTGGTAGTTACCTGCATATTAGGCTGATTAAATACAACAGCAGCGCCATTGGCCCAACCAGTTCTTCTTACATTACCAATAATTTCTTTTCCTGCTGCAAAATCAAATACAGCAGTAGTTGGTGCAGAAAACAAATAGGAAGGATTGGCAATCGGGTCTGTGGTAAATACACCCTGATCATAATCCAACTTACCGGAGAGTAAAGCAGTAGCTGTTAAAGTAACCCTGTCAGTAGCTGCTGTTTTATTAATCCACAAATTGGTAAAAGTAGAAGCACCCCCATTAAATGTCATATTTCCAACACCAGAAAGAATTAAAGAATCATCTGCTGTGGTAGTATTACAAGTGGCCGTGTTTAAAAAATTACCCTGCACTTCCAGTTTACCGTTATTGGTGACAATACCGGCATTTTTGTTTTCGAAATTACCTGCACAAAAAACAATAGCTCCCGGCTGAATTGTTATCGTAGCTCCGTCATTCACTAATTGTGCAGAGACGCTATGACTAACTAGTAGTCCGGTAGCAGTTGCAAAAAAGGCTGAAAGGAATATTATTTTTCTCATAACATAGATTTCTGGTTATCCAAATATACTTACTTCAATTAAATTTTCAAGTATCAATTTCCTCAGCAATTTAAACCCGGATACTAACATCATTTCATTGTACTTAGTAAACGGGAGTTATCAGTGAGTAAACGGATAAAACAATAATTAAAGTTGAGGTATTTTTTTGACACTGCCTATACCACAAAAGGGTGATTTTTGGGTTTTTTTTGACCTAACCTGTCTAAAATCTTATTTCCTTTTCTGGTTTTGAAAAAGCTGCCCGATAAACCGGGCAATCCCAGCATACAATTCCTTGTTGAAAAGCTGAGAATCCCTCATAGCCTTGTAGATAAGAAAAATGCCGATGGGTAACAATATAAAAGTTGCCAGCCACATACCGGTAAAAGGAGTTAGTGAATCTTCTTTGGCAAATTTTTCACCGATCGTACTGGAAAAATAAAAAATCATAAAGAAGATGATGGCAAATATTAATGGGGTACCCAATCCACCTTTACGGATAATAGAACCAAGCGGTGCCCCTATTAAAAACAATAAAATACATGCCAGCGAAAGTGAAATTTTCCGGTGCCATTCGATCTTATGTCTGCGTAAATTTTTTTCTTTCTCTTTAGAAGTACTAATTGCTACTTCATTACTTCCCCTGACAGAACCTGCCAGGCTTCTTACAATTTGGTTGACATTCTCCTTTGCCGAGTCAGGCAACAGTTCATCAAAGCTCTTTACCAGTTTGATTTTGCCCGTATCAGCAACCAATATTTTTGACCAGGCTGTATCAATAAAACCAGCAAACTGAAACTGAACCTGTACATCTTTTGCTGATTGCTCCTTTCGTTTTTTTTCTTCCCGTTGCAGCGAATCAATTGTTTTTTCTAATTGCCGCATACTATACATTCTTTCATTGTTCTTATTTACACTATCGGCTGTACGGTTATTAAACCCCAGCGTACTCAGATCAAATTGTTTTTTATATTCTTTAAACCCGATCCTGACATACTCGATGCTTCCCTGATCATAATAATTACCTCTTTCCTGATACCGCCAGCCATCTTTTAAATTAAATTCCAGGAACCGTTTATTTCCTGTCACCCTCATGACGCCGCTTTTGGCAATAATGAAATTATCCTGCAACAGATTACCCTGTTCATAAATGATGACGTCCTGTATCACACTGTCATTGGCTTCTTTTTTTCCTATTTTAATAGCAAAATTGGGAATCTTGTCATAGAAAACTCCTTCCTTCAGATCGAAGGCAGGCTTGGCAAATACAATATCAGACAACAGTGTTCTTGATTTTAAATTAGCTACCGGTATTACATAATTGGAAAAAGTAAATGCTACACCAGCCAAAAAAGTACAAACAAAAAATAATGGCCTCATAAAACGCAATAAAGAAATTCCTGCAGATTTAATGGCTACCAGTTCAAACCTTTCTCCAAGATTTCCAAAAGTCATTAATGCAGAAAGGAGGATAGCCAGTGGCAAGGCCAGAGGTACCAGTACGGCGCTTTGGTATAAAATAAATTCAAAAATGATTTTTGTATCAATTCCTTTTCCAACAAAATCATCTATATACAGCCAAAAAAACTGCATGACCAATACCAGCAGTGTGATAAAGAAGGTGGCAATGAAGGGGCCTACAAAGGCTTTGACAATAAGTTTATCTAACTTTTTGAACACTTATCTTTAATTAATGGGAGAAGCAAAAGTAAGGCTTTCGCAAAAGGAGATGGAACTGATTACCAATGCTGATTGGATTTTAACAAAGAATGCCGTATTACAAAAAGTAAATAAGTTACTGGGAAGATTACAGGAAAAACAAAGTTTGTATTTATCATCCTTTCCCATTCCATTACCAGAACAGGTTTTCAGGATGGATCCAAAAATTTCTAAAGGAGAAAATTATAAAGGCCTGCCTTACCAGATACTGGATTATCCAAGATTATTTGACCGGGAAAATATCTGCGCCATCAGGACGATGTTTTGGTGGGGACATTTTTTTAGCAGTACCCTTCATTTGTCCGGCGTTGCATTAAATCGTCATCAAAAAAAACTCATTGCTTATTTTGATGAATTGGCTAAAAGTGAATGTTATTATTGTGTGAATCACGAACAGTGGGAACATCATTTTGAAGAATCGAATTACCAGCCACTTTCAGCAATTAGTTCAGGAGATTTTGAACGTTTGATCAAAGAAAAATCTTTTATGAAACTGGCATTTAAAACTCCCCTGAAACAATGGGAAAATGCTGAAGAGACGCTGCACGGATTCTTTAAAAAACTGATTGGAATATTAGCTGATGAACCTCGTAGGATATTACCTTAAAAATAATATTCCATCATCGCCACCTGCAGATTATTCAACAGGGTTAACCACCGAGGCGGTGAAAAAGCTCTTTCACCTGGTGATCCCATAGGTTGGTCTGATCTTTTATTTCTTTTTTCTCCGCAAAATCAGATATAATCAGAATAGTCTGATTGGTGATCTCGGATTTATCTATCCGGAATTCAAAGTATTCTTCCTTGGGAGAAGACTGCCAGTGAAAACGGATAAATTTATCATGCTCTTTTTCGACCAAATCAGCTTTTTCAAAAGCGCCGCTCCAGCCGAAATAATAAACATCGTCTCTTTCATTAACTTGTTCAGCAAACCATTCTCCAAGTCCGGCAGGAGAAATCAAAAATTCATAAAGTATAGTTGGTGAACAGCGAACCGGGTACTCTAAGGTGTATAATTGTTTACTCATTCTTTTTCTCTCTAAAAATCATTACGATAGCTGCAATAATAGAAAATAAATCATTGCCGCAAAATAAAATATTATTTACTTATCCCCTCTTTGTAAACGAATCTCCTTTTTACAAAATAATTCAACGACCATTTCGTTAATAAGTTGTCAAAATTTATTTGGCAGGAATTGACAATTACGTTAAATTGCCTTGAAATTCAATACGTTCTGAATAACCAATGAAACCTTGGTGGGTATTTTTAGAGTCATAAGCGTACAATCTTATCATTCTTAACCCTTTAAATACACCATCACTAAAACCAACATCTATGAGTATGAGACAACTCAAGATCACGAAGTCAATTACTAATCGTGAATCCCAAAGCTTAGAAAAGTATTTGCAAGAGATCGGTAAAGTAGACCTCATCAGCCCACAGGAAGAGGTTAAACTAGCTGTCCTGATCAGGCAAGGCTGTCAAAAATCCCTGGACCGGTTGACCAAAGCAAACCTCCGCTTTGTGGTTTCTGTAGCAAAACAGTATCAAAACCAGGGACTTTCGTTGCCAGATTTGATCAACGAAGGAAATGTGGGACTTATCAAAGCTGCACAACGTTTTGATGAAACCCGTGGTTTTAAATTCATCTCTTACGCCGTTTGGTGGATTCGCCAGAGTATTTTACAATCATTGGCCGAACAATCCAGAATTGTTCGCTTACCATTAAATAAAGTGGGGTTAACCAATCGTATTCAAAAAGCTTACTCTTTATTAGAGCAGCAACTTGAAAGAGAACCCTCAGCAGAAGAATTGGCAGAAATTCTGGAAATGGATATTGAAGAAATTACAGCCACCCTGGGTATCAATGGCCGTCATATAAGTATGGACTCCCCTCTTTCTGATGGTGAAGAAAGTACCCTTATGGATGTGTTAGAAAATACGAATGCGGATAGAACAGATGGAGAACTTGTTCATACTCAATCGCTGAAAACAGAGATTGACAGAAGCCTTAAAACGCTGACAGAGCGTCAAAAAGAAGTTATTTGTTATTTCTTTGGAATTGGTGTTGACCATCCAATGAGTTTGGAGGATATCGGTGAGAGGTTCAGCCTTACCAGGGAAAGGGTCAGACAAATAAAGGATAAGGCCATTACAAAACTAAAGGCCTCCAACCGTTGTCAGTTGCTTAGAACCTATTTAGGAAACTAATAATTAAACCCAAAGATTATCGATCAATAAACTTTACATTTCTATCTTTGCAATTCTTTAAAAAGTGAACATTAAATGTTCACTTTTGCTTTTAAATACAATGTAAAAAAAATCCTATCGCATGCCAGTTAAAGAAATAATTTAATCCCCTTACCCTGCTTAAAAATGGGAAAAGGGTGAGAGATGAAAACGAATAACAACTTATGTTCAACAGTTTACAGGAAAAACTAGAATCAGCTTTTAAGAACCTCAAAGGTCAGGGTCGTATTACCGAACTCAATGTTGCCACTACTTTAAAAGAAATACGGCGGGCATTGGTAGATGCGGATGTGAATTATAAAATTGCCAAAGAGTTTACCGATAAAGTAAAAGATAAGGCAACGGGCGAGAAGGTAATCAATGCCATTTCTCCCGGTCAGTTGATGACGAAAATTGTGCAAGATGAATTGGTAGAACTAATGGGTGGCGAAGAAGCTGCTTTTAATGCCAAAGGCAATCCTGCCATTATTCTTATTGCTGGCTTACAGGGTAGTGGTAAAACTACTTTCAGCGGCAAGCTTGCTCATTTCCTGAAAACAAAAAAAGGGCTCTCCCCCTTGTTGGTGGCTGCAGATATCTATCGTCCCGCAGCGATGGAACAGTTAAGGGTATTAGGCGAACAGATAGGTGTAGATGTACATATTGAACTGGAAAATAAAGATGCTGTTGACATTGCCCGCAATGCAGTCAAAGAAGCCAGAAGTAAAAACAAAAATGTACTCATCATCGATACAGCCGGCCGCCTGGCGGTAGATGAAGTGATGATGAAAGAAGTGGCCGATGTAAAAAATGCTGTTAATCCTCAAGAGATCTTGTTTGTGGTGGACAGTATGACCGGACAGGATGCAGTGAACACGGCTAAAGCATTTAATGAAAGGCTTGACTTTACCGGTGTTGTATTGACCAAATTAGATGGTGATACCAGAGGTGGAGCAGCACTTTCCATAAAATATACCGTTAACAAACCCATCAAATTTACCAGCAGCGGCGAGAAGATGGATACCCTGGATGTGTTTTATCCAGAAAGGATGGCGCAACGAATTCTGGGAATGGGTGATATTACTTCGTTGGTAGAGAAGGCACAAGAACAGTTTAATGAGGTAGAAGCCAAAAAGCTGGAAGCCAAGATCCGCAAGAATAAATTTGATTTTGCCGACTTTAAAACCCAGCTGGAGGCCATTAAAAAGATGGGCAACATGAAAGATATGCTGGGCATGATACCCGGTGTAAGTAATAAAATAAAAGATGTTGATATCAATGACGATTCATTCAAAGGCATTGAGGCCTTGATCAACTCCATGACCCCTGAAGAAAGGGCCGATCCCGATCTGTTAAATGGGACCCGCAAAAAACGCATCGCCAAAGGTGCCGGGAAAGACATTAATGAATTAAATGCTTTCATCAAGCAATTTGAACAAATGAAAGGCATGATGAAGAATATGAATAAAATGGGGGCAATGGGTAGAATGATGCCGGGGATGAAGAAAGGCCCCCTCTAGCTCCCCCAAAGGGGAGAACACCCCCACACAATCCTTGCTTCTTGAGTGACTCTTTATTTATTCAAACTCTCTCTCAAAGCAATATCTGGGTACTCTTAAAAATTCAAACCCTTCAAAGAAGTAAGGGCAATGCAAGGTTTCTCTCCATCATGAGAGGTTAGGTGAGGTCTTGTTTTGAAATCTCCCCTTTCAGTCTTATATTTGCTGTCCGGTTTTTACCGGATCAAACAATTATTGTTAACAACGTTAAATTTCTATTTAATGTCAGCGAAAATCCGTCTACAAAGACACGGGTCCAAAAAGAGACCCTTTTACTTCATCGTTATTGCCGACTCCCGGGCACCCCGTGATGGCAAATTCATCCAGAAATTAGGTACTTACAATCCACTGACTGTTCCGGCTACTATTCAGCTTGATCGTCAGAAAGCATTGGAGTGGCTGAGCAAAGGTGCTACACCAACAGACACCGTTCGCCGCATCCTTAGCTTTAAAGGAGTATTGTATCTGAAACACTTGCTCCGTGGTGTGGGGTTGGGTCTGTTTGATGATGCTACCGCAATGGAAAAATTTACCAAGTGGAGTGCAGAACATGAAGCACACATTAAAAGACGCCAGGAAGATGCCTACCGTAACAAAAGAGCCAGACGTCCGATGCCAGGTCGCAGACCAGAAGCAAGGACTGAAAGCAATGGCGGTGACGAGGCATAAATAAAGTTTCATCCTGAAAGTTCATGAATCCCGGTTTTTTAGCCGGGATTTTTTTTGTTGACCACGAATTGACACGAATTAACACGAACCTGCCTACCGGCAGGCAGGTGAATCCAATTTTGTAACAAGCTCCATAATTACTATCATCGGCTGTTGTGAACTTGTTCTGCTATTCTTTCCATTTGGTTAAAGGAAAAATAATCTCCTCGTATCAATAGGTAATTCTATTAAGCATACCCAGAAAGCACTAAAACAATTAAACTATCAAACAATCCGCCAATCTTTTCGTGTAAATTCGTGTCAATTCGTGGCTAATTATTTTAAAATAGGAAAACTAGTTGCCGTGCATGGCCTTACTGGTGAGTTATTGCTCAAGCATGAACTGGGAAAGAAAACTTCCTTAAAAGGTTTGCAGGCCATTTTTATTGAAGAAAAGAAAAGCTCCTTTCTACCCTGGTTCATTGAGTCCACTAAAATAAAAAGTGAAGAAGAAGTTTATATTAAGCTGGAAGGAATCAATTCGAGAGAAGCTGCCATGAGGCTTACCCAAAAGGAAATATGGGTACCTGAAATTGATCCGATAGCTATCGGATTTAAAAAATTTGCCGCCAAATCTGCCCCTGCAAGTTTGTTAGGCTACACCATTATCAACAACAATGAACCGCTTGGCGAAATACTCGAACTGATAGAACAACCACATCAACTACTTTGCCGGTTGGATATAAAAGGAAAAGAAGTGCTGATACCGCTGCACGAACAAACATTGCAAAAAGTAAATCATAAAAAGAAAGAAGTGCTGGTTGTGTTGCCGGATGGGTTACTGGAAATTTATATGTAGTCGACAGATCATGGTCAATTGTCCACAGCCGAGTCTGAAAGTTAAATGACTTTCACAGTCCCCATCTGTTATCTTTCTAACTATTTGAGCATTGATTATCTGCTGTGGACTGTGGTCTGCTGACTATGGACTTTCTCTACCTTTGAATCGTGTTAGCTCCTCTACACCATATTGCCCATTTCGATCTCGACTCCTTTTTTGTATCAGTAGAAATCGTAAACAATCCTTCCTTAATAGGAAAGCCTGTTTTAGTTGGCGGTTATGAAAGAGGCGTAGTGGCTGCATGTAGTTATGAGGCCAGAAAATTTGGTATTCATTCGGCAATGCCGATGAAAAAAGCGATGCAGCTTTGCCCGCAAGCAATTGTTACTAATGCCAGTCGTGACCAATATAGTAAATACTCCCGTTGGGTAACAGAAATCATTGCGGCAAAAGTTCCGTTATTTGAAAAAGCCAGCATTGATGAATTTTATATTGACCTGACAGGCATGGATAAATTTTTTGGCGTAAGTCAATATGCAAAAGAGTTGCGTCAACATATAACCGCTGAAACAGGTTTACCTATTTCCTGCGGCTTAGCTTCTGCCAGGTTTATTGCCAAGATGGCGACGAATGAAGCAAAGCCAAATGGTTTTTTAGAAATTCCACACGGAAAAGAAACAGCTTTTCTCTGGCCACTGGGTATTGAAAAAATAAATGGAGTCGGCAAACAAACTGAACAGCATTTAAAAAACTATGGCATTTATACCATTGAAGATATTGCCAAAACACCCATTGAACATTTAGAAAAAATTGCCGGTAAATGGGGCGAAGCACTCTGGCATAAAGCACATGGCCGTGGCAGTACAGCAATAACTACGGACTGGGAACAAAAAAGCATGAGTCATGAAAATACATTTGATACAGATTATACAGATGTAGATTTTTTACATAAAGAATTAGTACGTCTTACAGAAAAAACTGCTTACTCATTACGGGAAGATGAAAAACTAACCGGCTGTGTCACTGTTAAAATCCGTTATTCAGATTTTGAAACTACATCACGACAGGAAACGGTTGATTATACAGCATTGGATGATGTGTTGATTGCAAAAGTGAAAGACCTGTTTAATAAATCATGGCAAAAAGGACGACCTGTTCGATTACTCGGCGTCCGCTTTAGTCAATTTATTCCTTTTACCATGCAGATGAGTTTGTTTGAGAATAATGTGGAGAAATTGAATTTATATAAAGCTGTGGATGAACTTAAAGATAGATTCGGAAGTAAAATGGTCTCAAAAGCGGTAATTGCTAAGAATAAATCTGCTGAAGAGGAATAATCACTTCCTTCTTACCTTCGCTTGATGAGCTATTAGCCGTTTGCTGTTAGCTATTAGCCGTTAATTAACTAATAAACAAATACTATGTCACAATCGTGGAAAACTTACCAGGAAAAAAACAAAGAACGTTTTTTAAATGAAATGCTGGACCTGCTCCGCATTCCTTCTATCAGTGCCAAAAGCGAACACAAAGAAGATATGCTCAAATGTGCTGAAGCTGTTAAAAACAGTTTGCTGGCTGCAGGTTGCGATAAGGCAGAAGTGATGGCTACTGACGGACATCCCGTTGTATTTGGTGAAAAAATAATTGATCCATCGAAACCAACTGTATTAGTCTATGGCCACTATGATGTGCAGCCCCCGGAACCATTGGAGCTTTGGACCAACCCACCATTTGAACCAACCATCGTTGATGGAAAAATATTTGCCCGTGGCAGTGCAGATGATAAAGGCCAGTTTTATATGCATGTAAAAGCATTTGAAACATTGGTAAAGACTAACACGATGACCACCAATATCAAATTTCTGATTGAAGGTGAAGAAGAAGTAGGTTCTCCCAGTTTGGCAAAATTTGTTGCAGCACACAAAGATTTATTGAAAACAGATGTGATCCTGATCAGCGATAGTTCACTATTAAGCATGGAAAACCCTTCACTGGATATTGGCATGCGGGGTCTTTCCTATATACAGATTGAAGTAACAGGTGCCAACCGGGACTTGCACAGCGGTACCTATGGCGGAGCCGTTGCAAATCCAATTACCATATTAGCTAAAATGATCGCCAGTTGTCATGACAAAAAAAATCATATCACCATTCCCGGATTTTATGATGATGTGGCGGTACCAACTAAAGAGGAAAGAAAATTATTGAGGAAAGCTCCATACAATGAACAGGAATACATGGATGAACTGGGCGTAAAAGAACTCTGGGGCGAAAAAGGATTTACTACCTATGAAAGAACCGGCGTCCGCCCGACACTGGAATTGAACGGTATTTGGGGTGGCTATACAGGTGAAGGAGCAAAAACGGTATTACCCTCAAAAGCCTATGCAAAGATCTCAGCAAGATTAGTTCCTAATCAATCATCACATAAGATGACAGAAATATTGCTGAACTATTTTAAATCAATTGCTCCGCCTTCTGTAACTGTAAAAGCAGAATTGCATCATGGAGGCGAACCTTACATGACGCCGATTGACAGCAAGGGCTACCTGGCAGCAGCGAAAGCTTTGAAAACAACGTTCAAGAAAAAACCTATTCCTGTTCGTGGTGGCGGAAGCATTCCAATCTGTTCTATCCTTGAAAAAGAATTGGGCGTTAAGATCATCTTTATGGGTTTTGGTTTGGATAATGACAACCTGCACAGCCCGAATGAAAAATATAATATTGAGAATTATTATAAGGGAATAGAAACGATTCCTTATTTCCATAAGTATTTTGCAGCCCCCTAAATCCCCACAAGGGGGACTTTAGACTCCGATAGTATTTAGCCTCACTCATATTGGGTGAGGTTTTTTAATTTTTGAATAATGCCCGACAAAGAAAAACTCCGCCTTGATAAATACCTTTGGGCTATCCGGCTTTATAAAACAAGAAGCCTGGCATCTGCTGCCTGCGATTCTGGTAAAGTAAAATATGATGGCTCGCAGGCCAAAGCGGCTAAAAATGTAAACATCGGTGATGAGTATGAGGTAAAGACGGAAGCAAAACGATGGAGAATAAAAGTGACAGGGTTTTTAGAAAAAAGAGTTGCTGCCTCAGAAGCAGTTAAATATTACATTGATATAACACCTGAAGAAGAAATACAACGATTGCAATACCAAGCGGCCAGTTTCCATACGGGTAAGCGGCAGAGCAAGATTGGCCGGCCTACCAAAAAAGAGAGAAGAGACTTGAATGATTTTCAGGAAGGTTGATTATTTAGTTTCTGCTTTTACCCAAAACTCATCTTTCCATTCTTCCTTGCAGGAAACCGGGTGTTGTTCTAATTTCTCAAAAATCTCCACCAGTTGTTCCTCCGAAAGAAGTTCCTCTAAATATTGAAAAAGCTCTCTTTCTTCAAACCGGATATGTGTTTCCAGCAGATTGGCAAGCCTGATAAAATCATGTTTGTCTGGTTCTTTATCAATAGTCAGAATCAACTCCCGGATATATTCATGCTCCCGTTTTAATTGCACGGCCATTGGATGGTCTGCTGTCATAAAAGGTATCAGAATTTTCTCCTCCTGAAAGAAATGTGGTTTGATGTGATGCCGCCAGTACCATCCGGTATACTCCTTCAGTCTTTCAATACTGGTTTTATTTTCCAATCCTTGCTTTAGTTTCCAAACAAATAACAACCCATCATGATGTTCCCTGCTTAATGGCTGAAGCTGTACGCTTCTTTTTATTGGTTTTATTTCACTCATATTTCAAAAATAACAAGCTACTGCGAAATTCAAAATGACAATTGCCAGCTAAAAAAATGACACTGCTCAGTTTTTTGGTGCTGACGTAAATCATCATCCTTACTGTAGTATATCATTCTATTGACTAAAGCTGAACCCGATATTCGCCTATCAAACCTATTTTTTATGTATCCGGGAATTGCTTGTTGCAAAGATATTCCGATCAGGAAAACGAAGGCTCTTCATTTCAAAGCAAATGAAGATGGAAATGTTGTCAGTCCTGCGCTGATGGTTCCGGCTGTTAATATTTGCGAAAATGAATCAGAATATCTGATCATATTAGCTACATCCGGATTACGAAGGGAAGACTTCAGTATCACAATTGATCAATCAGTAATTAGTATATCAGCCAAAAGAGAAATAGTGCCCCTGAATAGAATAAATGATCGTTTTGAATATGATTATACGGATTGGACAAGGGCTTTTGTGATGCCTGAAGATGCTGACGCCTTACTTGCACATGCAGTTTATCGAAACGGAGAAATGGCGATTCATATACCCAGAAATAATTCAAATAAAAATCAGGTTAAGGCTACTATTTATGTTTACTAACACTATGATTATGCTTTTGAAAATAACATCCAATCGTCTTATCAGCGATATTCAAAAAGATTTCAATGAAGAATTCCCCTTCTTGAAAATTGTTTTTTTCAATAAAAAATCCATTTCCAGTTCAGATTATTCGGCAAAGCAAATTATTCCTCAAAACAGAAAAATAGACGAGATCCAGATGAATGCTGTAGACGGAAATATTGAAATTGATGAAGAAATGAAAGTAAATAAGCTGGAAAACATTTTTAAGGATCAATTTAACCTGGCAGTACAGGTTTTCAGAAAATCCGGAAACCTTTGGCTGGAAACAACCATGACAGATAACTGGACACTTCAGCAGCAAAATAACCATGGACGGGAAATTTCAACCAGTAAAAGCACTAGTGATAAAGCTGATGATTTTGACCTGACCCGGGATTCCGGGTGATGGCTCCGGAGGTATTCTGAATCAAAAAAAAATATTGAGTCTGACTAATACCGATACGACATTAAAAGCATGTCCTTCAGTCATACCTGTTGTCTATCGGTATTAATACCTCTGGCAAGGATATTAATTTAAAGTCTATTTGGTATAAAATCAACCTTCAACTGAACCATTCTCATTGTTTTCGTCCTGCACAGGAACGACCTTGCTTTTGATAAGAATAATTTTTCACTTTAAAATGAAAATTATGGAAAACAAAGCAATTGAGAAGCCCAAAACTTCCCGGCTCTCTTTCTTTGAAAGTGGCTGGATGGACAAATTCTTCAACGTACCGTTGGATGATTTTTTTAACTATAGTAAAGTGATGAACGTACCCGCAGTAAATGTTACAGAAACCGAAAAGGATTTTCGGCTGACTATTGCTGCTCCAGGTTTGGAAAAGAAAGATTTTAAAGTAGAAGCTTACGACGACCTGCTGACCATCAGTGCAGAACATGAAAAGGAAGAAAAAGAAGAAAAAAATGGCCGGTTTAACCGCCGTGAGTACAACTACAGCAGCTGGAGTCGCAGCTTTACCCTTTCCGAAGACTGTGATTTTGGAAAAATAGATGCTGAGTACAAAAATGGTGAACTGCATTTAGCAATTCCAAAAATGGTCTTAAAAGAGCCAAAAATAATTAAAACGATTGCAGTGAACTAGTGGAATATGTGTAGAATCGTTGCCCCCGTCATTAACTAATAAAGCCGGGGGTTTTTTAAAAAAGCAGATGCTTTAGTTTTTCGGCATTGATAATTGATATTTTACCTTCTTTTATTTCAATCAATTTCTCTGATTTAAAGTCACTGAGTGTTCTTATCAATGATTCAGTGGCAGTTCCTACATAGTGAGCAAAATCTTCTCTTGATATTTCCAGCGGCTTATTCTGATTTTCAGTATTGAATTTTGAATGAATATCAATTAATGCTTTAGCTACTCTTTTTCTAAGGGAGCTATAAGCAAGATTCAGCAAGCGGTCTTCTTTTTCCTTTACATTTTGTGTAATAATACGGATGAATTTAGCTGCTATATCCATATTGCCATACATCATTTGCAGAAAATCTTCTTTGGGTATTTGCATGATCTCTGCATCTTCCAATACGACGGCTGAATCATCATAATTTTTTTCTTCTATCAATGCCGGATAGCCAATAAAATCGCCATCACTGAACAGGTCGGTAATGTATTCTTTACCATCCTCATGAGTTTTGAATCCTTTCACTTTTCCTTTTACCAGGTAAAACAAATACCGTGGTCTTTTACTTTCCTGGTACAGTGTCTGCTTCTTCGTATAGTTCTCCACATCATATTGGTCTGCCAACTGGCTTATCAGGCCGGCATTTTTAACGTCTTTGATAAATTGATTAATGCCCTGTTGTGATGGAGAATATTTATAATCCATAATAGCCGCCTTCTTCAGCCTTACTTCAATTGCATTGAGCAGCTCAATATCCTCAAAAGGTTTGGTGATATAATCATCAGCTCCCATTTCCATGCCCTTCCGGAAATCACTCCTTTCTGTTTTGGCAGTAAGAAATACAAACGGTATGTTTTCTGTTTCAGGATTTTTCTTAAGCAAGTGAAGAACACCATAGCCATCCAATTCCGGCATCATGATATCACAAACAATAATATCCGGTTTTTCCAACTGTGCTACTTCCACACCCCTTTTTCCATTTTCTGCAGTATAGGTTTTATAACCAGCCAATTCCAATATTTCGGCTGTATTATCCCGGATATCGGCATTATCATCTATAACTAAAACAGATTTCATGTTGTTATGCGTTTACGGGAATGCTAAAGTTAATGATTGTTCCCCTATTCAATTCACTTTGTAATTCTACTTCGCCTCCCAGCAAATCAATGTACCGCTTAACTATATGCAGACCAAGCCCTGTTCCCTGTATATTAATAGCATTTGGAGCCCGGAAAAAGCTGGAAAATAAATGTTCCTGATCATCTTCAGAAATACCGATGCCTTCATCAGCTACAGAAATGACAACTTTGTCTCCTGCTATTTTTCCTTTTATAGTTATTGCCTTATCCTCATCAGAAAACTTGATGGCATTACTGGTCAGGTTAACAAGGATGTTCCGGAATAATTTTTTATCTGTAAATGCCTCACAATCTCCGTTGCAATTCAATACAAAATGCTGTCCCTTTTTTAACTGGGCTTTCATCTCCTCCACCGTATCCTCTACTATTGCCTTCAACTTTACTTTTTCAAATTTCTTTTCAATCTTTCCCTCATTCAGTTTTCCCAATGAAAGGAAATCTTCGAGAATATCGTTGAGGTTGTTTACTGAATTTTTGATGCGTTGAATATGTTTATCTCTTTTCTCCTGATCATCCGATGCTGTGTATTTTGACAGCAAGCTGGCTGACGATAGCACAGTTGTAAGAGGTGTTCGAAATTCATGAGAAGCCATTGATACAAACCGGCTTTTTATTTCGTTCAACTGTCTTTCTTTATCCAATGCTTCGTTTAGTTCTTCCTGGGATTGCTCCAGTTTTTGCAAAGCTTCTTTTAAAATCAATGTTCTCTCTTCCACTTTAACTTCCAGGTCAGCATTAAGCTGACGTATCTTATCCGTAATTTTTTCCAGTTCTGCTTTTTGCTTTAGCATACTGTTCTCAATTTCCTTTCGCTGAGTTATATCAACGATAAATGCAATCACAAACAACTCCCCTTCCCGCTGGTAATGGCTTAAGCTGACTTCCACCGGAATATCCGTACCATCTTTTTTTCTTCCGTTCAGGTCACGGTTCTGGCCCATTTTCCGGTTAGATGGTTTTTTATGAAATCCATCACGCAACTGGTGATGATGGGGTTTATGTTTTTCTGGTATTAATATTTCAATTGGTTGCCCAATTAATTCTCCTTTGTCATAATCAAAAGTTTTCTCTGCAGCAGGATTTGTCATTACAATATTACCGGCGCCATTTGTAAGAATAATGCCTTCTGTTGCATTTTCAAATAGGGAAGTCATGTGAGTCTGGTCGAGCATAGTAATCCTGCATTTAATGAGTAAGCAAATTAATTAATAATGCAGGAGCAAGAAGAGAATTCTTTCTGCACAATAACCCTATTTTGTTTTCTTAATGCTGCAAGTGTTGACACCAACCAATGAATACAATGGGCAGGTACCCGCCAGGCTTGTTAACAGAAAAATACCGCCTGCGGCCACCAGGATGTAAGCAAATGTGCCGGAAATAGTATTGGTAAAATAAAGCACAGCAATTACTGCAGCTACCAGTACCCTGATAAAGCGATCGGCATTTCCCAGGTTTTGTTTCATATGATTATGTTTTAGTTAAAAAGAATTTTTTACCCTCATTCTTAATGCTTATGCTAATCCATCCGGGTTTATTTTTTTATCGTTAAGCCTGCTCTTTTCCCACCAATTGATTTTAGATAGAATCTGTTTTCGCAAAATATATATCCCTACAGTTTTATTGGATTTCGCTGAATAAAAAATTCATACATTTTCATAAGAAAAGCTTCTGCAACCCCTCTTCCATAGCGTAAGGCCAATAACACGAAAAATAATGTTATCACCCAAGCAGTCGTTGCAGGATTTGTAACCCACACTACTATTGATCCGATAGTGTCCATAAAGATATTTACCTTTCAAAAGTAGTTCAGTCGTTATATGTGGTGGATGAGCCAGGTCAACCATAAAAATGATTCCCCTCACCACCGCTGAAAATGTATCAACAAAGATTTGAAGACCGTAGTCTGTAAATAATGAGTGTTGTAAAACAAATAAAACCAGAGCACTATACCAACCTTAACAGGATAAAACTGGTGAAGGGTGGTCAGCCCTATTTTTCACTACTGAAAGAATTGATTAATAAAGCCACTAACTCCATTTACCTCCAATTCTATATTTTTTTGGATGATGAAACAGGGATTGAAGTAGTAGATACCCTAAAAGCAGCATCACAACGTGGTGTTTCGGTATTCCTGCATATTGACGGATATGCTTCGCAGGGATTGCATAAACGATGCATAAAAGATATGAAGGAAGCAGGGATAAAAGTAAAAAAGTTTGAGCCACTGCTACGGAGCAAACATTTTTATTTTGGACGACGTTTACACCATAAAGTGGTGGTGGTGGACGGGCTCAATTCAATGGTTGGTGGCCTTAATGTTTGTAACCGATACAACGATATGCCTGGCGAACCTGCCTGGCTGGATATGGCTTTGTACTGCGAAGGCGAAGCTTCACTTACAGTACAAAATATCTGCAGGGAAATCTGGGGCAATAAAAATACATTACCTGTGACGAGCCGGAAGGAAATTGAAAATTTCTGTCAGAAGATTCCGCCGGATGAGCAAACTACCGTAAGGGCTAGACGCAATGATTGGGTAAAAAGAAAAAGTGAAATATGGAGAAGCTATCTTGAAATGTTCAACAAATCAGAAAAGAGCATTACCATCATGTGCAGCTATTTTTTGCCGGGACGTTTATTTCGAAGAAAAATAGCCCGGGCTGTAAAAAGAGGTGTAAAAGTGAAAGTGATACTGGCTGGTATTTCAGACATTATGATGGCCAAACATGCAGAACGGTATCTCTATGACTGGCTGCTGAAAAATAATATTGAGATTTATGAATACCAGGAAACGGTGCTGCATGCAAAAGTGGCGGTGTCCGATAGCAGTTGGGTAACGGTAGGCTCCTACAATGTAAATAACATCAGTGCTTATGCCAGCCTGGAACTAAATATGGATGTAAGAAACGAGGCACTTGCCCGTTTTACGGAAAATGAACTGGACGACATCATTACCCGGCATTGCAAACAGATTACAACCGAAAATTATACATCTTCCACTCATTTTTTCAGAAGGCTCTGGCAAAAGTTCTGCTATAATTTTATTAATAATGTACTGAACCTGATTACATTTTATTTTCGCCAGGAAGAATGATTTTTTAATTCCCTCTTATCCTTCTCAACAAAGCATTTACTGCATCCCAATCCCATCGGGCAAAGCGGCCCCGCTGCACAATAAAATCATTATCCTCCGGATGGTTCAGGTAGTAATAAAAGACAAATGGTGCAGCCGGATCTTTCCACCCAATCATCTGTCCAAAACGGACATCATTGAAAACCAACGTATCATTCCTTTTTTCTACGGTATAATAACCTTTGGAAAAACGAACCAGTTTTTGCAGGTCTTCATGATCTTTCGCCGGCCCGAGCAACGAATCATTTTTAGGAACAAAATGAAAATCAATCTTTCGTTCTTTATCAAAAAGTGAACGATAACCAATCTGAAAGCCCGAATCTGTAGAAGCCACTACATACCATAACCAGTTATTCAGCGGTGTAGGTGTTGTGAAATAGCTGTTGTACGCTATATTCTGTTTTCTGAAGACATCTCTCACATCACTATCAATCTTTATTTTGTTGAGTCCGCAGTATAAAAGATAAATGCTGCTCATCCCTACGCCGAACTTTATCCACCAGCTTCTTTTGGGATGATTTCTTTTCAGTATCAATAAGACAACAAAAGCAATACCCAGCCATACTGAATAAAAAGGATCGGCCACATAAATCCAGTTATAAGTTACCCGGTGGTGGCTGAATGGTTCAAACCATCCCACACCATATACATTCATTCCATCAAGCAGTAAATGAATGAAAGCCTGCACCCCAAAAAAAAGTATCCACTTTTTTAGAGAAATATTATGAGGCCGGTGCCATCGTACTGCCAGCAATGCTAACAAGGGAGTGATAAGTAGAGTAAACAGAATGGAATGGGTAAAACCCCGGTGAGCCAGCAGATTTTCTGAAGTAGTGGTCCAGAAAGATGCCAAGAAATCAATATCAGGAACACTTTGAGCTACTGCTCCGAGGAACATTGCTCTTTTTCCCAATTGTTTTCCGGCAAATGCATCTCCTATGCAAGCTCCAAGGGCAATGTGTGTTAAAGAATCCAGTGCTTATGATTTATTGTGAGCAATAAACAAAGGTAGCTTTACTTCTTTCATCAGCACATCAGCCATACTTTCCCGGAACCAGCGGCTTATACCACTTCTTTGGTAGGCACCCAGCACCACCAGTGTATTTTCGTTTTGCAGTTTCAGGTATTTTACGATTTCGTCCTCAGCGAAGCCTTTTAGTACTTTGTATGCAGCATTAGGAAAGTGCCGTTTCATAAATTCCTTCATCAACCTGTTATCTGGCAAATGAAGCGATTTTTTTTCGGGGTTTACAGTCACTACTTCTGTATTCAGGAATTTTAATTGTGGCAGCAGATAGCTGAACATTTTAATAGCATACACCGAAGATGGTTCTCCATCGTAGAGTAAAATAATCTTATCTAACAGTTTATATTTCTCTGGTATCAATAATACCGGGCATTGTGTATCGCTCAGCAGATACCGGATAAAATTGGTAGGTGGTTTCTCCTTGTAATGAGTCAGCGTTTCTTTTACTCCGATTATCAGCAGATCAGCATAAATGCTTTCATGTTTAAGTTCCTGGCTAGCAATATTCCTGTCACGATGCAGACCAAATTCAATTCCGGCTTCTTCGCAGCTCTTTTTAAAATCAGCTACAGCTACGTCCCTTATAGCCCTGTCTTTCTGCTCCAGCCTTATCAGTGTTGGATCTGAAAGTCCCTCAGTTTTTATAGCATCATAAACATTATAACTTGTATAAGTAAGGTCATCAAGAAATATTCCGACCAGATGAGTATTGGTTTTCTTTGCCAGGTAAAGGGCATAACGTTCAGTACTTTTTGAATACCTGAGGCCGTCAAAAGCAACAATTATTTTTTTCATTTTTTGAATTTTAATTTGAGCGATTACTCCACACTCACAACATCAATCCCTTTAGTCAGCAAACTTAACTTCGATTGAAAAAAAATGAAATGATATGAATCAGCGATCAGAATGATATTAAGTAAAAAATAAATATAGTTTACCCGATAGTGCTTGTATCAGCCAAGGCAGTAGTTTTACAATCAGCCGGAAGGATGAGGCAGGTCAGTTAATTTCAGCTTTCCAGAGAGTTATCTTCGGCTACTGAAATAATAAATCATGAAAACAATCATTGTAGCAACCGATTTTTCACCGGTATCAGTTAATGCCACAAATTTTGCCGTTAATATGGCGTTGGCTATTCATGCAGATATTCTTTTACTGAATGTTTATAGTATTCCTGTTGCCTATTCCGGCGATGCTCCTATGCTGTTACTATCAGTGGATGAATTGAAAAAAGGCAGCGAAACGCAACTAGAGAAATTAAAGGTAAAAATTGACCATATCACCTCTCACAAAATAAATGTGATCACAGAAGCCAGAGTCGGAAATATTGTAGATGAATTAGAGGAGCTATGCAAAAATATTCAACCTTTTGCCATTGTGATGGGAGCAAAGGGTACTAGTGCCATTGAAAAAATAGTCTTTGGCAGTACTACCCTTAGTGCTATCCGTCATCTTACATGGCCAGTAATTTCTGTACCTGCGGGCAAAGAATACGGAAAGGGCATAAAAAAAATTGGCTTTGCTTGTGATTTCAGGCAAGTAGTAGAAACAACTCCTGTTCATTTCATCAAACAAATGGTGAAAGAGTTTGCTGCGGAACTGCACATATTAAATGTTGATTATAAAGAAAAACATTTCCGGCCAGGAACTCCGGAGCAATCTTTTCTGCTACACAGCTTACTGGAAGAGCTAAACCCACAGTATCATTTTATCAATCATGCAGATGTTGAAGATGGTATTAATGAGTTTGCAGAAACTAACAATCTGGATCTGGTAATTGCCATCCCGAAGAAACATAAATTGCTGGAAGGGATTTTTAAAACAAGCAGTACACGGCAATTGGTTTTCCAATCACATATTCCGGTGATGTGTGTACATGAATAGAAAGCAAGTAATTTTTTCGATGGTGGAAGCGGCTAGTAGATTCCGGTTATACGCTTAATACTTCTTTTTCAATGGCCATAGCCCGGGGAAAAAGAACGGACTGCTCCAGGTACAAGTGTTGAATCAAATCATTATCCAATTCTCTTAATTTAGCTATTACTACTTTGTGACTGATGCATACATTTTCAGGTGTAGTGTAAGTATTGGTCAATTTTCTGATAGATAAAATAATATCATTGACAATTTCATGTCCCTTGAACATTGTTTCTTCCACCGGCTTGCGCATAGTGCGGACAAATAAAGCTGCATACGGCTCCTTATTATGATGGGCATGAGCTATCTGGCGGATATAGGGGAATATCACTTCTTCTTCCTCCAGTAAGGAAGGCACTAATTTTTTTATCAATAAATCAAACTTTTTTTCCAGTTCCACGAGGTAAGGAAATTTTTTATTATGCTCTTTCGAAAATTCAACTAAGATCTGTTGCGTTTCTGGTAAAGATTTTTTTAAATAACCGTGATGCACATTAATCAGATATTCAATCAGGAAGTCAATATTCCAATTGGCAAAATCAAGTTGAGTAGATACATGAATAGTCCGTGTGGCTGCTTCCAGCTCTGCCAGTATTGCAGCAGCATCCACACCTCTCATTTCGCAGGCCATATCCATCGGCCACTTGCCCCCACAGCAATACCCGATGCCATGCTTGCGAAAAACATCAGCGGTACGGTAATCTTTTGCTACAATATCTGCCACTAAAGATTTATGGTTTATTTCAAAAGGCTGTAAAAACATATTTTATCTGTAGTAAACAACAAATTAAATGAGATTTGAAACTAAAAAAGATGATTTAAGTCAGTTGAGCTGTTAAAATCAGATGACTGCTATGCTTTTGATAAAATCAGGCATATCTTTTCTAATTAAATCACCAATCGTTGTGGACGTCAGTAAGGTCTGCCATTGCTGTCGCAACGATTCTATCTGATGGTGCATCGGGCAAGGATTTTTTGCATTGCATTTGCGCAATCTTAATACACAGGAGCTAAATTCTTCCGGTTCGCCGGTCATATCAACTAGTTGAAGCAATGATGTTTCCTTAGTTTTTTCATTGATAGAAAAACCGCCAAATGGCCCTTTAAGTGAATTCACCACTCCCTCCTTTACTAATTTTTTCATCACTTTCCCCAAAAAATGTCTCGGAATAGCCAATTCCCGTGCAATTTCATCCAATTGAACCATTGATTTGCTTTCCCCGGCCATTTCTATATATAACACTCCCCTTAAGGCATAGCCAAAGGATTTTGAAAATATCATATTGGCAAATATCTATCTGACGCATAGTTTACTACCTGACTAATATCATCCACTAATTTGATGCTTATCATCCGGTGATGATAACCCTGGGAATACTTTTGAACAATAAAAGACATTAATATCTTTTAATCAATCATCAAAAAAATCAACATGAAAACCTCAAAATTACTTGCAACATTACTCCTTACAGGTTCTCTAATTACCATTGCCTGTAATGAAGGAACAAAGAAAGACCCTAAGCCGATAGATATTCAGGAACTGAGCAAAAACCAGCCAGAAACTCATGGGACAGAAGTGAAAGAAGGTGAAATAGCTTTCACCAATCCCCTCAACGCAGAATGGATAACAACCGGCAAAGGCATTTATGAACTAAAATGCCAATCCTGCCACCGGTTGACTGAAGAAAAACTGGTAGGTCCCGGATGGAAAGGTGTTACTAAAAAAAGGCAGCCCCTATGGATTATGAATATGATTACCAATGTGGAAATGATGCTGGAAACAGATGCTGAAGCACAAAAATTATTGGAGCTCTGCCTGGTACGTATGCCCAACCAGAATATTACAAAAGAAGAGTCACGCAAATTAATTGAGTTTATGCGCAGTAATGATGGAGAGAAATAATTAAACCTTAGCCACTTTTTTTAAACTGCTAAATATTTTATATGAAATGAGCTATAAGAATGATTCTTACAAACATGGGATGAATGCTTTTGGCGAATTCCCTGCCTACCGGACAGGCAGGCATATGTTCAATTTATAAAAATAAAAACATACACATGAAATACAATTTTCAAAAATCAATTTTAGTCATCATTTTACTGATGACTGGTATAGTTTTCCTTCAGAGTTGCAAACCAAAGGGTGCTTCTACCGCTGCCGGTGGAGATGCCTCGAAGGCATATGTGGCTCCGGGTAAATATGACGAGTTTTACAATTTTGTATCCGGTGGTTTTAGCGGACAGATGTCTGTTTATGGTTTACCATCTGGCCGTTTATTCCGGGTAATACCTGTTTTTTCTGTTGACCCTGAAAAAGGATGGGGCTATAGCGAAGAAACAAAACCGATGCTGAACACTTCACATGGTTTTGTTCCGTGGGATGACTTGCACCACATTGCTCTGTCAGTAACGGGCAGTGAGCATGATGGCCGCTGGGCATTTGGCAATGCTAACAACACTCCACGTATTGCCCGTATTGATTTAAAAACATTCCGGACTGCCGAAATTATTGAAATACCCAATAGTGCAGGTAACCACTCCTCCCCTTTCATCACAGAAAATTCAGAGTATGTAGTAGCTGGTACTCGTTTCAGCATACCTATTGGTGACAAACTGGACGTTCCTATTGATTCTTATAAAGAAAATTTCAAGGGGACGGTAAGTTTAATAAGCGTAGATAAAACTACCGGAAATATGAACATTGCATTTCAGATACTCACACCGGGTATCAACTTTGACCTGGCCCGTGCAGGCAAAGGAAAATCTGCTGGTTGGTTTTTCTTTAGTTGTTATAATTCTGAAAAAGCAAACACCTTACTGGAAGTAAATGCTTCGCAGAAAGACAAAGACTTTATCATGTGTGTGAACTGGAAAAAAGCGGAAGAATATGCTAAAGCCGGTAAAGGCGTAAAAAAAGCGGTCAAGTATGTTCATAATAAATACGATGACAAAACACATAGTGCTACTTCTACCATGATGAATGAAGTGCTGGTACTCGACCCTAAGGATTGTCCAGATATGATTTACTTTATGCCTTGTCCTAAATCACCACATGGTTGTGATACAGACCCAACTGGAGAATATATTGTAGGCAGTGGTAAACTGGCTGCAGTTATTCCTGTATTCTCATTCGCCAAAATCGAAGCTGCCATTGCTGCTAAAAATTATGATGGAGAATATGATGGTATTCCGGTGTTGAAGTATGATGCCGTACTGCATGGTGAAGTTAAAAAACCAGGCCTTGGCCCTTTGCATACAGAATTTGATGATAAAGGCAATGCCTATACTTCTTTCTTTGTTTCCTCAGAAATTGTAAAATGGAATGTAAAAACGTTGGAGGTAATTGACCGTGTACCTACCTATTATTCTATTGGTCACTTATGTGTACCGGGTGGTCCAACAAAAAAACCCTGGGGTAAATATGTGATTGCTTATAACAAAATCACCAAAGACCGTTACCTGCCTACAGGCCCTGAACTTACACAGAGTGCCCAGATATATGACATCAGCGGTGAGAAGATGAAATTGATACTTGATTATCCTACCATTGGTGAGCCGCATTATGCCGAAGCTATCCCTGCTTCCCTGATTATGAAAAACAGCCAGAAGATATTTAAACTGGAAGAAAATAAACATGCATATGCAGCATTGGGGGATAATAACGCCAAAGTTGAACGTAAAGGAAATGAAATACATGTTTATATGACTTCCATCCGTTCACACTTTACTCCTGATAATATTGAAGGAGTGAAACTGGGTGAAACTGTTTACTTCCATGTTACCAACCTGGAACAGGATTGGGATGTACCACATGGCTTTGCTGTGAAAGGGGCTAACAATGCTGAATTATTAATTATGCCCGGCGAAACACAAACTTTGAAATGGACACCTGAAAAAGCTGGTGTTTACCCGATGTATTGCACCGACTTCTGCTCTGCACTACACCAGGAAATGCAAGGATACATAAGAGTAAGTCCTGCCGGAGCAAATGTGCCGCTCACCTTCAGCACTGGTAAAACAGCACCGGCTGTAACAAGTACAAAAGAACCCGTAAAAACAAAATAATCATCACCATAAAAAAACAGGTTATGAAAAAAATAATTAGTCTCCCGATTATACTATTATCATTATTTGTAGCAAGTTGTAATAGTGATAAGAAAACGGCTGCAGAAACTACACCGACTGATGCCACCGTTACCGGCGGACAAGAAGCTGTAAAAGATGATGAATCACAAAAAGATGTAGTAAAAGTAGCTGTAGGTTCAAAAGACCATACCACTCTGGTGGCAGCTTTAAAACAAGCTGAATTGGTAACTGCCTTATCAAACGCAGGGCCTTTTACCGTGTTTGCTCCAACCAATGCTGCATTTGACAAATTACCTGCAGGCACAGTTGATGGCTTGATGAAAAGTGATAAAAAAGCTGACTTGCAGAATATTCTGCAATATCATGTGATGACTTCAGCATTAAAAGCAGAATTTTTTACTGATGGAATGACGTTGGGTATGGTCAATGGCGACAATATCACTTTTAGTGTTAAAGACGGTAAGGTGATGATAAATGGAACAGCAACTATTGTTGCTTCAATTCCTGCATCAAATGGAATGATACATGTAATTGATGGCGTTTTATTGCCCCCAGCTAAAAAATAATTTTTTGTTGAGAGGTTTTCATAGTACACTGCTTCGGGTGCCGTGCTGCTCCGGAAGTTTTTTAAAAATTGAGACATGAAACAAAAACTAAGCGTAACCTCCAGGATTTTGGTGGCATTTGCATCCGGTGCATTAATTGCTGTCTTCTTTCTCCCTGCCTGGCGCATTGATCTTTTTGCACCGCAATATCCCGAAGGGCTAACTATGAATATATGGATCAACGGTCTAAGCGGTGATGTAGATATTATCAATGGTTTGAATCACTATATCGGTATGAAACATATTACTGTAGATATGTTTCCTGAATTTAAATTTCTTCCTTTTGTAGTTGGCTTCTATATGTTGCTGGGCTTATTGGTGGCCGTCACAGGTAAAAGAAAATTTCTATTGATCTATTTAGTGCTGACTGCGGTAGGCGGGCTGCTTGCTATGGTCGATTTTTACAGATGGGGATATAATTATGGTCATAATCTTGATCCTAAGGCTGCGATCCAGGTACCAGGTCTTTCTTATCAACCCCCGTTGATTGGTCATAAACGAATATTAAATTTTGATTCTTACTCTTTTCCGGATGCAGGTGGATGGATTGTTATTGGTGCGGCTATGCTGGCATTTGGAGTTTGGTTTGCCGAGTGGTACCATCACCGTAAAATAGAAAAGAAAACAAAAATAAAAACCCCGGCAGTAGCAATACCTGTAGTTGCATTATCAATTTTAATATCTTCCTGTGCTGCCAAAACAGAACCTTTCAAATATGGGAAAGACAATTGTTATTTCTGTAAAATGGGAATTGTAGACCCAAAGTATGGCGGTGAAGTAGTGACGAAGAAAAGCAAAGTGTACAAATTTGATGACCTTGTCTGTATGGTTCGTTTTTTGCAATCCGGCACACTGAATGAAACCGAAATAGCACAAAAAGTAATTATTAACTTTGAAAAAGAAAATGACTTTCTCGATGTCAATAAAGCGGTGTTTTGGGCTAGTCCCGAACTGAGAAGCCCAATGGGCAGTAATGCTGCAGCCTATTCATCACAACAAGCTGCCGAAAAAGCTAAAGCAGGAAAAGAAGGGCAGCTCATGAGATGGGCTGACTTGTATAAAAAAATTAAATGAGGTTTTCTTTTTTCATAGTCTTTTTTTTTATTACGGCTGCTGGAACTGCAAGAACAATCATTGTTGGAAATAACCAACCCATCCGGTCACTGAAAAAGGCCATTGAAACTGCAAATCACAAAGACACCATCCTGCTACAGGCGGGAACCTATAAAGAAGGCAGTATCACCCTCACAAAATCCCTGACCATTATCGGACAAAATAATCCGGTACTGGACGGAGAAAATAAATACGAGATACTACTCATCAGCGGAAACAATATTACTATCCGGGGATTGTATTTCCGCAATTCCGGTTACTCTTCCATGGGTGATTATGCTTCCATTAAGTTAGTGGATTGCTCAAATATTATAATAGAGAACAATACAATTACCGGCGCCTATTTTGCCATTCATATTTCCAATACAACTTTTGCAACTGTCAGGAATAATACAATAACCGGCAACCCTCTTTCAGAACAACTGACCGGTAATGCTATTCATCTCTGGAAATCAAGCAACGCAACAATAGAAGGCAATCATGTGCAAGGCCACCGGGATGGCATCTATTTTGAGTTTGTTACTTCATCAAACATTCGCAATAACCTGAGTGAAAAAAATATCAGGTACGGGTTACACTTTATGTATTCCAATGATGATAATTACTTCAACAATACATTCAGGAATAACGGCGCAGGAGTAGCGGTGATGTATTCCAAAAAAGTAAAAATGGAAAATAACCATTTTGAACAAAACTGGGGGCCATCTGCCTATGGTCTTTTGTTAAAAGACATTTCCGACAGCTACATTCTGCATAATACATTTCTGAAAAATACCGTTGCTATTCACCTGGAAGGCACCAGCCGGATCAATATTGAGAAAAATACATTTAAAGAAAATGGCTGGGCACTTAAAGTTCAGGCAAGCTGTGAAGAAAATAATTTTCACCATAATAATTTCACCGGTAATAGTTTTGACGTAGGCACCAATGGTTCTATCTCCCTGAATAAATTTCACCATAACTATTGGGATAAATATGAAGGTTACGATATTAATAAAGATGGTATTGGCGATATCTCTTATCATCCCGTGAGTATGTACTCGATGATAGTAGAGCAAAATCCTTATGCCTTAATGTTATTCAGAAGTTTTACGGTTCAGTTACTGGATAAAGCGGAAAGAGCAATCCCCAGTCTGACTCCGGAAAACCTGATTGATGAAAAACCAATGATGAAACAAATAAGATTATGATTCGCATTGAACATATCAACAAAAAGTTTAGAAAATTACAAGCACTGGATAATATCTCTGCTGTCTTTGAAAAAGGACAAGTGATTTCCCTGATTGGCCCCAATGGTTCAGGAAAGACAACACTGATAAAGTCCATACTGGGAATGGTAAAACCCAACAGCGGAAAAATATTTGTTGACGAACAAATCATTGACAAAGACCATTCTTATCGATGCAAAATTGGATATATGCCACAGATTGGCCGCTATCCTGACAACATGAAAGTAGGCCAGCTATTCAGCATGTTGAAACATATCCGCAAAACAAGCGATAGTCAAACTGATGAAGAACTGATCAATAAATTTGAACTGGAGAAAATATTTGAAAAACCAATGAGGACATTAAGCGGCGGCACCCGTCAAAAAGTGAGTGCTGCCGTGGCCTTTCTTTTTAATCCTGCTATTCTTATTCTCGATGAACCCACAGCAGGTCTTGACCCGTTGGCTTCAGAAATACTGAAAGAAAAAATTCTTGCTGAAAAAAAGAAAAACAAACTCATACTTATCACTTCACATATTCTCAGCGACCTGGACGAATTGACTACACACATCATGTACATGCAGGAAGGAAAGATGCAATTTTTTAAGGATATCGGAACATTACAGGAAGAAACCGGCGAGTTGAGGCTGGGAAAAGCCATAGCAAGGATTATGAAAGGTGAACAAATGAGCAGTAAGTGGATTGACAAAATGTTTGAAGCAAAAAAATGATGAAACTTTCAAAATATGTATTGTATGATATACTGAGAAGTAAGATTGTAATTGCTTACACCATCTTCCTGTTTATTGTTTCACTCAGTATGTTTCAGATGGAGGAAAACAGCAGCAAGGCAATGCTCAGCCTGTTGAATATTGTACTGATTGTTTTACCACTTGTCAGTCTAGTATTTACCACCATACATTATTATAACTCATACGAGTTTATAGAGCTGATGTCATCACAACCGATGAGCCGCACAAGAATTTTGTTAAGTGAATTTGCCGGTGTAGCCGTTTCCTTACTCAGTGCATTTTTAATAGGTGTCGGTATTCCGGTTTTGCTATATGCTGCTAATGATACCGGCTTCGCTTTATTATTTACCGGTTTTTCATTAACGCTTGTATTTACTTCTATTGCCTTTCTTGCATCTGTAGTAGCAAGAGATAAAGCAAGAGGAATTGGTTTTGCCTTGTTGCTCTGGTTTTACTTTGCTCTCATCTACGATGGACTTGTTTTATTGATCCTTTTTTCCTTTAGCGATTATCCGCTGGAAAAACTTACTCTCTTACTTTCTGCACTCAATCCTATTGACCTTGGCCGCATTTTCATTATGCTCAAGATGGACGTCAGTGCATTGATGGGATATACAGGTGCCTTGTATAAAGACTTTTTTGGCAGCGGTACTGGTATTCTTTTTACTACCGGCATCATGTTACTGTGGATTATTCTACCACTATGGCTGGCAGTAAGAAAATTCAGAAAAAAAGATTTGTAACTATTTTAGCTCACTTTAAAAATAAACTGACATGATCGAATTAATGACAAAAAGCCTGGCACAGATAGTAAATAATAATCACCGGGCGGCTAACGTATTTGAAAAATATCATCTTGACTTTTGCTGCAAAGGAAAACGGACGCTGCAACAAGCCTGTTCTGAAAGCGAATTAAAAGTGGAAGATATTATTGCTGAATTGAAAAAAAACGAACAAGGCGATAAAGTCTCCATCAACTATAATAATCTTTCGCTTTCACAACTTGCAGCGTACATTGTATCGACACACCATGAATATGTAACAAAAGAAATGCCCGCAATTGCTATGTACCTGCAAAAAGTAGCAGCAAAACATGGTACCCATCATCCGGAAATGCTGAAAGTGTTTGAAATTTTTATGGCACTAAAACAAGAAATGGAACAGCACATGCAAAAAGAGGAAGAAGTGCTATTCCCCCGCATTAAAGAACTGGAAAAACAACTTGGGGCAGGCAATCAACCTCAAATCAGTATTTCTTATTTAAAGTCTCCAATTAACATGATGGAACATGAGCATGACCATGCCGGTGCTGCTTTGGCAGAAATACGTCAACTGACTTCCAATTATAATCTACCAACTGATGCCTGCACAACTTACCGGTTAAGTTTTGCGGCACTGGAAGCTTTTGAACTTGACTTGCATCAGCATGTACATCTGGAGAATAATATTTTGTTTCCAAAAGCTATTAAGATGCTTAATGAAGCGAATGGCTATTCAATGAATTAAAATTATTTTTTAATTGCTTATCTCTTCTTGTTTTGTGGCAGGGCCGCAACATGGCGTTTTCTATTCTATCAACATTTGCAACGCTTCTGTTTTCACTGGTTTGCAGTAATAGCTCAGTAGTTTATTGTCAACCCTGCACCAAAGCCCATATCACTATCATAATGTGCCGAGATTGCAAAATTTCGTCCCAATATACCGCAAGCAAACCTACTTGTCCGTTTCTGACATCTTAATGTCTCCCGAAGCGTTTCCATTCAAACCATCTTTGTGTCATGGAAAAGAATATGGCCATTCTAATGGCTGATTTATCGGGGTACACTGCTCTTACAGAAACACATGGTTCTGTTACAGCCGCAGATTTAATTGACAAGTATATCGGGATAGTAGAAAGTTGCCTGATTGGAGATTCCAAGCTACATGAACGTGTCGGAGATGAGGTTATGATTGTTTCTACGTCGCCCGATTACTTGGCTGCAACTACACTTATGATTCTTAGCAACACCTCGAATGAAGAAAATTTTCTTCAGGTGCATGGGGGACTGCATTATGGAAAAGTATTACAAAGAGGGAACAGTTATTTTGGTTCCGCCATTAATATAACTTCAAGGATAGCGTCCAAGGCAAATGCAGGAAGCGTTTGGTGCTCTGATGAATTTGTCAATGCATTATCTGACAAATCTGTGTTTCCATTGACATCAAAAGGAAATCAAGTTTTCAAAAATGTCAGTATTGAAAAGGAAGTATTTGAACTGAGCATAGAAGATAAAAAATCATTTTATATAGACCCTATTTGCCGAATGCTTATTCTTGAATCACAGCATGCCATACAGCATCCAACTGATGACGGTCAATATTTCTGTTCGTCAGCCTGCCATGAAATGTACAATCACCGAAAAAAGATTAACATAAATTAAAACTATGCAGGAAATACTACTTGTTAAAAACATGGTCTGCCACCACTGGCTATTTGCGGATGAAGATGTCCTTAAAGATTAGCTATCCCTTTGGGCCTACATACTATTTTTAAACGTATTAAATAAACACCGTTATGACATCATTAATTATTGGAATTTCTTCAGGTATTTTAATCATCTTCTTATTTGAAATTCTGAAACGCTTTGACAAGCAAGTTGTTTACGGGCTGATTCTTACTGGAATTGGGTTTCTTTATATTGGTTTTACCTGGACTGACCTTGAATCCTTGATTATTAATTCAGTCCAGGCATTTTTGTTTGTATTATTGGCTTATTATGGAATTAAGAAGAGTATCTATATTCTTGCATTAGGTTATTTCCTGCATGGAATCTGGGATCTGGCTTATGACCTTTTGGGTGAGCCTGACCTAATTCCACCTCATTATGATCTGTTTTGTTTATCCATTGATTTTACAATTGGAATTTATCTGTTGATCTTTGCCAAGAGTGTCAAATCAAAGCTTAAGATAAGTACAGTGTAGTGGGTTAATTTTATTACGAGTCAAGCCAATTTTTCACAGCCTGCTTTTAATTAAACAATTTAATACAGTTAACTATGCAAAAAGTCGTCTTTATCATCCCGCCCACCGTAGAAATATTGGACCTTGCAGGACCTATGCAGGTTTTTACAGAAGCTAAATTCTATGGATTTGACATTGACATAGAATTTTATACTTTTTCCAATTCACCTGTCAGTACTTCGGGTCTTGGATTCGGCAAGCTTGAAAACTTTAAGAAAGCTAAGTTGAAGGAAAATGATTTTGTATTTGTTCCAGGAATGGATATGGAATATGTAAACAGCTTTTCTTTCAGAGCAGAAAAGGAATTTTTTAAATGGCTAAAGGATTGTTCCGATAAAGAAATTACTGTTTGCTCTATCTGTAATGGTGCATTTGCCTTGGGTCATGCGGGACTGCTGCAAGACACTGAGTGTACAACCCATTGGCGAAGAGTAAAAGCGTTACAGGAATTGTTTCCTTCTGCAAGGGTTGTGGCTGATATTTTATTTATAAAGAGTAACAACGTATATACAAGTGCTGGCATCAGTGCCGGTATTGATCTGGCACTGGCTATACTTGAAGATTTGAAAGGCCCGCTGTTTACT
>JANNQR010000067.1:0-31735 GCA_031400855.1 Chitinophagaceae bacterium | reverse complement strand
GATGACTGCTCTTTTCCCCAAACCGATCACCTGCTTGTAATCTACGCTGGACTGAAATCCACGGCTTGGTACCACCTCACGATAAATGATTGAGTTGTCAACATATACTTTTATTTTGGCCCCGATGGCGTAGGTATTACTCCCTTTCCCTTTTAAATTTATTCCCAGATAACTATTGCCCGTTTGTTCACGGCTGTTATTTTTATATACAAACGCCGGCTGGTTTTCGTTATTCACCACCAAATCCAAATCACCATCATTGTCTAAATCGCCATAGGCTGCGCCATTGGAAAAACTGGGTTCCATAAATCCCCAGGATTTGCCGGCATCTGAAAACCTAAGATTACCATTATTCCGAAATGCTTTATTGGGCATCGGGAAAACAGGAATATATTTTAACACTGAATCAACACTTTGTTTTTGCCCCGATATAACCATGTTTTTTACGATATCATCTGCAAAGAAATCCATGAAATCAAGATTCGTAACGTCATGATTGATCCCATTACAAACATAAATATCATTGAAGCCATCATTATCTGCATCAAAAAATAAAGCTCCCCAGCTCCAATCAGTGGCCGATACCCCACTATAATTTGCTGTTTCAATAAATTGCCCGTTTTTGTTGTTAACCATCAGGCAGTTTTTCATAAACTGACGGTAAAGACCAACTTTAATGCGGGTATTGTACAAATCAATATTATCAAATGCACCTAAGGTTTTCAACCGGTAATCATCTCCTGGCAACATATCCGTTGTAAATATATCTGCATAGCCGTCATTATTAATATCTGCCAGGTCAGCACCCATCGAAGAAAAACTGTTTTGCTCCATACATTCTTCGAGTTCATCTTTGAAAGTGCCATTCTTTTGATTGATGTATAAATAGTCCCTTTCATAGGAATCATTCGCAACATATACATCGGGCCAGCCATCATTATTGATATCCCCGACTGAAACACCGAGTCCAAAACTGACAAGAGTACCATGAATGCCTGTTTGTTTTGTTACTTCAATAAACTTGTTATTATCATTGCGGTACAAATGATCTCCACCACCTTTAAAGAAATTGGCCACAGGCCATTCAGATTCCGGCAGATCCCTTTTATTTTCATAACCAAGATTATTGATTGGCATCGGGCTGTTATTGATGACAAAACAATCCAGATCTCCATCCAGATCATAATCAAAAAAAGAAACCTGTGTAGTGTAAGCAATAATAGCTAATCCATACTCAGCTGCTGATTCTGTAAATGTGAGGTTTTGATTATTTATGTAGAGTTTGTTACGGCGATTGCTACTTTTCATATGTCCGGCGTTGCAGACATAGATATCCAGCCAGCCATCATTATTAATATCTGCCATCACTACGCCAGTGCTCCACATACTGTCCTGCCGCATCCCGGTTTTGGATGAAATATCTTCAAACTTAAAATTGCCTTTATTGAGATATAATTTATTCTCACCCTGGTTGCTGGTCATCATTACATCACATAATCCGTCATTATTGATATCACCGATAGCTACACCACCGCCATTGTAGTAATTGCGGTAAAAGAAACTGTTTTCTTCCGGCCCGTCTACTACATTATTGGTAAAATCAATACCCGTTTCTTTTTCCAGCGTAAAAAGTGGGTTCATAGTTTTCGGCGTACGGCAGGAAAACAAGCAACCCACAATAAGTGAAAGCAAAATAAAATATATTGGAAATGCTAAATTTCTCATCTTAAAAAGATAACAACAAATTTATTGTATATGTAAACGAGGCAAAGTTCAGTTAATGAAAAGACTTCGTTTTACAATGTTTAGTAAAAAAAGAAAAAGCCATTAAAAAATGGCTTTTTTGAATTGCTAAATATACTAACTGCTTTTGCTTATAGAACAGAGTTTAATATCCAGGATTTTGTGTCAGGTTGGGGTTAGCTGCCAACTGACCATTCGGTATAGGGAAAAATAAGTACTTAGGGTCACTAGCAGCTTTTTCCTGCCAGGCTACTAAATATTTACCAAAGCGGATCAGATCTTGTTTTCTCCAGCTTTCAAGATACATTTCTCTTCCTCTTTCATCTATTAATTGATCTAAAGAGATGGAAGCTAACGTTGATGCGCCTCTTGATACATGTGTTCTCAAGGAATTCACAATGGCAAGTCCGGTAGTACCATAGCCTCCGGCATTTGTTGCACCTGTACCACCTCTTAAAATTGCTTCGGCTTTCATCAGTAGAACATCGCCTAACCTGAAATACACATAGTCATTATTTGCGTTACCATTTCCATCGTATTGAAAATCGATTGGATATTTAAAGGCCCTGATACCAGTTACCTCCAGATTGGTTCCTTTTTCAATAATTTTTACTGCATCAGTGAAAACTAAAGGAGCTCCTGTTCTGTCGTTCAATGCAGCGCCGGTAGTGTGATTAAATTGCTGACCACGCAGAAAACCAACGTTTATCGCATTGGCAGGATTTGGTGGTGCGCCGGGTGATGTATAGGTATAATTAACTCCTCTTCTTTTATCTGAGGCTTCAAATTTGTTGTAAAAATCAGATAAAGTAGTAAAGCCATTCCAACCGGATACCTGCTGGTTATAGTGCATAGTGGAATAATATCTGGAACGAATATTTCCTGAGGACACCCCGCCGATATTTTCCTGTGCCCAGATATTTTCAGTTCCGATTGTCCCATTGTTTGGTGCAAAGGAGTTAAAATATCCATAACTGAACGGACTGAAAGTATATGAACCTGATCCGATAACCAGATCGGCCAATGTAATAACCTGCGTCATATCTGCTGCTGCAAAAGTTGGTGCGGCCCTGTTTCCAATCATTCCTTTATTCAGATAACATTTCATTAATAAAACCCTGGCTGCATTTTGATTGGCTTTTGTCGTTGGGCCGGTTGGCAAATCAGGAATTATAGCGTTTAATTCGGCGATAATATAATCCAGTGCTTCTGTTCCTTTTCTTACCCTTGGCGGCGTAAGAGTACTTTCGCCTGGATCTCTGTAAGGTACCTGACCCCATCCATCCAATACCATGAATTCAGCCATTGCCCTTAACATCCTTGCTTCAGCTTTTTGCTGAGGAGTAGGGCTAAAACGGAGCAAATCCGTTGTACTATACATTACACCCCCTAAATTGGCAAATACCTCTCTAACACGAACATGATCTGCATCAAATTTATGTGCATGCAACACCCTCCAATCTCCATTATCATCCCAGTCACCACCACGGGTTGGCCCGATCAATTCATCGGTAGTCATTTCCCAAAGGGCATAGATGCCTTCCTGAGCTTGAAAGGTTCCCCGGATATTATCGTAGATACCAGTTAAAAGCGCTGCAGTATTGGCAGAGCCTCCACCACCACCTACCTGGCTTTCATTGAGTTGGCCATTGAGTTTTTCATCAAGCTTGGTACAGCTAACTGATACAAGCGAGAAAACCAGCATTGTTATTATTAATTTACGTATCATAAATTCCATTTTTTAAAGGTTATGAATTAAAATCCAACATTAATTCCAAAACTAAATATCCTTGCGGATGGATAGGGTATATATTCAATACTAGTAGATGGAACACCATTTTGATTCTTATCAACATTCACTTCAGGATCAAATCCTGAAAAGTCAGTCAATACAAACAGGTTCTGTCCTGTAATGTAAACACTTAATCCTTTGATATGTTTTCCAAGATCACCGAAAGCATAAGACAATGTCATGTTTGCCATTTTCAGGTAGTTTCCTTTTTCCAGGAACCTGGAAGAAGCTGAAAGTGGATTAGCAAAAGATTCTTTTACCGGATCTTTAAAAACTGACAAGGCTATATTTTTACCATTATTGATACTTCCAACATTTATAACACTATTCAATGTATTGTTATAAATATCATGTCCGAATGCACCGTTCATATTAGCAATCAGGCTTAATTTTTTGTAGCGGAATGTAGTACTTAATCCTAAAAGCATTTTCGGATTCGGATTGCCTACATAATATTTTGTATATCCTTCATCTTCATAAATGGCAAACGCTGTTCCACCAGCACCGCTTTTATCCCATCCCTGAAATCTTTTGGTATAAAATGCATTTATAGGCAACCCATTCTTGATAACCTGAACGGTGGTGCCTGTAATACCTTGTCCATGTAATCCACCTGTATTGATTTGTGCAGAAAGGCCCGATACTTCATTTGTAACAAAAGTTGCATTCACGCCAAAATCCCAGGAGAAATCTTTTTTAGAAACTATTGAAGCGTTAACAGCTACTTCAAACCCTTTATTATCAATATTACCATCCAGGTTTACCCATTTAACAACCCCACCAGGAGCTGCGGGTTGAGGAGGTTCGCTGGGAAATAAGAGGTCCGTTGTTCTTTTATTGAAGTAGTCAATAGTCAGGTTGATTTTGTTCTTTAAAAAAGCCAAATCTACTCCAACATTAAATTGTCTGTCTGCCTGCCATTTTAAATCTTTGTTGGCATTATTAGCTGCATTGATAGCGCCTGATCCGTTTCCTGAAAATGAATAACGAAGTTGAGAGGAACCTGAAGGGAATTCGGAATTTCCTGTTTTACCCCAACCTGCCCGAAGTTTAAAGGAGTTGATAAAATCAACTTTGAAAAAATCTTCCTTGCTGATATTCCATGCTGCACCAAACGATGGGAAATAACCATATTTGCTATTTTCACCAAATTTGGTAGAGCCATCAGCCCTGATCGTAGCGGTTAATAAATATTTATCCTTATAATTGAACCCTGCTCTTAAAAAATAAGATTGTAGTTCGTTAGTAGGGTCTTTATATGAACTTATAGATCTATTAGTTGGATCAGTAAACTGAATATAATCTGTATAATCCAATCCAAAATTACCAAAACCACCACTAGCATTTCCAAAACCGCCAAGATCATACCCTTTACTGAGGTATTTAAGGTACTCATAACCTGCAACAGCGTTTATATTCAGGTCAGGAGTTATTTGCTTGATATAGCTTAACGTATGTGTTATCTGCTGGGTGATCAATTCAGATTGTGCAAGTCTTACCCGGCCTCTACCATAAGTATCGTTAAAATTAATGAAAGGGGCCACTGTAGTACCTCTTAAACCTGTACCATAATTGATACTATATAGTAAGCGGTATTCAAGATCTTTAGTAAATTTATAATAAGGAGAAACTGAAGCCAGCAAGGTAGTAACCCTGCTATTATCAGAAATTGCTTCCTGAACAGCAACCGGATTCAATAAGTCTCCACCCACTAATACATTTAGTGAGCCATCAGGCTTGTAGAATGATTCTGTAGGGTTCCACTGAAGGGCATTGCCAATCAAACTTCCTCTGGAACCAGCGTCATTGGAAATTGGTGCAATTTCTTCGCGGTATTGGCTTGGCATAATATTTACATCAAGACCCAGTTTTTTGCTTTCAAGAAATTTAAAATTTAAATTGACATTGGCAGTGAGTTTTTTAATGCCTGTTTTTTTTACAATTCCTTCCTGATCAAGCACACCTAATGAAAGCCTGTACCGTGCATTTTCATTGCCACCGCTTACACTCACATTATAGTTTTGTATCGTTCCTGTTTGTAAAATGGCATCCAGGGCATTTACATTCGTTCCTTTATCATTTGAATTACTTAACCCGTAATAAGTAAGCGCTTCACGGAATTGCTGTGCACTCAGAACATCAATTCTTTTGGCAATTTTAGAAGTACCCAAAGACGTACTGAATTCAATTTTTGGTTCGCCGGATTTACCTTTTTTAGTAGTAATGAGTACAACCCCATAAGCTGCTCTGGAACCATAAATAGCCGTGGCAGATGCGTCTTTTAATATATCAATGGAGGCTATATCAGAAGGATTAATAAAATTCAAAGGGTTATTGCCTGGATTGCTGCCTCCTACACCAATATCTCCAATACCCGGGCGGGCAGATCTGCCATCTAATGGTACCCCATCGACAACATATAAAGGTTGACCGCTACCGGTTACTGCGGATGCCCCGCGGATTTTAACAGTAGTGGCGCCACCCGGCTGACCGCTGTTATTGATTACCTGAACGCCGGCTACTTTACCCTGCATCAGTTGGTCAGGTGAAGTGAATACCCCTTTATTAAAGTCTTTTTCTTTAACAGAACCTATCGCTCCTGTTAAATCTTTCTTTTTAGAAGAACCATATCCTGTAACTACCACCTCGTTCAGGTTGGAACCAGAAGAAGTTACAAAGGATATTTCAACAGCTGATTGGCCGGAAATAGAAACTTCCTGCTGGTCATAGCCAATAGAAGAAATAACCAATGTAGTTGCTGATGAGAGTACTGATAAGCTGAAAGTACCATCGTTTTTTGTAGAAGTACCAGTTCTGGTTCCTTTTACCGATACAGAGACACCTGAAACAGGTGAACCATCTTTGGAATCAGTAACCTTTCCTGTAACCGTTCTATCTTGCGCAAAAGAAACTTGCAGAAAAAGAACGAAAATCAGGCTGAAAAGTGCAGAAAACTTTTTTTGTGCAGACATAAGCAATCGGTTTTTGTAATTTATTAATATTCTAACTTGTAAATGACAACTTTAATAATAGCCTGCGGCAAACAAGCTATTGAATAGTAAATAGGAAAAGGTTAGTTTAACGCTATTACGGATAAACATTGTAATCATCAAACTTTAAGCCAATGTTAAATATCCGTTAAGAATCTAAATTTAAGGAGTTTTATGTTTTCAGGACACATTTAAAAAAAATTTTTTATTACAAATTTTTCGCAAACCTTTGCGGAAATGTTTTCGGTGGATTAAAAAATGATTGTAGTTTTCACTTTTTTTACTTTATGTCGCAACCAATTACATTAAAAAGAATTTCGACTCAACTGAACCTTAGCATTTCTACTGTTTCCAGGGCCTTAAAAAATCATCCTGATATTTCAGAAGCCACCAAAAGGAAGGTTAAAGAATTGGCGGAATTGATGGAATACGAACCTAATTCATATGCCGTCAACTTACGTACAAATGTGAGCAAAGTATTCGGTCTTATTGTTCCGGTTATTACTAATTTATTTTACGAGTCCTTTATTTCTGCAGTTGAAGAAGATGCCCGGAAACTGGGTTTTACTTTAATGATCTTACAATCCGGTAACGATTCGATGATCGAAATAGACTGCCTGAAACTTTGCAAACAAAACAGGGTAGCTGGTATTTTTTTATGCTGTGCCGCCAATGCAACTCAACCAGAAATATACCTGAAATATATAGAATCAGGTTTGCCAATCATCTTTTTTGATAATGTACCGGATTTAGACTCTTGTAATAAAGTATGCCCTGCTGATGAAGAAGCGGCTACTATTGCTGCCAATACGATCATTCATAATAATAAGAAACATGTTTTAGCAATTTTTGGCAATCGGGAATTATCTATTACGGGTAAAAGAATGGCTGCTTTCCTAAAAACTTTTGAAGAAAATGCTCCGAAATTCAACCCTGTTGTTAAACATGCGGACTCTACCTTAAAAGCCCGGCAAATAACCAAAGATTATTTTAAATCAAAACAACCCGATCATATTTTTTGTATGAGTGATGAAATTTTGATTGGCGTAATGAAGGCCACTTATGATTTAAATCTGAAAATTCCACAGGATATTTCCATACTCGCCATCAGCAATGGTTTCATTCCCGGGCTGTTTAATCCGGCTATCAATTATGTGGAAACAAGTGGATATAAATTAGGCAAACTATCCATGAAAAGAATGTCAGATCATTTGAATGGGCAAACCAGTCCCCATGTAATCATTCAACCATCAATATTAGTGGAAGGATCATCCATGTAATTTTGAGACTAACCTATTTCTCCTGTTGTACTCTCCTTTTAATTTATAAAGCCTGCCCGGCCGGTGCGGCACATCATTCTCCATTTCATCCATATCCACCAACCAGTCTTTTATGGATATTTTTTTCCTGAAATTCCGGCGATCCAATTCAACACCAAGTATAGCTTCATACAACTCCTGCAATTCTCTGAGTGAAAATTTTTCCGGCAACAAATTAAATATTACCGGTTGCTCGATCACCTGCTCCTGAAGTTGTTCAAGGCATGTATCCAGGATCAATTTATGATCGAACGCCATTTTTTTAATTGCTTTTACCGGATGCCAGTTCAGTTCGTTGTGGCTAAGTTGTAACTTATGATGTTTAATATCTATCAAAGAATAATAGGCGATGGTAATTACACGGCCTGAAGGATGACGATCTATCCCGCCAAATGCATGTGCCTGTGCCAGATATACATCATCAAGCCCGGTTCTTTCTCTTAATATCCGGTAAGATGCTGTTTCAAGATCTTCGTCAGTTTTAATTAAGTCGCCAAGCAATGAATGAAGTCCGGCAAATTCTTCAAGATCTGATTTGATGAGTAAGACTTTTAATTCTTTTTCATCATATCCAAAGATGACACAATCAACCGAAATGGCTATATTGAAATAATCAAGATGGCTGATTTTTTCAATCTCCGCAGTCTTCAATTGCAATTCTTTTTCAGTCATAAACAGGTAGTTTTTGAAATTATTGAATCACAAATTTTAATGATGTTGCTTTATTAACTGATTTAATATTTATCAAATATGTTCCAGCAGGTAAATGATTGATTTTATCAGAAAGCGCCATTCTGTGTTTTCCACGAGTAAGGTTCCCTGAAAAAACATTCTTTACTTTCTGACCAAGAATATTGAATATTTCTATTTGTATTGTTCCATTTTGAGGAACATCAATATCAAGAAAAGAATTGAGCGTTGCCGGGTTGGGATAAATCGATGCCAGCAATTGATTGCCCGGTGTATTATTATTTGAAACCGGTGTTATGACAGCATTGGTTAGGTTTCTATTCAGGTAAACATGAAACTCGCCGGGTTGCAATGTTATATTTTGCGCAGTTCCGGTTGCAGTAATCGTATTTCCATTGAGGTAATCGTACCAGGTGCCACCAGATGGAAATGCAAAAGAACCGGTTTGTGCTGTCACCTCAAAATTACCGATCACACAAAGCATGGAAGAATCAGTAGCGCTGCGAATTGTAAGGCTTTTAAATGCGCCAGAAAGATTTCTGACAAGATTGATATTATTTGCTATAAAAACATCTTTATACCAGGGATGAAAACGAAGTTTGTTCAGACTGGTAAAAATATCGTACAATCTTTTTCTCTGAATGACTTGCTGATAGTTCCAGAGAATTGGTTTGTTATCGAGCCGGCAATTGGGGTCTACTGTTCCGTTTACACACCTATTAATTGACTGATCATAACCCAGTTCTCCAAATTCCCAGATCATTTTAGGACCGGGTGCTGTGAGGAAAAATCCGGCACACATTTCTATACGTTTCAAACCTGTGTTGAGGTCCCTGATATTATATGAACCGGATGAATTTCCAAACTGCAGGTTTTTATACATCATTCTTTCTTCATCATGGCTTTCCATATAACCTACCAGGTTAGGATTGGACCATCCGCGGGCAGTATGTAAATAACCTTCAAAATTTGAAGTGGGTATAAAACCCATAGAAGCTTCAGTAAAATTATAATTCGCATTTCCCCATAATAACATTCCATAATTTGATAATTCAATCTCTTCACTATTGGCTGCAAAGTGTTCAAGTATCACATAGCTGCCGGGTGATTTAAGTTGACAGGAGTCATAATACCGTTTCCAGATCGCTATACGGCTTGCATCATACTGGCTCCATAAGTTTACATCGCTGCCGGAATTGACTTGTGTAAATCCTTTTGACAAATCAAAACGAAACCCATCCAATTTATATTCCTGTAACCAATGCTCAACTACACGACTTGTGAAATAACGGGTGGCCAAACTTTCATGGTTAAAATCATTAAATACATTAAATGGATGTGTGGCATTCACATTCAACCAGGGATTATTGGCTGCCGGTTGATTAGTTGCAGCGTTCCAGTACAATCCTGCTAACGGGTTTAATCCTGTTGTATGATTTAAAGCAATGTCCATCAAAACGGCTATTCCCTGAATATGGCAGGCATCAACAAATTCTTTTAATGAATTTTTAGGCCCATAATATTTATCAGGAGCCAGAAAATAATCAGGATTGTAGCCCCAGCTTTCATTGCCTTCAAATTCATTGAATGGCATGACCTCAATCGCATTCACTCCCATTGTTTTCAGATAGCTCAATGTATCTTTCAAAGTTTTCCAGTCATGGGCAGCCAAAAAATCCCGTAGTAGCAATTCATAAATAACAAGATTTCTTTTATCTGGTCTTGAAAAATTATTGATAGTCCAGGTATAGCCGGGTGCATTGGTTTGTAATACACTGACGATTCCTGATGTAAGACCTGTAGGATATGGTTTAAGCGAAGGATAGGTAGAGGCGAGTATTGTGCCATCATTAGAAGGATCAAGAATTTTTTCAGCATAAGGTTCACCCACCTTTAGTGACCCATCCACGAGGTATTGAAAGGCGTATTCAGTTCCTGCTGTTAACCCGGTTATGCGCAGCCACCAGTAATTACCGTCTGGTGTTTTATTCATGACATAACTGGATTGTTCCACCCAGTTGCTGCCGGGAAACTCGCCTATAACTGATACCCTGTTTTTACCCGGTGCATACAATACTAAAACAGCAGAAGTATTACCTGTTTCATAATTTATACCATCCCTGACACCAGCCGGTAAAGGCAATATAACCGGAGCATTTGAAACAAAAAACTGAAAAGATTCGGATTTGGTTGTTGCCCCTACTGTCGCATCAACCCGGATAGTTTGATTGCCGGGTGTTGTTAAAACAGGGTTTGCTGAGATGGTTGTTGCACCACTGGCTGATTGAATCTCTGTTCCATTAAGGAACAATTTCATGGTAGATGAAATATTGGCAAGTGCTGTCAGGGCAATGTTATCACCAACTTGTTTTGAAATGGGTTCCGGAATCCGGTTATAAGTTGGTTGAAAAAATGGAACAGTAAATCTTGTAGCAACGGTATTATCATAAACCGGAATATACATATCGCTTGCATCTGCATTTCGTTGCACGGTAGTTCCGGCACCATTGCGAAATAGTATTGCAATTTTCTGAATAGTCTCAGCACCCGGTACACCAAAAAAGCTTCTGATATTAGTTATCGTGTATTGCCATTTATTACTTCCAAGAGAAGTTGCCTGAGCTGCGGGAAGTGTTGTGGCCCAGGTAAATTTTACATATTTCCAATCAGCAGCATTGGCACTAAGATTTGTAATCACTCCCACATGCACATATACATCTGAAGTGGGTGTATAGTTGTTTAATCCCTGATTGCCCTTTGTAGCATCCATGGTGATAACAATATTATCATTGTCCTTAGCGAAATCGGGGGTCCAGGTAAGTAATTGTGATTGAGCAGTAATGACAAGGCAGACTGTTACCGCAAACAGAATAGAAATTTTCTTCATAACAAGCTTTTTTACCACTCCAAAATCGTTAGTGTAAACAAATGTAAAACACCCGTTTTATAAATCAGATTCCGAAGATAATAAATATGTACTTATGACACATTACTTTTTTTGTTTAATTCTCACTGTTCTTATTTTTTAAATGGAGGCATTAACTTTACCTGCGAACTAAAATTTATATGTACACAAAAGAAGCTACCCGGGAACTGCAAAAGCTTACGGTTGAATTGATTAATAAGAATTCAACCAGTTCTATTTCAAAAAAAGAAGTTGAACATCTAAGTGATGTCCTTCGTTTTCATGAATATCGTTACTATATTTTAAATGATCCTTTGATTGCAGATTATGAATACGATCAGCTTTATAAAGCATTGGAGAAAATTGAATCTGAAACTCCCTCACTAATATCACCAGACTCCCCAACTCAACGTGTTGCAAAAGGATTAACCAAAAACCTGCCTACCGGACAGGCAGGTTTTCCTACTGTCCAACATCTTGTTCCAATGTTATCATTGGATAATTCCTACAACAGAGATGATCTGATTGATTTTGACAGAAAAGCTAAAGAATTAACCGGTCTGTCTGCAATAGAATATTGTGTAGAACCAAAATTTGATGGTGGTAGCATATCGGTTATTTATGAAAATGACTTATTGATCCGTGGCGCCACCAGGGGCGATGGTGTGGAGGGTGATGAAGTAACGGCCAATGTAAAACAGATCCGTTCTATTCCATTGTCGGCTAAATTTTCCGCCTATGGATTAGAACAAGTAGAGATAAGAGGTGAGGTGCTGATTAATAAAAAGAATTTTACACGGTATAATGAGCAAATGGTTGAACAAGGTTTAGCCCCATTAGCCAACCCCCGTAATGCAGCGGCCGGAACGCTTCGCATTAAAGATCCTAATGAGGTATCGAAGAGAAACCTGGAAGCATTTGTTTATCATGTCAGCTATTACTCTTTACAAAAAGGGAAAAAAAATCCGCCAGAACTAACAACCCACTCAGGTTCATTGGCTATGCTATGGCAGTTAGGTTTTCGTAGTCCTGAAAAAGAGAAAAAAGTTTTCAAAAATATTGAAGGGGTTATAAAATATTGCAGCGACTTTGAAGCCGGTAGGGATGATCTGCCTTATGAAATTGATGGCATGGTCATTAAAGTAAATGATATTGCCCTGCAGGATAAATTAGGCATGACATCACACCATCCTCGCTGGGCTATCGCTTATAAATTCAAAGCAAGACAAGGCACCACCAAACTGCTCAATGTAGAATTCCAGGTGGGAAGAACCGGTGCTGTAACCCCGGTTGCCAAGCTAGAGCCGGTTGCTGTTGGCGGAGTTACCGTCAGCAGTATTTCTGTTCACAATGAAGAATACATCCGGGAAAAAGATTTACGCATCGGGGATGCTGTGCTGATTGAAAGAGCCGGTGATGTGATTCCTCAGATTGTAAAATCATTAACGGATGTAAGAACAGGTAAAGAAAAGAAAATCATTTTCCCAACTACCTGTCCAGTTTGTGAAAATAAATTATTTAAAGAAGAAGAAGAAGCCGTATGGCGTTGTATCAATATTGAGTGCCCGGCACAGGTAGTTGAAAGAATCATCCATTTTGTAAGTAAAGATGCGATGGACATCCGGGGATTTGGCGATGCCAACGTCCGTAAGTTTTATGAACTGGGGTTGCTAGCAGATATTCCGGGAGTTTATCAATTGGATTATGATGAAATTGCAAGGCAGGAAGGTTTTAAAGAAAAATCAATTGAAAATTTAAGATCAGCCATAGAAAATTCAAAACAACAACCGCTGCATCGTTTAATATATGCATTGGGAATTCGTTTTGTCGGGGAAACTACCGCCAAGACATTAGCACAAGCTGTTACACATTTATTGGATTTTAAAAAATTCACTTTAGAAGAATTACAAAATCTGGAAGATGTAGGTCCGAAAGTGGCCGGCAGTATCCATCATTTTTTCAGTAATAAAAGCAATATTGAAATGCTTGAACAACTGGGGAAACTTGGTTTGCAATTAAAAAATCAAAAGAAAGAATTATCTGCTGGTGGTAACCTGAAAGGCCAGACCTTTTTATTTACCGGTACACTACCTACCTTAAAAAGAAGTGAAGCCGAGGCTATCGCTGAAGAGAATGGAGGACAACTACTCAGTGGTGTAAGTGCCAAACTCAATTACCTCGTTGTAGGTGATGATGCAGGAAGTAAACTGGAAAAAGCAAAGAAGATAAATACGGTAAAAATTATTACAGAGGCTGAATTCCTTCAAATAACCCGGAAAAAATAATATTGCTGGTAGTAATAAGTTTTTTATCTTAGTAGTTACCATTTCCTCCTCGCATAACCTTATCGTACCATTGTTATTAAGGCGGTATCCCATCCCTGACTAAATTAATTTTTATGATTAAAAAATTAACAGGAGAAGTATGGAGATCCTTATTGTTTTCAGGATGGAAACAACTCCGCAACCGGTATGCTGTATCCTCATTAGGACGCATTGTAAGTTATAAACTGGATCCTTTGAAAGACGGCAAACTATTAAGTGGTTCCCTTACTACGGGTTACCGGACACTGAATCTGCATCGCCCCGACAATAAAGGCACTTTATATATCCACCGGGAACTGGCTTATTTGTTTTTGAAAAAACCTTCCCCAAAACACAAGTATGTTATTCATCGTAATCATAACAAACTTGATAATCATATCAAAAACCTGCGATGGGCAACACTGGAATTAATGATAGACCACCAGCAAGGCAGCCCTGCCAAGATTGCCTATAAAGAAAAGCAAGCAAATAAAACAGAGGGGTTGAAACTGAATGCCACACAAGTCAAAAAAATAAAAAATATTCTCAACAGCAAGAAACGGAACATCACCATTAAAAAGCTGGCGCAAAATTATGGTGTAAGTGAAATGACCATGTACCGGATTAAAAGCGGGGAGAATTGGGGAAGAATATAAAGAGTTTCTGGTTTGTAGCCTGCCTGTCCGGTAAGCAGGTTCTTGGTTTATAGTTGAACCTCGTATTGCCGGTCTGTATTATCTTAGCAAAAAGTAAGAAATGCTAAGCTCATCTACCATTAAATTCCTGAAAGATTTAAAGAAGAATAACAATAAACCCTGGTTTGATAAGAACAGGAAAGCGTATGAAGAAGCAAAAATTGATTTTGCCAGGTTCATTCAAGTGGTTATTGACCAGCACAGCAAAAAAGATACTTCAATAAAAAGCATTGTTGCAAAAGATTGCCTGTTCCGCATCAACCGGGATGTTCGCTTTGCGAAAGATAAGTCGCCTTACAAAAGCAATATGGGTGCCAGCATAAATAAAGGTGGAAGAAAAGCGGAAAACTCCGCTGGATACTATTTTCATTTAGAACCGGGCAGCGTTTTTGCAGGTGGCGGTATCTGGATGCCTATGCCGGATGAATTGAAAAAAGTAAGACAGGAGATTGATTATAATTTCGTCAATTTTAAAAAAATAATTGGCTCCAAAAAATTCAAGGCAGTGTATGGTGATCTTAGTAAAAATGCAGAATACACATTGAGCCGTGTACCAAAAGGATATGAAGCAGACAATCCAGCAGCTGAATACCTGAAATTGAAAAGCTATGTTGCTATGGTTAAAATAAGCGATGCCGACCTTACTTCAAAAGACCTGATAAAAAAAACGGTTGCGGCTCTTGAAGCTTTACAACCATTAATTGAATTTGTTAATGAATCAATAGCTTAACTATGAAAAAAATATTTTTTCTGATCCCCCTGTTAGCAATCAGCTTAGTGTTTAATGCACAAAGTTTTTCTATCCTGCTTCCGGATTCACTCAGCAAAAAACCATTGGATGGAAGATTGTTGCTCCTGTTTTCAAAAAATCATTCCGGTGAACCCCGTTTTCAGATAGCCGACGGACCGAATACACAGCAGCTATTTGGTATAGATATTGAAAACTGGCAGCCCGGCACTTCAAAAATAATCTCTGCTTCTGCTTTTGGTTATCCGCTGGAAAGTATGGCCAACTTACAAGCCGGTGAATATACCGTACAGGCATTGTTGCATATTTATGAAACCTTTCACCGGAAAGACGGGCATATAGTAAAGTTGCCAATGGACAGAGGTGAAGGCCAGCATTGGAACCTGGCACCGGGTAACCTGTATTCTGTTCCGGTGAAAATAAAATTTAATCCAAAAGCAAAAAATGTAAACCCTGTTATCCTAACTAAAATCATTGCTCCCATCAAAGAACCGGAAGATAGCCGGTATATCAAACACATTAAAATTCAAAGCAAGCTGTTGACAGAATTTTGGGGAAGGCCGATACATCTCGGAGCCCATATCCTGTTGCCCGAAGGATGGGATACACATCCCACTGTAAAATATCCATTAGCGATTTTTCATGGACATTTCCCTTCAGATTTTGGCGGATGGAGAACTACGCCACCGGATGAAAATCTGAAACCGGATACTGTTTCAAGATTTAACCTGATCGGTTACAATAAAATTGTACAGCAGGAGGCTTATGATTTTTATAAACTATGGACCGGGCCGGGCTTTCCGAGAGTAATTGCAATAGAAATTCAACATGCTACTCCTTATTATGATGATTCTTATGCGGTGAACTCTGCTAATCTCGGTCCATATGGTGATGCGATCACTTATGAATTGATTCCGGAAATTGAAAAACGTTTCCGCGGTATTGGTCAGGGTTGGGCCAGGTTTATGTATGGTGGCAGCACCGGCGGTTGGGAAGTTCTGGCCGCACAAACATTTTACCCGGATGAATACAATGGATGCTATGCTGCTTGTCCCGATCCGATCGATTTTAATCATTACATGACCGTTAATATTTATAAAGATAAAAATGCGTATTACCAGGAAGGGCCCTTCAGAAAAACATTAAGACCCGGGCACCGGAATTATTTAGGTCATGTAAGTGCTACTATACGGGATATGAATTACCGTGAACTGGCAATTGGAACAAATAGCCGGAGTGGCGATCAATGGGATATCTGGGAAGCCGTTTATTCTCCTGTTGGTAAAAATGGTTATCCTGAAAGAATTTTTGATAAATACACCGGTGAAATAAATAAAAAAGTGGCGGACTACTGGAAAGAAAATTATGATCTGGTACATATCATAAAAAGAGATTGGGCAAAGATTGGAAACAAACTGGCAGGTAAGATTCATATCTATGTTGGCGATATGGATAATTACTACCTGAACAATGCCGTGTACACAGCAGAGGATATGATCAAAAAATTAGAAAATCCGGCATGCAATTGCGAAGTGGATTATGGAGACCGGGCGGAACACTGCTGGAATGGTGATCACACACAACCTAATTATATCAGCCGGCTTCGTTATCACCGGATGTTTATTCCCAAATGGGCAGAAGAGGTGAAAAAAAGAGCTCCAGCAAATGCGGATCTGAATTCCTGGTTATATTAATACAACGACTCTGAAACACAAACTATCAGCGTATTTCAGAGTCGCTGTGGCAATAGGAATCATAGCAACCCTTTTTGAACAAGGTACTCAGCTATCTGTACTGCATTGGTAGCCGCACCTTTTCTTAAATTATCTGACACCACCCACATGTTAAGCGTATTGGGCTGACTTTCATCTCTTCTCAATCTTCCCACAAACACATCATCCTTTTCATGTGCATCCATCGGCATAGGGTACAGTTGGTTAGCCAGATCATCCACCACTTTTATTCCGGGTGATGATTCAAGCAACGATTTCAATTCATTCAAATCAAAGTCTTTTTCAAATTCCACATTCACTGCTTCACTGTGTCCGCCCATTACCGGAATACGAACTGTAGTGGCAGTTACCCGGATAGAATCATCCCTCATGATCTTACAAGTCTCTTTCACCATTTTCATTTCTTCTTTGGTATATCCATTTTCCAGAAACACATCAATCTGTGGAATCGCATTTAAATCAATCGGGTATTTGTAAGCCATTTCACCAATAAGCCCTTTTCGTTCATTCATTAATTGCGTAACAGCTTTTACTCCTGTTCCCGTTACACTTTGATAAGTACTTACTACAATTCTTTTAATCCCATATTTTTTATGCAATGGGTTTATTGCCACCACCATTTGAATAGTAGAGCAATTAGGATTAGCAATAATCTTATCATTCGCTGTCAATATATCTGCATTTATTTCTGGAACTATTAATGGCTTGGTGGGATCCATTCTCCATGCTGATGAATTATCAATAACTGTAATGCCGGCTTCAGCAAATTTCGGCGCCCATTCTAATGAAGTGCCCCCACCAGCAGAAAAAATAGCTACCGCAGGTTTAGCGGCAATACCATCAGCCATGCTAACCACTTTATACTTTTTCCCTTTAAACTCCACTTCCTTACCTACTGATCTTTCAGAAGCAACCGGAATTAATTCTGATACCGGAAAATTTCTTTCTGCTAATACCTGTAACATTTTGGTACCTACTAATCCTGTGGCACCTACTACTGCAACTTTCATTTTTTTGTTCCCCCGTCTCCATCTCAATGGATGAAGTTTTTAATTGATAAATATTGTTCTATGATGTAATTGCCTTTCTCCCTTTTTGGAACATCCCGATTATTTCGGGAAGGGGATGGGGCATAAAAAAAGACCTTCCGGTTAAGGAAGGCCTGCTAAACTTTTATGTTATTACATACATAACGCTGCAAACCTCCCTTAGGAATGTTTTTTGGTGCGTTTTGTATATTTTGTTTTTGACATGCTGGCGCAAAAATAGGCTGGCATGGGATTCTTCCCAAATATTCATGAATAATTTTTATCGTTTCTCTTTTATTACAAACGTTTGGGTTAACTTGGTAGCAATGAAATTTTCGAAATTACTGCTGCTTGCAATGTTGTTTTTTCCGGTATACCTGTTGGCACAAAACAGGTATGATGTGGTGATAGATGAATTGATGGCAGACCCTACCCCGCAGATTGGTTTACCCAATAATGAATGGCTCGAATTAAAAAATACAACTGCAGCTCCAATCAATCTTCAGAATTGGCGGATAGGCGATGCCACCGGCCAAAGCGGACCAATGCCAAACTTCACTTTACAACCAGATAGTTTTGTAATTGTTTGTACCGGTAGTGCCGTAGCGGCGATGTCAGCATTTGGTACTACTATTTCTGTTACCAGTTTCCCTTCCTTAGATAATGATGGCGATCAATTATTTTTAAGAGCTGCGAATGGAAAAACGATTCATGCTGTCAGTTATACTTCGGGTTGGTATCAGAATGAAGTAAAGAAAGATGGTGGCTGGACATTGGAAATGATTGATACAAAAAGCCCCTGTGCTGGTAGCAGCAACTGGAAAGCCAGCAGTAGTATAACCGGCGGTACACCCGCAAAGAAAAATTCGAAAGATGCTGTCAATAACGACGCAACTGCACCACAACTAAAAAGAGCTTACACTACCGATAACGTAACAATCATCCTTGCATATGATGAACCCATTGATAGTTTATCCGGAGCAACATTGAGTAACTACTCCATTGATGGCGGATTGATTTTATTGAGTGCAACAACTATTGCCCCACTTTTCAACCTGGTACAATTAAAAACAACCACACCATTAATCGCCAATACAGTTTACAATATCACCGCAAGTAATGTAAAAGATTGTAAGAATAACAATATGGGTTCCGCCAATAAAGCCAGAGTTGGGTTGCCGTCAGATCCAGCAACCGGTGAATGGATCATCAATGAAATATTATTTAACCCCCGGTCAAATGCGTTTGACTTTGTAGAATTTTATAATAACAGCAATAAAATTTTTGACGTTTCAAAATTGTTTATCGCCAACCGGAACAGCAGCGGTGTTATCAGTTTCTTCAAAGTATTAAGCATAAATCCTTTTTATGTTTTCCCCGGCGATTATATTGTTGAAACTGATGACCCTGATAATCTTGCTATGCAATATCTTGTCAAAAACCCTGACAATGTATTGGCCATATCCTCGCCACCATCTTTTTTTGATGATGAAGGAACAGTTGTTGCTTTAAACTTTCAGGGCAATGTGGTAGATGAAGTAAAATATAAAGACGACTGGCATTTTAAACTGATTGATGATGCTGAAGGAGTGTCATTAGAAAGAATTGACCCGGCCGGGCCATCGCAAAACGAAACTAACTGGCATAGTGCTGCTTCTACTGCGGGGTATGGTACACCTACTTACAAAAACTCACAGTATAAATTGCTGAATGCCGTTACTGCTACTATAGAAATAACTCCTAAAGTTTTTTCCCCGGATAATGATGGCCGTGAAGATATTGCTACCATACAATATGAAGTAACTGAGCCGGGCTTTGTTGCCAACATCACCATCTTTGATGCAGCAGGAAGACCCATCCGCAATCTTGTTCGTAATGGAACACTTGGATTAACCGGTTACTGGAACTGGGATGGATTGGATGATAAAGGGAATAAACTACCAATAGGGACATATATTATCTTCACAGAAATATTTAATCTGCAAGGGAAGAAATCAACATTTAAAAACACGGTTGTCCTTGCCAGGAAATTGTAACCACCCCGAAGTAGTTCTTCGGACAAAACCAACAATATGAATCCAAACAATCAGCAATTTATCAAAGGAGCAATTATTACCGTAATTATTGCAGCCGCTATTGGTGCATTAACTGTTTTAGCCAGTGACAGTTTCGGCGATGGCGGCGGAGAAATTGCAGGCAAGCTTTTTTTAGTCAGCTTTTCCCTGATCTTTTTCGGTATTATGGCTGCCATCTCCATGGTGGTTACCGAAAAACCACCATACAAAAACCTGGGCAAAGCGGGGATGATTGTATCTGCAGCCGCTTTTTTACTGGTACTTATTTTAATATTTGCCGGGGTAGACGATGATATAACAATTGCTAAACTTGCTTTCGCACTTTTTATTGCATCTATTGCACTGGCTCATATATCCCTGCTACACCACTTCAACCTTCAAAACAAACATGCCAATACTGCAAGGATCATTGCTACCATCTTTATTTCACTCTTTTCCCTGGTGATCATCATAAATATTTTTGGAACCGGTCAAGGTTTACAGTCATTTTTAGTTAATGGCCAGTCTATGGCGAAACTAGGAATGACTTCGCTGATGATTGACCTGGCGGCCACCTTACTGGTGCCACTTTGCAACAGGCTTCAGGTAAATAACCCTGCTGAAGAATTAAATCTCACACCAGAGCAACCACCCGTTCAAAACGAACAACTTCCTGTTGAATAAAAAAGAAAAGCTTCTCAATTAAGAAGCTTTTCTTTTTTTATAGGTATTCGTCTTTTACACTAATTCAATCCCGAACTATCGGGATTTCACTCAAACAAGTTCGATATCAAAACTTACCAAATCCTTAAACTGCTGTATTCTTAAGTCAATATCTTTCTTAGTAATTTCCTTCAACCGGGTTGGGCCAAATTTCTCCACACAAAAACTTGCCATAGCCGAACCAACGATGATGGCTCTTTTCATATTTTCAAAAGAAATGTCGCCTGTTTTGGCTAAATGACCAATAAAACCACCCGCAAACGTATCTCCGGCTCCGGTCGGGTCAAATACTTCTTCTAATGGTAATGCAGGTGCAAAAAACACATCAGTACCATGAAACAATAAAGCGCCATGCTCTCCTTTTTTAATGATCAGGTATTTCGGTCCCATCGTCATTATTTTTTTAGCCGCTTTTACGATGGAAAACTCACCGGTCAGTTGTCTTGCTTCCGCATCATTCACCATCAGCATGTCTACATATTTCAAAACTATTTTCAATTCAGCCATGGCAATTTCCATCCAAAAATTCATGGTGTCCATTACAATCAATTTTGGCCGTTGCTTCAGTTCCTGTATCACATTTAATTGAATTTTAGGAGCCAGATTTCCCAGCATCAAAAACTCTGCACCCTGATAACTGTCTGGTATTTTGGGGTCAAAATCTGCCAGCACATTCAAATCAGTAATCAGCGTATCCCGGCTGTTCATGTCTTCATGATAACGGCCACTCCAGAAAAAAGATTTTTTATCAGGAACAATTTCTACTCCTTCTAATTGCACTCCCCTGCTTTTCAGCTCCTCCATTTCTTCTTTGGGAAAATCATATCCCACAATAGAAATTTGCTGAACTGGTTGTATAAAATTACTGGCGGCATAAGCTACATACAAAGCCGAGCCACCCACTATTTTATCAGTTTTTCCAAAAGGGGTTTCAATAGCATCAAAGGCCATGGTGCCTACAGTGATTAGAGACATAAGTTCTGAAATTAAAGTTTAAATTAAAATAAGCCGGGAGTCGTTAGTCTGGAGTGGCTCCTGACAAATGACTATTGACTACTGACAGCCAAAAGGCGTGCAAACCTACATGAATTTGAGTACGGAAAAAAGCAAACAGGATGTTTTTAATATCTTTGAATGATATTCCTCCCCCATATGATCAAACGGCTTTTATTTATAGCATGTTTATTCTTTATTGTTTGCGGTTCATCTGCTCAATTTGATACCAGTTTCGCCAAAATAAATATCCAAAGATGTGCCGATAGCCTTACACTTGGATTTAAAACAAAAAACTGGGAGCTATTTACCCTTTATAGCTACCCGGCAATGGTTGGCTCTTTGGGTGGTAAAAAAGAATTCAGCAATTATTTAGCTGCAATATTCAGTGCCATACCTGATACCGCCTGGAAAAAATATGAGGCTGGAAAAATCCTGCAGGTTATAAAACAAGGAAATGACCTGCTAACCATTATAGAATTAAATTCTCAACTTGAGTGGCAGGGTGTAAAAGTCACCGGTACCGATTACCTCATCGGCGAATCCTGGAATGGCGGTTTGTTCTGGACTTTCTTTGATTCACAGGGAGATAGAATTTCAGCCCTTCGTATCAAGCCTGATCTGAGTGAGCAATTGTTCATTCCCAAACGAAAGGAAATAAAAGAACCGGTTTCAGGCCAGATAAAACAATAAACCGGTCAGTCAATGTATTACCCACAGTATAGTATCTTTGAAACATGGCCAAATCAGTTCGTAAAAAAGCATCCAAAAAAGAATTAATTCTTAGAAGAGCTGCTGCTATGTTTCGTGAAAAAGGCTTTGCAGCTACTTCGATGAGGGATTTAGCTGAAATGGTAGGCATCGAAGCTGCCAGTTTGTATAATCATATCCGTTCCAAAAACGAAATATTGGAATCCATCTGTTTTGATGTAGCCAATATTTTTAATACCAATATTGAACACATCGAAACAGCAAAAGAATCAACCATTATAAAAATTGAAAGTTTATTACGATTTCATATCCGGCAAATGATTGAAAATTATGAAGAGGTTTATGTAAGTGACCGGGAATGGAAACATCTCGAAGAACCTTATCTTTCCAATTTTCAGATTCAACGCCGTCAGTATAGAAAAAAATTTGCTTCTTTTATTGAAGAAGGAATACACAAAAATGAAATAAGAAAAATTGATGCCGCAACAGCTGTATTGATCATGCTTCATGCGATAAGTGGAATTGAAAGCTGGCATCGGAGCAAAGCAAAAATTTCTGCCAGGGAACTGGAGGATAATATGGTGATCATATTGATTGACGGCCTTAGAAAACATTCCTGAGTATGTCCATATATTTTCATCCGTTAAAGATCAAAGAACTAAAAAAAGAAACAGAAGATTGTGTTTCGGTATCTTTTGAGGTTCCTGAGCAATTAATAGAACATTTTATTTTCAAACAGGGACAGAGCCTTACCATGCGGGCCATGATCAATAAGGAAGAAGTCCGCAGAACCTATTCTCTTTGCAGTTCTCCCTTAGATAACAAATGGAAGGTGGCCATCAAAAAAGTGGAAGGTGGATTATTTTCTTCTTATGCCAACTCGGCATTAAAAAAAGGTGATGTGCTGGAAGTAATGGAACCTGTCGGAAAGTTTTATACGGAATTAAATCCTGCCAATAAAAAAAACTATCTGGCATTTGCAGCCGGAAGCGGTATCACCCCTTTGCTATCTATTATTTCAACTACCCTACGTACTGAATCCCAAAGCAGTTTTACATTGGTATATGGAAATAAAAGCCGTAGTTCGATTATCTTTTTTGAGGAGCTTGAAGGGGTAAAAAATAAATACCTCAACCGTTTTAATTTCATCAATATATTAAGCAGAGAAAGAACAGATGCAGCTATTAATTTTGGCAGAATAAATACGGAGAAATTAAAGGAGCTTGAAAAGTTGGTTGATTACTCTTCCTTCGACGATGCTTTTATCTGCGGGCCAGAGGAAATGCTTTTTTCCGTAAAAGATTTTTTGGAACAAAAAGGAATGGATAAAAAGAAAATTCATTTTGAATTATTCACAACCCCGGGGCAGAAGAAGTCTGGAGTCAGGAGTCGGGAGTCAGGAGTCGAAAGTGGACCAAAGAGCAGAATTTCTATAAAGTTGGATGGAAGAAGTTTTGATTTTGATTTATCACTGACCAGTGATACAACGATATTAGATGCGGCTTTACAACAAGGAGCTGATTTGCCTTTTGCCTGTAAAGGTGGTGTATGTTGTACCTGCAAAGCCAGATTGCTGGAAGGTGAAGTAAGTATGGATGTACATTGGGGATTAGAAGATGAAGAAGTAGAACAGGGATATATTCTCGCCTGTCAGTCGCATCCTAAAACAGAAAAGGTAGTAGTAGATTTTGATGTGAAGTAATTAAAATAAATTCAATTACATACAATGGCAGTCAGTAAGTCAATCAAATTATTAAAGGGAGAAAAATGGCAAACGCTAAGAGGCCATACTACAGCCGGTCCGGTTGCGTATAAATATGCCGTCTCTAATTACGGAAGGATCGTAAAATTTAAAAACCAATGGAAGGATGGTTCGCTGTTAAACCTAAGCCGTCAGCAGGGATTCCCAATTTGGCGAAAGATCCTGAATGGCGAATATTATGCCGTGTTGACCCACCGGTTAGTTGCAAAATATTTTTTACCAACTCCTTCCGGAAAACAAAAATTTGTCATTCATCTTGATTATGACAAAGAAAATAATCATTATAAAAATTTACAATGGGCTACACAGGAAGATGTAACCATACATGCAAGTAAGAATCCCGCTGTGATTAGAGCAAAAAAAATAATGCGGCAAACCATCAGCAATGGTGGATATAATACAAAATTGACTGAAGCCAAGGTAAAATATATAAGAGCCTCATTGGCAAAAGGAAAAACATTGAAAGAACTGGCGGTTAAATTTAAAGTAAGCGACATGCAGATATACAGGATTAAAACCGGTGAAAACTGGGGGCATATAAAATAGACCTGACATGAAAAAAATATTGGTTTCTTTTTTAATCAGTTGGCCGGTGTTATTGAATGCACAAACTGAAACTCAAATCCGCAGTCACTACACCGAAGTCAATAAAAAAATTACAGAATCAATAGAGCAGGGTTTTGAAGGCCCGTTGTATAACAATCAATGGGTGAGTAATAAAAATGGTAAAAGCTGGCCTGCTGTAGGCGTCTATACTGAAACAACTGATTTCTGGTATGATGATGATCCCAACCATTTATCCGCATTGGAACGAAATCCAAAAAATGTTTTACTAAAAGTAAATATTTCCAGAAAGGCCTCTCACCTGATGACGAATGAAGAATATTTATATAAAGACGGCAAACTTCTTTTTTATTACTCACATGAAGGCGAGGAAGGTAATGAATGGGAAACAAGAATGTATTTCAATACAAAGGGAATACTAATTAAGAGCAGCGTAAAAGCAAATGGAAAAGAACTGACGGCAAAAGATTATTTAACCGAGGAGTACAAAGATTTAAAGCCAAATGCAGTGGCAACAACGGTGGATGGTAAAAGGTACCAGGACCTGTTTGTAAAAAGTATGTAGTAGCTATTTTAAAAATATAATATTACACATCCGTTATCACATCAAATCCTTTAAAGCTGCCGGTGATTGCAATACCTGTTACTTTTTTTGCAATTCCTCTTTCTTTGATTTTTGTTGCTATTTCATTTAAGGTGGCGCCACTACCCACCGCATCATCAATTAAAACAATATGATTGAATTTTCTTGTTTCCATAATGGCAAAACTTGACTGTGCATTCACAATACGTTCTTCCAGTTTGGGCAATGATTTTTGCGGCACGGGTATCAGACCGCTTATTTTTTTTACATTCAATACCGGCAGTGGAATATTAAGATGCTGCTGCAGGTATTTCATTATTTGTACTTCACGGCGTATGGTAGGCGGCACAAAACAAATAGCTTCAGCTTTACTATTTTTCAGCAGACGGTCAATTTTATCCTTGATTTCCTGCACTATTATTTTCATCAGGTATTTATTCTGTCCCTGTTTGGCATAATGAATCAGTGTACCAAGCCTTGTTTTGCCATATCGTTCGATGGCATAAAAATCCAGGTAGTATAGTTTATCCAAAGATATTTTTTCAAAGCCTTTTGTATTCTTCAGTTTATCCATGCCATCCACAATACCCATTGAATTATAATAAACATCATATTTCTTTTTTGTTTCAAAAAATTCATAAAATGTTTTCTCCACGGGTAGCTTTCTTTGCAGGCACCAGGCCACAAATCCTGCGAGGCCTGAAAGCATATTTCCTGTTTCTGAAATCAGCAAGAATTGTTCTGCCAGCCATTCGTTTTGTTCTGGATTCAAGTCCGGCAAAATCTCAGGAGGAGCTGTGTCCTTTTTCTTCCGGTAAAAGGTTTTAGGTGTTCTTCCGAATTTTTCAATAAACCCCTTCTCCATTAGCCTGTTCAGCACCAAATGAACCATTTGCTTTGTAGCATCTGTATGAATAACCAATTCTTTTACAGTCCATTCAGACTGTTTTTCAAATAGTTGCAGTATTTTGTCAGTTACATTCATTTTACTATTTACTATCAATAGTCAAATATAAAATAAGAATTATAAATTTTCAAGAAATTGTCCACTTTTTTTCACAAACACGCCTCGTTCAGTAATGTGGTCTTGTAATATTTGATCAGGTTATTATACCAAATAGACTTTTAAATTAATACCCTTTCCAGAGGTATTAATACCGATAGACAACAGGTATGACTGAAGGACATGCTTTTAATGTCGTATCGGTATTATTTCTCTTTAGACGTTTCAAGGCCTAAGTTTTGGCTAAATTTGTACCCCAAACTTTAAAATATGCAGGTACAGGATTTCGAGAATATATTCCAGCAAAAAATAGATGCCGAAACCAAGATTGAACCCAAAGACTGGATGCCGGATGCATACCGGAAAACAAATATCCGGCAGATCAGTCAGCATGCCCATAGTGAGATAGTAGGGATGCTGCCGGAAGGCAATTGGATATCAAGAGCTCCTTCTTTAAAACGAAAAGCCATCCTGATTGCTAAAGTCCAGGACGAAGCGGGTCATGGTTTGTATTTATATTCCGCTGCCGAAACATTGGGCATGAGCCGGGAAGAAATGATCAATGATCTGAACAGCGGTAAAGCAAAATATTCTTCCATTTTTAATTACCCGACATTGACATGGGCTGATATGGGTGCCGTTGGTTGGTTGGTAGACGGTGCAGCAATTCTGAACCAGGTAATGCTATGCCGCACTTCTTACGGGCCGTATGCAAGGGCGATGGTACGCATTTGCAAAGAAGAAAGTTTTCATCAGCGGCAGGGATTTGAATCGTTGCTGGTATTAAGTCGTGGTACGGATGAACAAAAAGCCATGTGCCAGGATGCTATCAATAGATGGTGGTGGCCATCGCTAATGATGTTTGGCCCCAAAGACAGCGAAAGCACTAATAGCGACCAGAGCATGAAGTGGAAGATTAAAAGAAAAACGAATGATGAATTGCGTCAGCAGTTTGTAGATATGATTGCCGAACAAATAAAAATACTCGGCATGAAACTTCCTGATGATAACCTAAAATGGAACGAAGAAAGAAGACATTATGATTTCGGCAATATTGACTGGAATGAATTCTGGAATGTGGTAAAAGGAAACGGCCCCTGCAATAAACAACGATTAGACGCTAGGCGCAAAGCACATGAAGAAGGGCAATGGGTAAGAGAAGCGGCGATGGCATATGCTGAAAAAAGACAGGCAAAAACAAAAGCGGCTTAATGAAAAATTTATTATTTCTCCCGGTTATCGCCGTTGTTCTTTTTTGTTGCACCAATTCAAAAAAAGAAACGGTTATTATAAAAGATAAGAAAGTATCTCTTAGGGCTGATACACTTAATTTAGTGAAGCTTACAGATACGTTAATAATATATGAAAGCACTTGTCGGGGCTGTGCATATGAAAGTTCTACCGCTTTCGCTATAAAAGATAGTTTAGAAGTAGTAAAACTATTAACGGTTGAAACCATTGATAATAACCCTGTTGGCATGGCAGGAGGAAATGTGAGTAAGCACTTAATACTTGTACCGGTAAAAGCCGGTTCAACTACTATTAAAATGTATAAATTTTGGGAAGGTGTTCCGGCCAACATGACAGACTCCCTCCCATTTACTACCTATTCAATTGAAGTACAAAACTGATAAACCATGAATAATTTTTTTATTAAAAAACTTTATTACGGAGACATCCCGGAAGAAACAGCAGGTGGTAATGAATTAAAAGACACTTACAAAATCCCCCCTTCGGGGGGTGGGAGGGCTTGGCCGCTATGGGAAGTTTTCATCCGGAGTAAGCAAGGGCTTGACCATAAACATGCAGGCAGCCTTCATGCAGCCGATGCACAAATGGCCATTGAAAATGCAAGGGATGTTTATACAAGAAGAATGGAAGGCGTCAGCATCTGGGTGGTGGAGAGTAAACATATTACTGCTTCCAATCCCGAAGAGGCCGGCGAATTATATGAACCTGCAGTAGATAAGATATATCGCCACCCGACTTTTTATCAATTACCGGATGAAGTAAACCACATGTAAAAGCCTCCCCCAACCGCTCCGCAAGAGGGGCTTTAGAGTCTGAATATCAAAATTTCTTTACTCATGCCAGATATGGTTTCATCAAATAAAAAAACTTTCGAAAAGAGTCCGCTAATTTCTTATGTATTGCATTTAGCAGATACTAATTTGATTCTTTCGCAAAGAAATTCGGAATGGTGTGGGCATGGGCCAATATTGGAACAGGATATTGCTATCACCAATATATCTCTCGACTTATTGGGACAAGCAAGAATTTTTTATCAATACGCAGCTCACCTCACCCCCAGCCCCTCTCCACAGGGTGGAGAGGGGAGCAATCCCGTTACCGAAGATTCATTAGCCTATTTAAGAAAAGAAAGAGAATTTAAAAATCTCTTACTGGTGGAACAACCCAATGGAGATTGGGGGCAAACAATTTTACGTCAATACCTCTACAGTCAGTTTCAATATTTATTATATGAACAACTGCAACAAGGAGACGACGAACAACTAGCCGCTATCGCTGCCAAATCAATAAAAGAAACTACTTATCATGTAAGATGGAGTAGTGAATGGGTTATACGCCTCGGTGATGGAACTGAAGAAAGCCATGACCGGATGCTGAAAGCAATTGATGAAATATGGAGATATACCGGTGAAATGTTTATTCCGGCAGTTTATGAAAAGCAAATAGGTATTGACTTTAATAAAATGAAAGAAGATTGGGATGTAAAAGTTAACGCAGTATTTAATGAAGCTTCTTTAATCCCCCCTTCGGGGGGTGGGGCGGCTGTGTTCATGCAAACAGGTGGAAAAACAGGAACACATACAGAACACCTTGGTTATATATTGACAGAATTACAATATGTACAAAGAGCCTATCCGGGAGCAAAATGGTAAGGCCTCCCCAGAACTTTGTTCGTAACCTTCGCTTTACTCGGTTACCTCCAAGGAGAGGCTTTAGAACTCTAAAATTAAAAATTTCAGAGAGGGACAAAAAATGATGCCATCAACGATTGATAAGAAAGTTCTCTATGCCTATCTGGAAGAAATAAAAGATCCGGAAGTCCCCGTATTAAGTATCATTGATCTTGGTATTGTCCGGGATATAAAAATGAACGATGATGAACTGGAAGTTATCATCACTTCAACTTACAACGGTTGTCCGGCCATGGATATGATTGCTACAGCCATCCGGGTGGAATTAACTACACTGGGTTTTAAAAAAATAAAAATTACTACTGCCATCAGCCCGGCCTGGACCACAGACTGGATGAGTGAGGAAGGAAAAAGAAAATTACAGCAATACGGTATTGCCCCGCCTGATAAACGATTTTCTATCCCGAAAGATGGTGTTGAATGTCCTTTGTGTCATTCAGCAAATACAAGATTGATCAGCGAATTTGGTAGCACGGCATGCAAGGCATTATATCAATGCAATGACTGTAAAGAACCGTTTGATTATTTCAAATGTCATTAGAAAAAAAGCCTATAACAGCTTTACCTTAAATCTTCCGGAGTTTATGCTGGCTGCTGCGCCATTTGCCCTGAAAACAGTTCCCCCGAATGTGCCGGAGACAATTCCTGTTGCATGATGATAATTCTCAATAGTTACAGAAAATGTGTTGCTGTTCTGACTCATAAATATATAAGACGGAGTAACCCGGTCATAGCAATAAAAAGCAGCCCGGTCAATATGAAGGTTTTGCTTGTCCCTGTTCAATGTATCATTCCCCAGGTAAACGGTAATAACCATACCCGTATCTGAAGAACAGGTGGAGGGGCCGAAAAAGGTAAAGGCAGTTCTGTTGCCAAGTGCAATGGCCGTATCTGCCTTTCCACACAATTTCCAGTTGATTGATTTAAAATTCCATTCAGACAAACCGGATGCGGTATTATTTATACACGCCGGGCAAACAGGGTCATTAATTACCGGCACAGGAATAGTATCCCGTATAATCCAGCTACCACCCCCTTCAAAACTATACTCCTTTTCACAACCTGTCATAAACAGGAAGATGCAAAAAAAGAATAAAAGCTTTTTAAAATTAATTTTATTTATCTGCCTTGTCTGCACGTTTAAAAATACCTTAATCACTAAAACTACAACTTTCCCATAAATTCTTATCAATACCAGCTCACTCTTTCCGGAAATGCATTGCCTTTTTGTTTTGTATGTTTGTTTCATAAATTGTTTGTATGTCCTCTATTATTTTTGAAATAAAAGACTCCATCGGTTTCATTACACTTAACCGTCCCGATAAATTCAATGCCTTTAACCGGGAGATGGCATTGCTGATGCAGGAGGCGTTGGATAAATGCAAAGACAAATCAGTAAGGTGTGTTTACATAACCGGAACCGGCAAAGCATTCAGTGCAGGGCAGGATATTAGTGAACTGGTTGGCGAAAATGCCATAGAGATAAAGCAGATACTTTCTGAACATTATAACCCTATTGTAACCAGAATCAGAAAACTGGAAAAGCCTGTTGTAGCTGCTGTGAATGGAGTAGCTGCCGGTGCCGGGGCTAATATCGCTTTGTGTTGTGATATAGTAGTGGCTACACAATCATCTTCCTTTATACAAGCGTTTAGTAAAATAGGGTTGATCCCCGATAGTGGTGGTACGTTTACTTTACCAAGGTTAATTGGATGGCAAAAAGCATCCGCCTTAATGATGCTCGGTGATAAAGTACCGGCTACGGATGCAGAAAAAATGGGGATGCTGTACAAAGTATTCCCTGATGAAACATTTACTGACGAAGCCCTGAAGATTGCAACTACACTGGCTGACATGCCTACTAAAGGATTAGCATATACCAAACAGGTATTAAGTCAATCTTTTTTCAATCACTGGGAAGATCAATTACAAGATGAAGATATTTTTCAGCAACGGGCAGCAAAAACAGCAGATTATAAAGAAGGGGTGCAGGCTTTTTTAGAAAAAAGACAACCTCATTTCAAAGGCGAATAAAATATTCAATAACCAATACTCAATATTCAATGAGCAATGATAAAGACCAGTTAGCCAATGCTGTCGTTTCTCACATGATGGAGCATGACCTTTTCAGTCAATGGCTGGGAATAGAAGTGCTGGAAGTAAAAGAAGGATACAGTAAAATCAAAATGACAGTGCGCAAAGAAATGATAAACGGTTTTGGAATCGTTCATGGCGGTATTGCTTTCTCCTTAGCCGATAGTGCTTTTGCATTTGCCTGTAACAACAGGAACGTATTGTCAGTTGCGTTGGATACATCTATCAATTTCATCAAGCCTGTTCATGTAGATGATGTATTGATTGCAGAAGTAAAGGAGTTACACAATGGAATGTCAACCGGGCTTTATCATATCAATATTACTAATCAGAATGAACATCTGGTTGCACAATTCAAGG
>JANNQR010000066.1:0-55479 GCA_031400855.1 Chitinophagaceae bacterium | reverse complement strand
TTCATAATAGATGATTATCAAGGCGTTATATTAAGAAAAAATTTCAAACATTTCAAATCGTGTTAGGCCTAAAATCTGATGAAACCCAATACAGACAAGACTTTCAAAGAACTTATATTTATAACATCAAAACACTAGTGATTTATTTATTAAAATAAAACCCCATCGCCGTTTCAATATTCATCATGTCAGCCAGCTCTGGTTCTTTTTTCCCATCAAATAACAAAAGTCCGCACATATCGCTTTTGTTGTCGAGGTCGATAACAAGTTTACTTTTATCCGCCTTCACAAAAAGAAGATACCTGTTTTTCGAGGTTTCTATTTTATAAATCTGTGGCCAGTAATTTTTTAGCACAATCCGGGCATTCCGCATCTGGTAAAAGCAATTATGTACATCGGTTTCATAATCATTTTTGGTAGAGATTTCCTTAATTTTTTGCAATTGCAGGCTGTCCGGATTATAAAAAACAGCCGAGGGATAATGAATAGTAAGGGTATCTTGAAAACTGCCGGGTGGTTTTCTTCTTATTGTATCCTTAAGTTCCGGAGTAATTTCTGCAGGAATATTTTTTTTAGCCGCTTGGCTACACGAAATCATAGAGCCGTAAATCAAACTTAGGAACAATCCTGATAGCAAATGCCGGCAATTTGAAGGGGTGATATACATTTTACTGCAAAAAATATTTCTGGTAAAATTATATTTTTGAAATAAAAACCCCGGCTTTTATTCCGGGGTTTTTGGGGGTAAGCAGTTGATTTGCCTACGCCGGTATATCCATTCTTAGTAATTCCACAAACGGGTAATATTAAAGCCAATCAGGAATCGGCCTCCTTTTACTTTGCTTTCGTTTTCAGCTGTAGCAGGATCATCTGTTATAGCTTTGTCATTATAGGTAAAAGGGTTATTGCTATTATACATATTATTGATAGCAGGATTCAGGTAATAATAATTAGTGAAAAACAACTGAAAGGAGTGACTGCTTGTATTCATTTCCATCCCGAAAGAAAAGCTTGGATTTGGATTTTTTGTGGCATGTTTGGTAATCGGCTGATCATAGTTAATCATCACAGAAGTAACATTGGTTAGTTTATACCTGACGGAAAACGCAACAGCAAGGTGCTCGAATTCCATCGAACGGTTTATTTTCAGGGTTGAATCGTTTAACTTGGTATAATAACCATTTACTGCATTATGATGTGAGAGACTCGGCGCTACCTGGACGGATAACTTATCGGTGATTTTTCTGGCTATCAGTATCTGATGGAAATACGAGATCCTGTCACTCCAGTACCTGTAAACTTCTTTATTCAGATCTTTCTTAGTGTTATAGGCTGCATTTACATAATAGCTAACGCTAACCGGGTATTTGCCTTTCGTTTGAGTTATTATCGCATATTTCAAATTCCCATCCCATAGCGGACCTGAAACAGAGGATGTGCCGGCCTGCGGTATAACAGAAGCTGTTGTCTTTGTAAATCCAAGGCCAACATTCAATTTATTAATAGGCACATAACTAAATCCTATTCTGATATTAGAGGGGGCAAAAAATCCCCAAAAATCTTCATATCCTTTGTTCCATGTACCGAAACGGTGCATGATGTCCATTTCCAAGGTTTTTTTAACAGGTACCATCACAGTTTGGTTATCACTGATCCAAACACTTTCGAATGTATTTTTTACAGGTTTGACTTTGGCGGGTGCGGCTGGTTTTTCAGCTACTGCAGTGCTGTCATCCTGTGCCAGCACGACTGTGTTCAGCAGCAGCAAACAAACAGATAGTATTGATGCCGCCCTCAACCAACTTTTTGCTATTTTATATAATTTAAGTTTCATTTGATTTAGTTTTAAAATCCGATAGCTATCGGATCAGTTAATTATTAGGAGCCCCGTTTCTTATCCAGTCATACACTTTTTGCCTGTCAGAAGCTGAGGGAATATATTGTTGCATCTCTCCATTAATCATTTCATAAAACCTGCTCTGTTTAGGCAAAAGAAGATTTACAAAGCCGCCATTTACAATTTGCGCATAAGATATATCTGCGGTCAGGTATGGTTTATGAGCCCCAGTTACATGACAACCGGCATCAGTACATTTTGCAGCAAATAATGGTTTTAATTCGTTACTATAACTTACCTGTTTGGGCGGTGCATTCGGATCTACAGGCAAATCTGGTTTGATGACATCCTTATAACAACCGGATAAGCCGATTCCAAGTGATAGTAACAAACCGAAATATATTATTAATAGACGTTTCATATTTGAATTTTTAGAAGGATTATTTATTATGGAAATTCATATTACATTCAATATCAATTTTATCAGCAATGCTGGTGCTGGTAATACCAAAATCACGGCAGTTGAACTGGAATTTTAACTGAAGCCCAAATACTTTATAAGGAGTCGCTGTTGCGATAGTGGCCATTTTAATATAGCTAAGTTTACCTACTATAGATTTAGTAAGCGGAGCTGCTAATTTACCCTGCCAGGTCAAGTCCAGTGTTACTATGTAACCATTACTATTTGGATCCAATTCAACTTTTGTTGATTTTATTTTAGCCAGATTGGTAACATTCAGATTTTGAGTGCCGGGAATTATAGCAGTAGTTCCCAAACCTGAAACATTACAACCTGCATCTCTTCCCGGTTCGCCGGTATTCGACTGATTCATCTGCACATAACCATTAAGGAAAGTTTGTGTTGGATCTGCCTCATTAAATGCCCAGGAGTTGTCTAAAAGGGGTTGGCCAGCAATGACATAATTTGTCATTTCAACAGTTGTCACATCATGTACACCAAATTGGTTAAAGCGACCAGTAAGCAGGCCTGATGCCCCAACATAACTTGTTGTCCAAAGAACACTGGAGTGAGATTTATCCATTTTCCACTGAGTCGGGTCTCCAACTGTCATCGTACCGGGAACATGAATATTGGTACCTCTATTAGGAGCAAATGGTTGGGTTAACTGAATGGGTACAATATTATCGTTGTCCCGGGTGCAACTTATCATATACCCGTAACCGCTTATCAAAATCAGCAAAATCATGAGTGTTTTGTTACTAAGAAGTTTCATAAAAAGTATTTTAAAGTGAGTAATTAACTAAAAATTGACGGTGTAAAGGTATTTCCGCCCAAATGACAGGTTCATGACATACGTCAAAAATCAGTGTGATTTAAATCACAACTTTATCAATTTATTATCATCTATCGAGTAATAACGTACAAGCTTATTGAGTAAACGTAAGTAGAATGCTGTGAAAAGGATAAATCAGCAATTATAAATAGCAGGTTCAGGAGTCTGGTCTTTTTTTATGGCGTTTAAATAGAAAAAATAATAATACAATAAAAGCAAAGGCTCCCAGATTTAATAGCAGACTATCAGTATATACCTTCATTTCATTTTTTAAAATATTCTTGTCTGTATTGGATGAAAACAAGGATAAAAATATATCCCTTATCAAAAAGAAGAAGAAAACAAAACTGTGAAGCAGGCTGAGCAAGGGGTTTTTTGCCAGTGCCGGGATAAAAAAAAGAATGGAAAGTAAGGCCCATATTGTTAGAAAAGGCTGTTGAACGGAGGATCTTACGTTTCCTATAGTATAATCAGGGTATAAATTTTTCAGTTGGAGACCAAAATATAATACGCCAACTAGTGCATAAGCATAGGGTAAAAGGGAGGGAAGTCTGGCGAATTGTTCATTTTTTGAATTGCCTGACAATACATTAACAATGGCATAAACTAATGGATAGGCTGAAAAAAAAGCCATCATTTCAAGTTGCTGGAGATATGCAAAAAAACTGTTGTCCATAAAATTTAATTATTACAAAGATGCAAAATGTTATCGACTGAAATATTTTACGAAAAGGGGCATCAATCAAGAGATTCTTATCGTATCAGCCATTTTTTTGGCTTGCGATATAAGGCTTACTGATAAGTTTATTTTTTTCGAAGGATTAGTTAGCTTGATGCGTCAATACTGAAATCAATTTGAATAAACTGGCGCTGATACGGTAATTGGAAGCAGAACGATTAATATTATTAATATACTACTGAAAGCAGATGAATAGCTTCTTGGTTGCAAATTATGATTTGAACCCTCTTTCAATAAACTAAAAGCCAGCCTATTCGTTTAATTCTGAACGAATACTTAGTTTAGCTAATGCCTTTTGATTTCAGTCTTTACAGTTCGCTTTTATTACCCGCTTTTCTGCAGGGTATATTATTTGCTTGTCTTTTAGCTTATCGTGGCTGGAAAGAAGAAAAGTTGAGTGATAAATTGCTTGCTTTTCTACTGTTGATTAATGCCATTAAAATAGCTTTCTGGATGCTGGGGTTTGCCGGTTGGTATGATACCCATGATGGCTTTACCAGCTTTATGTTTTATTTCCCGTTTGATAACGTAATCTGGATGGGGCCGCTGCTTTATTTCTATTTTCTCAGCCTGACCAATGCTGATTTTAAATTTGAAAAAAAACATTGGAAGCATTTTGTGCTACCAATAGCCTGGCTATTGCTGATAGTGGGAAAGTTTATTATCGATTATGCTTTCAACCGGCCATTTGAAAATACTGAAAATACACAATATGGCACCAAAGGTCCCCTGGCAGATCTGGATAAAAATGTCTGGACAGGGTTAATTTCTTATTCTGTATTTTTTTACTATTTGTTTATCACCATCCTTTCTTTCCGTTCGTACCAGCAGTATATAAAACAAAATTTTTCTGCTACGGAAGATATCCGTTTCAACTGGCTGCGCAATATTTTATATGCTATCAGCGCCGGGGTTATCATTATTTTTTTATTTAATGTAATTGCACAGTTTAAAACAGTTGGTTACCACTCCTATATTTTTGATTGGTATGCCTATCTCTTCCTCGGTGTGTTGACGTACTATTTAAGTATAGCCGGATATTTCACCAAGCCAAGGCTATTGCAAAAACTTCATTTTACAGAAAATGAACATCCGGTTGCTCCTGAAGAAAATGCTTTTCCTGAAAAAGAATCATTACCTGAATTAGCAAGCTGGAAAGAAAAACTACTCGGATATATGGATAACAAAAAACCCCATCTGGAAGCAGAATTAACGTTAACTGATTTAGCCAAACAACTCAACACCAATACTTCTCTTCTTTCCAAAGTAATCAATGATGGTACTGGCAGAAACTTCAACGACTTCATCAACTCCTACCGGGTAGAGGAAGTAGTCAATAAACTAAAAAGTGGCGAACAAAAGCGGCAAACCCTGCTTGGAATAGCTTATGATGGCGGGTTTAATTCTAAAGCCACCTTCAACCGTTCGTTTAAAAAAGTAACCGGCAAAACACCAAAAGAGTATATTGACAGTCTCAGCCTCAGCTAGTTAGATAATCTGATACTTCACTTTATTTATTGAGACCTTATTTATCCGTCTCAAATCATCCTTTGCAGCGACTACGGCTTATGGTTAATGCATTTTTGACTTACAAAACAAAAATGTATGAAACTGATTCTCCTCCCCGTACTCTTCTTCAGCCTGTCATTGTATGCTCAGCAAAAAGACACGACCAGCCAGTTCAACAAGGAAAAAAAACTGAGTGAAGTGATGATAAAAAGTAAAAAACCATTTGTAGAAATGCAGGTTGACAAAACGGTGCTTAATGTGCAGAATGACATAGTAGCCACAGGCGGCACCCTGTTCGAAATATTACAAAGGGCACCCGGTGTTTCCATCACCAATGATGAAACCATTAACCTTGCTGGTAAGGCAGGGGTGAATGTGTTAATAGATGGCAGACCCACACAAATGAGTGAAAAAGATTTAGCCAATTACTTAAAAAATACTCCAGGCTCTGTAGTAGATAAAGTAGAAATCATTATGAACCCATCAGCTAAATACGATGCACAGGGAAATGCCGGTATCATTAATATCCGGCTGAAGAAAAACACCATCAAAGGAACAAACGGAAACCTTAGTACTTCTTATACGCAAAGTATTCACCCCAATTTTAATTTTTCATCTAACCTGAATCACCGGCAGGGAAAATGGAACTGGTTTGGTAATACGGCTGCCCGCAAATCAAGGCAGAACACTAACGGAGCAATCAATCGTTTTGTAAACAGCAATGGCGTGGAGAAAACATTTGAGAACAGAACAGTTGACCAGGATAATTCTAAAAATATCAGTTTCCATATCGGTGCAGATTTTTATATGAATACTAAAAGCACTTTTGGTTTTATGGTAAAAGGAAATGAATACCGGAGTAAGCTGTATACACCGGGTACTACTTTAATTAAAACCAAAAATACCACCGACTCATCGCTGAACACATTAAATGATAACCGACAGCGGAACAGCCGCTATAATTATAATCTCAATTATAAATTTGAAGACACATTGGGTATGGAATTAAATATTGATGCTGATTATACTTCATTTAAAAATAACAGTAATGGATTAGTGACGACGGATTTACTGAACAATCAGAACGTTAAGTACGGTTTTACAGCCAATGACCAGCAGGTGCTGACCAATATAAAAATTTACAGTATCAAATTGGATTTCGGCAAACAACTAAAAAAAATAAATGCTAAAATTGAAACTGGTTTGAAATGGAATACCATACAAACCTCCAACGACCTGGACGCTTTTATCTGGAAGGTGAATCAATTGGCGGCTGATACCGGCCGTACGAACATGTTTAACTATACTGAAACCATGGTTGCCGGGTATGCAAGCTTTAATCAGAAAGTAAAGAAATGGGAATATCAATTAGGGCTAAGGGCAGAACAAACAGTGATAAAGGGTAAAAGCACTGACTTAAAAAATACTCAGCTAAATTATCCTGATACGTCGTACTTCAACCTTTTCCCAACTGCTTTTATTCGTTATACCATGAATGATAAAAACAGTTTTGGCTTATCATATGGCAGAAGAATAAACCGACCCACTTACCAGGATCTGAATCCGTTTGAATATATCTATGATAATTACAGCCGGGAAAGAGGCAATCCTTACCTGTTGCCGGAGTTTAGTAATAATGTTGAGTTGACTTATTCTTATCGTGGCGCATTAAATATTGGAATGGGCTATAGTCATACCAACAATTCTTTTCAAAGCATCAGTACACAAAAGGGTGAAATAACAGAAGCCACTAATTTTAATATTGGAAGTGAAAACCGGTATTACCTGAATGTTGGTTTAGGTATGCCAGTTACCAAATGGTGGGATAGCTATACCAACCTCAGCCCCTTTTACAAACAATTCAACGGGGTAATTCCTGAAGGCAGATTAGATAATACGGCATGGGGAATGAACTGGTATAGCAGCCAAAATTTTGAATTACCCAAAAAATGGAAAGTTCAGCTCAGCAGTTGGGGCAATATTGCTACACAGGATGCGATGTCGAGTACAGCATGGTTGGGTAGTGTAAATGCAGGTGCCAGTAAATCTGTTTTCAATGACAAACTAAACCTCCGTTTATCTGTTACAGATATTTTTAATACGCAGCGCTGGAGACAGGAGGTAAATTTTGGAAATGTCAATTACAATTACCTGCGCAAATGGGAAAGCAGGAATATTCGTTTACAATTAACCTGGAAATTTGGCAAAACCAGTTTCAAAGCAAGAGACAGAGAGCTGGGTGCACAGGATGAAAATAACCGTATTAAATAATTTATAAAAAAAATTAAAACTACAATTATGAAAAAAATATTATTGCTAAGTCTGCTGCTGATTGTTTCGTTACATGTATTAAAAGCACAAAAAGGTCCGTTGAATGGTTCGGGAAAAATTATCAGTAAAATATTTGATGAAAAGGGTTTTGATAAAATAGAATTAAGGGATTTGTCTGGTAAAGTAACAGTAGAAGTGGGTAAGCCATTTCAAATACAAATTGATATAGACGACAACCTTGAAAAATTATTGAGTGTAAAAGCAAATAATGGAAAGTTGAAAATTGAATTCGAAGGGAATGAAAACAATAAAATGTATATCGAGAATACAAATATTTCCGTGAGGATATCATTACCTGAAATTTCAGTCATGGAACACCGGGGAAATAATCAGCTGGTTGTTAATGGCATTATTGGGAGGTATTTCCGATTAGAGAAAACAGGGAATGGTGATGTTGATTTAAATGGAAGTATTGATAATCTGGATATAAAAAAAAGTGGAAATGGGAATGTGAATGCTACGAATGTAATAGCACAGGAAGCAGAAGTGAATTCATCTGGCAATGGTGATGTGATAGTGAATGCAGTAAAAGTATTTCGGGCAAACGGTTCCGGAAACGGGGATATAAAAAATACAGGTACTGCATTAGCCAGTGCCACTTCATCGAAATCAGGTAATGGAGATATTATTGACGCCAGTTATCAACCGAAAATGAATCCTTATCCCGGTCATGAGAATGATGAAAAAGTAAAAACACGGATACAAAATAATACCAATAAAAGTGTAGAGCTAAAAGTGGTATACCCGGTAAAAGGCAGCTATGGAATTGATATAATGCCGGGAGCTACACGAAGGGAATATTTTCCATTGGGAACTAAAATTTACCGTCAGGGAAAAATGAAGGAGCCATTATTTGAAATAACTCCGGAGAACAGGGATTCGGTGCTGGTGATTGAATAAATACACCTCGCACAGAGATAAAAGAGTAAGTATTCAATATAGCTCTTTCTCTCTTTTATATCTTATATCAATTAGATATTAGAAATACATTTTGCACACGGATGAAACAGATTGGATAGATGAACACAGATTATTTTGATAAATCAAAATCCTGAATTTATGCGTAGCAGAAAATCCGTGTTCATCCGTTTAGTCCGTGTCATCCGTGTGCAAATTCGCTGGCAATTTTATGTATTCTCAATGATCTAATTTTAATGTCTAATTGGTATTATTTCACTTCTTCAAACACACCCGTCTGTTTATTCTTCCGCACATTATCCCAGTTGAAGTAACGGCCATTCATGGCAACGTAAACACCATGCGGCAATGTTTGTGCAAATGCTAAGGCACTGCCGAGATTAAATAAACCATCAGAGCTACCAAACTTTATCGGTATCATAGCACCGGTAAGGATAACTGTTTTATTTTTTATTTTTTGTGCCAGCACTTTTGCAGTTTCGCTCATGGTGTCTGTGCCATGTGTAACCACAATCTGTGTTTCATCGCAACTAAGACACTGATGTGTAATTAATGACCGGTCGCCATCTGTCATTTGTAAACTATCCACCATCATCAGTGTTCTTATTTCTACCGGCACTTTACTCCTGCCTTTTTCCAGCAACTCAGACATATGAGTGTCTTTAAAATATAACTCACCATTCAGTTCGTTATACTCTTTATCAAAAGTGCCGCCAGTGATGAAAATACGGATAGCCATAGATTATTTTTTGCCGTATGAAGATAGAGAATCCCGGGGGCAGGATTGCCTGATGTCAATTGACCTTATTCAACAAAAAGCCCGGTTGAGTAGAAATATTGGAAAAAGATGACCAACAAATTCATTCGTATTAATAAATTGTTACATTGCACTGCCTAAAAACAAAAAAGGCCCTTCCGTAGAAACGGACTGACCTCTAACGATTGCTTGCCATATGAAATTCTTAAAAAAGTAGTGTTCTTTAAAGCACTGCTCAGGCCTCTAACGATTCCATTTTCACTTTAACGATTGTCCGTCCGACCGGGTGTTCACTTTAATCATTTTATCTTCGTTCATCCGGGCGGGCCTGCTGTATGTATTCTGCAACTTTATAAAACGAAGGTATAGAGTACTTGTTTCTCTTTGAGCCCAATTTGATACTGATTTTATGATGCCTAAGGATTATCTTATTATTAAAACCCTTTACCATTAAGCGTTTCAGGATATATTTGCAATGATGCCCAACCGTTCAACTGATATATTATTTCAACTGATAAAATCGCTGGAAAAAGCCGAAAAAAGGCATTTCAAGCTCTATATCAAACGCAGTTCAGGTAAAGAAGAACTTAAAATCGTACGATTGTTTGATGCACTGGATAAGCAAAAAGAGTATGATGAAAAGGCCCTGCTCAAAAAACTGGAAGATGTGAGCAAGCCGCAATTAGCCAATCTTAAAACCCATTTATACAAACAAATATTAGCCAGTCTCCGCCTGTTAAAAAGCTCTGAAAGTATCGACCTGCAACTGAATGAACAATTTGATTATGCCCATATTCTCTATAAGAAAGGTTTGTTTATGCAAAGCCTTCGGATCATAGACCGGGCAAAAGAAATTGCCAGGACCAACCAAAAATTTAATGTGCTTCCGCAATTGATTGCCCTGGAGAAAAGAATAGAAGGGTTGCACATTACAAGAAATATTCAGCATCGGGCTGAGGCATTATCTGCAGAGGCCAATGAAGTAAACCGCCTGATTGAAACAGTGGCAAGGCTTTCTAACCTGGCATTGAAAATGTTCAGCTGGTTTGTACAGCATGGCCATGCAAGAAATGAGGAAGATGAAAAGGATATAAAAAAATTCATGAAAGAAAGCCTGCCGGCAGATGCATGGCAGCAAACAGGTTTTTATGAACGGCTGTATTTATACCAGAGTTTTACCTGGTATGCATTTATCCGCCAGGATTTTTTACAATATTACCGGTATGCACAAAAGTGGGTTGATCTTTTTACCGAACAACCATTAATGATCCGTATTGAAACAGGTCATTATATCAGAGCCTTTCATAGCCTGATGAATGCACATTTTGATTTGCGCAACCACCGCCAGTTTGAGAAAACACTAGTGCTATTTGAAAAAGCAGCAGAGATTGATCGTATACAGGAACATGATAGTTTCCGTATACAGGCATTTATTTATATCAGCACAGCCCGCATCAACCAGCATTTTATGAAAGGTACTTTTAAAGAAGGGCTTTTATTAATACCAGCTATTGAAAAAGAACTGGCAGAATATGATATGTTTCTTGACAGCCACCGGGTGCTGGTGCTCAATTATAAATTTGCGATGCTTTGTTTTGGTAGCGGGGATTATAATCGCTGCATTGATTACCTGCAAGTGATCATTAATGACAAGAATAATCTTCGTTACGATCTGCAATGTTATGCCCGGGTGGTTCACCTTCTGGCGCATTATGAACTAGGCAATGATATGCTGATGGAATCACTCAGCAAATCTGTTTATCGCTTTATGGCAAAAATGAAAAACCTGACGGTGGTAGAAGAAGCGATGTTTAAATTTTTGCGCCAGTCCATTCCTTTATCGCCCCGGCAACTGAAACCGGAGTTGGAGAAATTTTTGCATACGATCAAACACCTGGAGAAAAACCGTTTTGAAACCCGTTCCTTCGCCTATCTCGACATCATCTCCTGGGTAGAAGGAAAAGTATTTAATAAACCGATGGGCACGGTAATAAATGAGAAGTATTTATTGAGCAAGAGGAAAGGATAAAAAGCCCTATTATTTTTTTTCTCTCTTTGTGGTACCGTTCAAAATCTTCTGCTTGCTAAACGTTTTCGTATCAATATTATAACAGGCTGTATAAGTTTTGTTGATGAGCCTTGCCACGAAATCACAAACTTCTTTCCATTCATAAGTAATTTCAATCTCTTTAGTATCCTTGAGATAGTTGAATGAAAATTCTTGCTTTCCCGAAAAGGTGGTACAGCCCCATCCCTTTTTTTCTACTTTTTCTTTGTCTGCAGCAGGAACTATTTCATCGACAAATCTTTTTCGGAGCTGTTTGTCATCGTTCTCTTCATAATTGATACCAATAAGATCGTTTTGCTGAACCTTAAAAAAATTCTTCATTCCCCAGCTCCATATATGTCCAAAATAAAAAAATACGGAGTCTTTAAAAGTAATTCAATCGTTAGGTTGCCATCTTTTTAGAAAACCTTTCCTTTCCCTCCCTCACATAATATTCAATAAAATTTTCCAGGGAATACTCTTTTGCCAGTTCCAGATGTTTTCCTTCTCTTACATCATTAACTTTTATCCGGGAAATCCGGAAGTACCAATCGTTTGTATCTTTTTTAGAGGTTTGAGCTATTAAGGAGCTGCCATGTACATGACAGATAACCAGGAATATAAGAATGTAATTTCTCATTGTTTCCTTATTTAAACAATACTGAAGGTACAATATATTTAAAGTTTTGGAACCATTGAAGAAAACTATGGCATAGAAGATTCAAATACAATTATTTATATTCCTTACATTTATTATTCACTATCTGTTAAAAAACACTATTATGCGATATCTTTTCCTGCTTTGCTTACTTTATTCCCTTCACTCTTTTGCTCAGGTTATCCCTGCCAATATCACTATTGCCCGTGATAGTTTCGGCGTACCGCACATTTTTGCACCCACAGATCCGGAAGTAGCTTATGGCATTGCCTGGGCACATGCCGAAGATGATTTTGAAACATTGCAATTGGTAGTATTAAGCGGTAAAGCAAAATTGGGAACCGGCTTGGGTAAGAAGGGTGCTGAAGGAGATTATGTAATAAATCTTTTAAGAGTAAGAAAAACAGTAGAAGAACAATGGAATACACTCAGTCCTGATTTTGTTGAACTAATAAAAGGATATGTAGCCGGATTGAACGCTTATGCAAAAGCCCATCCAAAAAAAATTAAATACAAACAGGCTTTTCCATTTGATGAAAAAGAGTACATGACAGCAGTTGTTTTTTCCACTGCATTATTTTGCGGTGTGGACAGAGTACTTCCTGAAATACTCGGGGGCAAAGTGGCCACTATTCCAGGTTTTAACCCGCAGGGTTCAAATGCTTTTGCTATGAACTCAGCTAAAACAACAACTGGAGAAAGTTTTCTCGCCATCAATGCCCATCAACCCAATACCGGCCCGGTAGCTTTTTATGAAGCACATCTTCAAAGTGAACAGGGTTGGAATATGCTCGGCGGTTTATTTCCCGGTGGGTGTTTGATATTTCATGGCACCAACGAAAACTTAGGCTGGGCACATACGGTGAACTATCAGGATAAAGTGGATGTATTTCAATTGGAAATAAATCCCGCAAATAAAAATCAATATAAGTTTGATGGTGAATGGATAAATCTGGAAGAAAATAAAGCCAAGCTGAAAGTAAAAGGAATCCCGATAATTATCGGGAAAAAAATATACTGGAGCAAGTATGGCCCCACACTAAAAACTAATAAAGGAGTTTTTTCATTAAGAGTTCCTGCCACCATGGATATAAAAGCACTGGAACAATGGTACCGGATGAACAAGGCAAAAAACTTTTCGGAGTTTTATAAAGCTCTCAGCATGACAAGCCTGCCGATGTTCAACATTACCTACGCAGACAGGTACGACACTATCTTTTACATCAGCAATGGGAAAATGCCCAGAAGAAACCCTGACCCGAAGTATAATTGGAAAAGTACATTGCCCGGAAATACTTCTGCCACATTGTGGACGGAGTTTAAACCTGTTGGTGAGCTGCCGCAATATGTAAATCCTGCATCCGGCTATTTATTCAACACCAACCATTCTCCTTTTCTGGCAACAGAAACAAAATATAATCTTGACAGAAATAAGTTTGATAAAAATGATGGTTATGAAACTTATCATAATAACCGCAGCCAGCGGGTAACTGAGTTAATAAATGAAGACAAGGTCAGCTATTCTACATTTAAAAAAATAAAATTTGATCAAAAACTTCCGCAGCAATTGCAATACTGGTATGGTATTGACAGTATGCTGAATTTAAATGCCGCCAGTTATCCTGTATTTAAGGAAGTGGCAACAACATTTCAGTTGTGGGACAGAAAATCAACTATTGAAAGCAAAGGCGCCGCCATCTTCATTATTATATATCATTATTTGGCCGACAGGCTCAACGGTTCATCACCGAGGCTGATTACTAAAACGGAGGCAGTAGAAACTTACCAGTATGTGTATGATTATATGATGAAGCATTTTGGTAAAACAGATTTAGTATTAGGCGATGTGCAGAAATTAATAAGGGGTGATGATGTTCGCCCTGCCTGGGGTTTTCCGGATGTATTGTGTCCTTCTTTTTCCGAACCATATATAAATGGTATGCGAAAAGTAACCGGGGGTGATGCTTATATCTGTTTTGTTCGTTATCCAAAAAACGGGGGATTACCGCAAATAGAATCGGTGAATACATTTGGCGCATCCATGCATCCAGATTCACCGCATTTTAAAGACCAGATGACGATGTTTCAGTATCAAGAGACTAAGCCAATGACGTTAGATAAAAAAGAGGTGTTAAGAACAGCTAAGACAATCTATCATCCCGGAGAATAATTTTTTCAGCTTTCAATACAGTAATTTGCACTCATGATTGATTATTTAGAGGGATTGAATGACCGGCAACGGGAAGCAGTGTTGCATATTGACGGTCCGATAATGATTGTGGCGGGTGCCGGCAGCGGTAAAACCAAAGTACTGACTACAAGAGTGATTCATTTGATGGCAAATGGCGTGGATGCGTTTAACATTCTGGCATTGACATTTACCAACAAGGCCGCCAAAGAAATGAAGGAAAGGGTGGAAAAGATTCTGGGAAATGGTGAAGCAAGAAATTTATACATCGGTACTTTTCACTCCGTATTTGCAAGGATACTTCGTTTTGAAGCGGATAAGATTGGCTATCCAAAGAGTTTTACCATTTATGATACCGATGATGCAAAGAGTGTGATAAAAACCGTCATCAATGAATTGGATCTTGATGACAAGCATTACAAACCCAATATCGTTTACAACAGAATTTCATCGGCCAAGAATGCATTGGTAGGCCCGGCGGAATACAAAAATGATTATGGCATTCAGCAGGAAGATATGCGCAGTAACCGGCCCGCAATAGCACAGATATATGAGGCGTATGCCAAACGGTGCTTTAAAAATGGCGCCATGGATTTTGATGATTTGCTGATGAAGTTTTATGAACTGCTGAAACATATTCCCGAAGCATTGGCAAAATACCAGCGAAAATTCAAATACATTTTGATAGATGAGTATCAGGATACCAACCCATCTCAGTATGAAATTATCAAACTGCTGGGTGCCATGCATGAAAATGTATGTGTGGTAGGAGATGATGCACAAAGTATTTATAGTTTTCGTGGAGCCACTATTGAAAACATTCTTCAGTTTCAGAAAGATTATGATGAAGTGAAACTGGTGAAGCTGGAACAAAATTACCGCAGCACTCAAAGTATATTGCATGTAGCCAACGAAGTAATCAAGAACAATAAGAACCAGATAGAGAAAATCTTATTTACAGAAAATGCAGAAGGCGAAAAGATAAAGCTGGTGCGGACGATGACGGATAATGACGAAGGAAAGTTTGTTGCCGATAGTATTCAGGAACAAAAACTTCGTAATCATTACAGCAATAAAGACTTTGCCATACTCTACCGAACTAACGCACAGAGCCGTGCTTTTGAAGAAGCGTTGCGCAGGATGGGTCTTGCCTATACTATTTACGGCGGCATCAGTTTTTACCAGCGAAAAGAGATAAAAGACATTGTGGCTTATCTGCGGATGATTGTCAATCCCAGGGATGAAGAAGCATTAAAACGGATCATCAACTTTCCGGCAAGAGGTATTGGCAAAACCACGATCGATAAAATGGTTTTGTCAGCCAATGTAAATAATATCAGCATGTGGGAAGTGCTGGAAAAAGCCAATGAGTTCGGCTTTCGTGCAGGCACTTTTACTGCTTTGCAGGATTTTGTGACGATGATAAAAAGTTTTGCCAGTATGCTGACAAAACAAAATGCTTACGAAGTGGCTTTTCATGTTGGCAAGCAAACTGGATTGGTAAAAGAAATGTTCAATGATAAAAGCACTGAAGGAGTACAGCGTTATGAGAACATACAGGAATTATTAAACTCTATAAAGGAATGGGTGGATGATACTGCAAACCGTTCTTTAATTGATGAGGACGGCGTTGTAGTTGAGGGTTCTGAAATCCCCCCTTCGGGGGGTGGGGGGGCTGGTCTTGCTTCTTATTTGCAACAAATCACTTTATTAACTGATTCTGATGAAAAAGATCCGGATGCAGATACCATCAAATTAATGACGATACATGCCGCCAAAGGATTAGAATTTAGTTGTGTGTTTGCAGCCGGTTTGGAAGAAATGCTTTTTCCCAACGCCATGGCCATTAATACAAGGGAAGAACTGGAAGAAGAACGTCGTTTATTTTATGTTGTGATTACAAGAGCCAAACAACGGCTCTGGATTACCTATGCCAACACCCGTTACCGCTTTGGTCAGTTGGTACAAAATGAGCCAAGCCGGTTTATAGAAGAAGTGCCGGAGCAATACATGGACAGAAGCTTTGCTGGTGGGGGTGCTAAAAACCAGGTGGGTGGCAGCAATTGGGGTAAGGCATCCGCATTTGATAGAATGAAAGCAAAAAATGTGGATGATGGAGAATCCGGAAAAGTAAGCCAGCAATCAGGAACCTATTATAATTCGGGTCCGGCGGTATCCAAATCAGCACCTTCTTATTTACCACCGAAAGGTATTCCTGCAAAAGTAAAAGAGCATGTTCCTTCTTCCGATTTTGAAGCCAGCGATACTTCTTCTTTAAAAGAAGGGCAAATAGTAGAACACTTAAAATTTGGATTTGGCGAAGTATTGAAAATGGAAGGGGCAGCACATAATCCAATTGCCACGGTAAAGTTTGAACATAACGGTGAGAAGAAGATTATGCTGAATTATGCGAAGCTGCGAATAGTGGAGTAAACAAAGTCTGCTGTGTTTTTTGGGTTTGTAAGTAAGCTGGGGCTGTGCACTGATGGCCTCCTCCTTGGAGGAGGTCGGGAGGAGGCCGTAAGGCGCAGCACATAATCCTATTGCTACGGTAAAATTTGAAAATAATGGCGAGAAGAAGATCATGCTGAACTATGCGAAGCTGCGGATTATTGAATAATTTTCTTCGTATATCTGCTAATTCTATTTCAATCCCTGAAATTTTCAATATCAGGGGGTTGAGGAAAAATTTCATATCTTAAATTTAATTATCATCAGCGGATAAAATACATAATGGTTAAGCGTCCTGTTTTTATTGGTCTTAAAATTACTCTGATTGTTGCGATAAGCATTGTCTCCCGGTTTTCATGGGGGCAGGAGCGTATTGAAAAAAATCTTTATCAAAAATATAATGCGGCTAAATCTGATATTGAAAAAATCAACCAACTAGGGCAACTCGCTGAATATTTCTACGCCAATAAAAATTTTGAAAAAGGGGACAGCCTGATTGAAAAGCAGATCATGTTGTCAGAAGCAACACTGAATTCACAATTGATTTTGCAAACCTACTTTAATAATGCAGGTTACTTATCTACTAAATCAGCAACAAAAGACCGCTCAAAAAATACACGGGAATATATCAAAAGGGCATTAGCCTATGCAAAAGCTACAGATCATATTGATTATTCTGCTATGGCCTATGCCAACCTTGCTGCACTGAATGATAAAGATGGACAGATCGATGAGGCTACTAAAAATGCTAATCTGGCTTTTACTACCGCCTTGAATACTCAAAATGATTCTGCCAAAGTAATTTGCGCCATTCAACTGGGATATATTTATCAGCAACGTTCAGACATTTTGATGGCGTTTAAAATTTTTACCAACGCCCAGAATATAGCATTACTTCCCGGCAACGAAACACTATTGTCTTTGGTTTACCATGCTATGGCAAACCTCTATAATAAATTAGGCCAAAAAGAAATAGCTAAAAAATATATACACCAAAGCCTGGCCATCAATAAAAATGAAAAAAATATTTCCGGGCAGATCAATGATTATATTTTTCTGGCCAAACTGAATAATTATACAGCTGGTAAAGAGTATTTACAGGAAGCAGTTATGCTGGCAGATTCTTTACAAAATGTGGCTTTAAAGATTGAATCTGAAAAAATCCTGTTCTCTCATATGATGATTCAGGAAAATGCAGAAGTGATGATAACATATCTTGAAAGAAATCCGGAATTGAAAAATGTTTTCATTAATACGGGCCCGGACTATATTAACTGGATGCTGGCTGAAATATTTCTTTATGGAGGACAAAAGCCCGATAGTGCCTTAAATTATTTTAAAAAGGCTGAAGCATCATTTAGTTCGGGCTATGATCTCAGCACCAGGAAGAATTTTTTCAGCGAATTTGCCTATTGTTATCAATTGCTGAAGAATACTCCGTTGGCCATCACTTATTACCTGAAATTATTTGATCTTTCTAAAGCTGCTTCCGATTTGCGCAGTCTGAAGAACTGTACCGATGAGTTAAAGAATCTGTATCAGGTTCAGGGAGATTATAAACAAGCCTTTACTTATAGTGTATTACATGAAAATTATAAGGATAGTGTGGATCTGCTAGGCAAAGAAAGGGATTTTGCTTTACTGGAAATTGAAAATGTTGCAAAACAAGAACAACGGGATGCCGATCTGGCCAAAGAAAAACTTCGCCGGAAATATAATCTTCAGTACATGCTCATAACGATTATCGTGGCGACAGCATTTGTATTGATGATCATGATTGGTATGTTTAAAGTATCAGCATTTACAATCAGGCTGATGGGCTTCTTATCCCTGATTTTCTTTTTTGAGTTTATTATACTGATACTTGACAACTGGATTCACCACTTAACACATGGAGAACCCTGGAAAATATGGCTGATTAAAATCGGTATTATCTCCTTTCTTTTACCTGTTCATCATTTCCTGGAACATAAACTGATTCGTTATCTTTTATCAAGGCACCTGATAACAATCCGAAGCCGACTGTCCTTTTCAAAAATTTTCGGGAAAAAAAGAAAGCCTCTTCCGGAACAAGATGCTGCGGAAGAGACTTTGAATGACAGTGATAAAGGTTAATTTTTATTCAGTATCACAAGAAGTTGGGGGCGGGCAAATACTTCCTAAGCTGAAAAAGAAGTCATCACTGCCAAAAGGCAGATCGGTATAAGGAGATTCCAGCAGCACTAAACCGGCTCCCAGTAAACTGAACATTAACCCATTATTATTTGACACGTTAATTTTAGCACCGGTTGCACCTGTGAAAGCTCTGCGGGGAACCCTGAATACCAGCATCTGGCTACCCTTTAACTGATCGTCTGTTGCTCCCAGGTTATGCTTTCTGGCCTGAACAAGATCGTTCTGCCGGATTGTAATGATCATTACAGAAACTTCGGTAATATTATTGGCGTCACAGGCATCCATGATCTCTTTTAATTTATCAACCGGCAGTTTGATCCGGTCGGTTGCCTTATTACCACCGCTCCTTAAACTATTTGCGAAAGTGTTCCGGGCACCAATCGCATTTGTTCTTGAAATAGTGTCTTTGCTCAAATCGATTTTGTCGAATTTCTGGGCATTTAAATCAAAAGCGAAACAAAATGACAAAAAAAATGTGAACAGAAAAAGAGGTGATGTTTGAGGTGATAATTTCATGATTAGAAGTTTTGGTTATAAAATACAGAAAATAGTGGTTTACTCTTACAAACTAAGTTAGCTATTATTTTAATAAATAGTAATCCAATTTTACCATATGCAATGACATTGCAATTATCATATTCACATGATTATTTTAAATGGGCTAATCCTTGTTCGGGCTTTAAGCCTTTTATCGGTGCGAAGAAATTAATGATATGCCTGATGTCGGCTTCTTCATTATCAGTCGTATAAAAAAGCTCACCCAGAATAATTTCTTTTTTACTAAAATCAAATCCTACCATTTGAATAGGAACGTTTGCCTGTTTTGCAATATGATAAAAACCTGTTCTTAGCTTATCTACTTTTTTTCTGGTTCCTTCGGGAGAAAGTGCAATAATAAACTCCGCATGATTATTAAACATTTCTGCTACCTGTTCAACAGCTCCTTGTTTACTGAACCGATCTACCGGAACACCACCCAGCCACTTGAAGAACCAACCGAAAGGGCCGTCAAAAAGCTCCTTTTTACCTATAAATTTTGCTTTATATATTTTCAGTTTTGACCGGGTAGCCAATCCCACCAGTATATCTTTCCAGCTGGTATGCGGAGCAACAAGAAGTAATATTTTTTTAAGTTCATGTGGAAATTTACCGGTTACTTTCCAGCCATTTACTTTCCACCAGATATTCCAAAAGATTTTTGACATATAAATTAATATCAGTAAAAGTAATTTATTCTATGCTGGCAAAACCGGGTAAGTTATTGTGGAATTAACATTTTTCAAATAACCATATAATTATATTTGATAACCCGTATCCGCCGGAAACAGAAATGTTATATGTTATCACAAAAACGAAAAAAGAAAATAAGGAAATTAGTGCTGATCATAACGGCAGGAGGAATAATGGTCATACTGGGCTGGATATTTATTCAAAAATTTATTTCCCGTAAACCAACATTTGTCCGATATCCGGAATTTGGTATTGCAATTCCGGAAAACTACTCCATTCACGGTATTGATGTTTCCCGTTATCAGTTAATGATAGCCTGGGACGAAGTGAAAGCGATGAAAGTGAAGAATATTCAATTGGGTTTTGCATTTATGAAGGCTACGGAAGGTATTGGCAATACTGATCCGCAATTTAAACGCAATTGGAAAAAATCTAAGGATAATGGAATGATCAGAGGGGCCTATCATTTTTTTATTCCTTCTAAAGATGGGAGAATGCAGGCAGAAAATTTTATCAATAGAGTAGAACTGGAGCCGGGGGATATGCCACCCGTACTGGATGCAGAACAACTAAATGGCACCTCTGCAGAACAATTTAAAAAGGAATTGAAGAAATGGCTTGAAATAGTGGAGAACCACTACGGCGTAAAACCAATTATCTATACCTATGTAGATTTTTATAACCAAAACCTCGGCAGTGAGTTTGACAAATACCCGTTATGGGTGGCACATTATTATCAACCTGAACAACCCCGCATAGACCGAGAATGGATTTTCTGGCAGCATAGCGATATCGGCCGGGTAAATGGAATTACTCACAAAGTGGATTTTAATGTTTTTAACGGAGATTCTCTGGAACTTAAGAACCTGCTTATTAAGTAACAGGAAAGCCTCAGGCGTTAAAATATCTTACCTTTTCACTCAAATATTTTTCGGATGGAAAAGAACTGGGATCCCGGCGTAAAGAAATTTTTTGTAAAAATTTTAAATACAATTGCGCTGGGATTATTTTGGATGTTGTCGGGTGCTATAGCCGGTATTTATTTTCAACTGGGCTATACCAATGGTAAACCGGTTATCTATACGATACTGTTTTATGCCGGTATGGGTATCAGTCTTATTTTTCTTATTCGTTATTTTTATAAAATCTGGAAAAATAATTAACTCATAATGTTTTTCTTTCAGAAACGTCAAATAAAAAATACCTGCTGATACATTAAGTAACTTAAATAAAAATGGTATTTTAGAAACTCAGAATAGTAAAATGGAATTAAAACAAATAAGTAAGTGGGCAGTTATTTCAGGCACTTTATTGATCTGGGCCATTAAATATATTATCAGGCCATTGCACCTGGTCGATAACCCTTTCCATTTTATATTAAATATAGCCCCTAACCTGTTGGGCTCTTTCCTGATACCTTTTGGTGCTTACTGGTTTTTCAGTGGTAGAAATTTTTTGGTGGCCCGCATTTTTAAAATTGATACACCGTATGATCTCCGGATAATTTGTTTGCTTGGTTTCAGCATGCTGGTAGTAAATGAATACCTGCAACGAATACCCTTTTTTGGCCGCACATTCGATTTGAATGATATCCTTTTTTCTTCAGTAGGGCTGGCGGCTTCCCATTTTGTATTTGGAAAACTACAGCAGCGATACCAGGTACAAACCAATTAGTTTTTTGTATCTAATATTATCGGTGCATTTCCTTTACCCATAATAACCACTTTTGAGTTAGGAGATTTTGCAATCTCCAGATATGCTTTTATCTGTTCGTATTGTAATTGCTGTTCGGTAAGCCCGATATTGATGATTCGCTGATAATCTGCAATACCCTGTGCTTCCACCCTTTTCCTTTCTGCTTCCTGCTTTTCTTTTAATAATACAAACTGCATCTTCTGAGCATCCTGCTCTGCATTTATTTTTTGTTCAATGGTTGCTTTTACAGACTGTGGCAGAGTAATATTTCTTACCAGCAGCTGTTCCAAAATCAGCCCTCTTTTTTTAAAATCCTCATCTATAGTTTTAAAAATGCGTTGCTGAAACTCATCTCTTTTGTTGGAATATAACGACACAGCCTCATAATAAACGGAGTTATCCCGGATTTTGGTTCGGGTTAGCGGACGAACAATTTTATCGGTATAATCGACACCCGTTTCCCTGACAAGACGAGGAGCTTCAGAGGGTAGTAATTTATATAAAACAGTCAGGTCAATGGTAACTTCCAACCCATCCGACGTTAATACCCGGATAGCATCATCGCCGGTTTGGTTTCCTTCATCATGTATACCACTCATGGTATAGTTCTGCGTTTTTATATCTAATCGCTGTACCTCAACAAAAGGATTGACAAAATGCAAGCCGCTACTGAGCACATCATTCTGTACTTTCCCGAACAACGACTTTACGCCTATTTGCCCGGCATTGATCTGCACAATACATTTAGTCAAAACACCGGCAACCATAATCAGCACGGCAATACTGCGGACAATTTTTGCAAAACGGCTAAACTCAGGACTTCTTTCCAGGGCAAAGCCACCAATTAAAATAAGGATGCCAAGAATAATAAGTATCATATAAATTTTGTTTTAATGATTAACTGCTATGATCTGAAATAATAACCCAACGGCCATTTATTTTTCTGAATAATAAAGTGTAGTGGCCGCCCACATCTCCGATGGATCGTTTTAAAAACCATTTACCGGTGATATGATAATATTCTTTCGACAATTTTTTTACCTGTATCAATGTGAAAATAAGCTTGCCCATGGAAGCGGTGTCTGGATAGCCTTTCTTATAATTGTTTAATGTATTGACCCAGCCATAGGTAACGCCACTTTTACCAATAAACATTAATGAATCGTTTTCCCAATAACCTTTCATAAAATTATCGATGTCACCACGGTTCCAGGCAGCTGTTTGTTCATCAAGAATTTTCCTGATAGCTGATTCACTCTTTGATTGGGCAAATAAATGGGTTGTTGCCAGAAGGAAAAATGCACAAAATATTTTTTTCATCGCCAAACTTTTGTTCAAGGTAAATCAAAAAAGCACATAAGGCATTAATGATTACAATCATCACTATGAGCATGATTATGTACACGGCAGAATTTGTAATTCAACAAATGAGCAGTTATAATCAATAAAACTGCCGGTACCAGCAACCAGATTTCATGCTCAATAAAAAATTGTTTCATCACCAGAAAAGTAATCCCTGCTATGAAAAGAGAAAGGGGTAACAGGTTATGATGATGTTTTTTAAATCCATGATAGAGTGAATACGATCCAATACATAAAGCAAGGAATATCATACCTATTTCAAAACCGGTATGATGAATGATATTGATGCCAAAAAGCGGCAGACTGCTTAAAATTAACGGCAGCAAAGCACAATGTATGGCACAGGCTAAGGAAGCCCCGATTCCTAAAACATCCCAATTAATCTTGAATTTCATGAAGGAAACAAAGATAGACAAAAAGCAACAGTGTTGCAGAAAATGTCTCCTTTTCTATTAAGACGGGGAGTATAGTGTCTGTTAGGTAAATTTAACCGTGTCCGCATCCTACCTTTGCACCGCAATTAATGAGTATGTCAAAAAAGAAGTTGTTTTATATGGGGTTTTTTATTGCCCTGGCCCTGATTTTCTATTTTACGCTTACCCTTATTATTCCCGGATTTGGAAAAGTAAAATCCCCCCGGATCAGTTTTGTTCAACCTTTTTCATTTACCAACCAGAATGGAAAGATTGTTACAGAAAAAGAAGTAGCCGGAAAAGTATATGTAGCAGAATATTTTTTTACGCATTGTGATGGCATCTGCCCCATTATGAATAATAATATGCGATTAGTGTATGAGGAGTTTATAAACGACAGTAATTTTCTTATTCTTTCGCATACCAGTGATCCTGACCGGGATTCTGTGGCGCAGATGAAGCACTATGCCGATTCAATGAAGGTGGACACAAAGCGATGGATTTTTTTGACAGGAAGAAAAGATAGCCTGTACAACGCAGCCAGGGTAAGTTATACGATAGATGATCCAAAAAATAACCTCAAAAGTATTGATGACCAGTTTGTCCATTCCCAATTTTGGGCATTAGTGGATAAGAACGGCGATGTAAGGAAAATAATTGAAGGGATAAAAGAAAGTGAAGTAAAAAGTCTGATCAAGGAAGCAAAGCGATTGCTGAAAGAGAAATGATTAAGTTTTGGATTCAGGATTTTAAATTAGCAGGTAATTATGTTGAAACAAACAGCGATACAAATAGAAAACCAGGTGGGGGAGTTATTGAAACGTAACAGTCTTAGCATTACTGACAGCCGGAAAAAAATACTGCAACTTTTCCTGGAGCAAGCTGGTGCATTGGCACATGGTGATATTGAAAAAAAGGCCGGAGAAAAGTTTGACCGGGTTACGGTTTATCGCACCTTGCAAACTTTTGTAGACAAAGGCATTATTCATACTATTCCGACAGCAGATAATTCCATCCGCTATGCATTGTGTAAAGATGAATGTTCAGAAGGGCATCACCACGATCATCATGTTCACTTTGTATGCAACAAGTGCAGCAATACATACTGTCTGGATGATGTAGTAACTCCCGATTTAAAACTGCCTAAAGGGTATTCGACCGAACATATCGAAGTGGTAGTGGAAGGGATTTGTAAAAATTGTAACTAATACAACCCTATCCCAAAAGGGGACTTAGGTCAACGAATCATTACTAAATGCTGTATTTCATAAAGTAATTAATCTTACCGGGAATGAATTTCTGAACTTCCCTTTAGGGAATAGGGAAACTAATAAAAAGGAAATATTGCAGGGGTGCTAAAAACAAAGCCCCGGTGTAGAAACATCGGGACTTTTTGGTTAAGGCTCTGATTAGTAGCTATGTTGAAGTGCTATTTGATGCACTTTATTTTCCGATTCAAAAGTAAGAGGTACATAGCATATTTCAATATTTATGATATACCCCTTTCGTGGTATTTTTTGATTATAAATTAGCTGCTTCGTTTTTTACAAAGTGCATTAAACCACTGATATACATGGGGGAGAGATCAAATTTTAACCCAGCGGCATTAAATAATTCGGGCAATGTCTTAGTACCCCCTAACTCCAGGGCTTTTATATAATTATTAATAGCTGCTTCCGGATCTTGTTTGTATTGTTGCCATAATCCAATGGCTCCTAATTGTGCAATTCCATATTCTATATAATAAAAAGGGACTTCATATAAATGTAACTGACGCTGCCACCCGAATTGGCGATATTCTTCCAATCCGGAAAAATCAATAACAGGCGAAGTAAATTCTTCAAGAATAATTAACCATTGGTTAGCTCTTTCTTCTTCTGAATGATTGGGGTTTTCATATAACCAATGCTGAAACTTATCAATAGTTGCGATCCATGGGAATATAGTAATCACTCTTTCCAATTGTTGTTCTTTTGCCCGGATTAATTCTTCTTTACTGGTAAAGAAAACATGCCAGTGATTCATACTGAATAACTCCATGGCCATACTGGCAACTTCAGCTATTTCTGTTGGATATTCTTTAAAACCCGTGAGAGCCAGTTCATGCGATAAAAATGAGTGAATAGCATGGCCACCTTCATGCACCATTGTTGTTACATCATCTAATTGTCCGGCAGCATTCATAAAAATAAATGGGGCACCACTTTCTGCCAATGGACAATTATATCCTCCAGGGGCTTTGCCTTTACGGCTTTCCAGGTCTAAGTGGCCCATCTCTTTCATTTTACGGAGACAATCACCAAAGAAAAGTTTCATTTCATCGAAACAGGCAATTGTTTTTTCTGTCAACTCTTCCCCGTTTGTAAATGGACGAAGAGGCTGAATGCCGGCCGGCTCTGCTTCCACATCCCACGGTCGTAAAGAAGCTAATCCTAATTTTTTCTTTTTGGCTTCATAAAGCTGGTTTACAAGTGGCATCACATGCAGTTTTACCGCTTCGTGAAACTGGAAACAATCTTCTTTACTATAATCAAACCTTCCCAACTCTACAAAACGAAAATCCCGGAAATTTTCAAACCCCGTATTCAAAGCCACCTGGTTTCGTTTTTGCAGTAGCGAAGAAAATAAGTCGCTTAACTCCTTTTTATCCTGCAATCTTCTTGTATTTATTTTATGATACACTTCTTCCCGCAGGTTGCGGTCGGGATCTTCCAGAAATTTAGCAGCTTGTTGTAAAGTATATTCCTGACCGTTCACTTCAATGGTCATTTTACCGGAAACAACTCCAAACTGTTGTTGCATTACACTAAGCTCTGCCTGTAGTGGAATATTGGCTTCCCGAAACAGTTCAATATTCTTTTTCACATTTCGCAGGTAGGTAAAATAGGTTGCTTCATCAAGTTCTTTGGTGAAAGGGCAATCAATTAATTTTTTATTCAACTTATCGGCATAGGGCTGAATCTTTGGTTGTATTTCCATCATAAAGAATGTGAAAGATTCTTCCAGTTCTTTATTCTCTGTATCACAAGTCATTTTGATTTGCCGCCAGCAGGCATCTTCACTTATTACGGCTTCTATTTCACTGGCGTCTTTCATCCATTGTTCCAGATCTGCAAGAGTATTGATTGACCTTTCATCCAGATTGCGGAAATAAGGTGCCAGCATCTCCCAATTAGTAATTACAAAATCTTTTGGTAAAAAATGACGGGGTAGTTTTTGTATATCCGCACTGTAAGTCATATCAATTTATTTTGTATTAAGCTAAAAAAGCCATCCCAAAGTTATTTAGGCTGGCTTGCAGCTCATAGCTATCAGCTGGTAGCTTCTCTTATTCTGCTTTCTTCTTTCTGGCTGTTTTCTTTGGCGTTTCTTTTTCAGCTACTTCTTTTTCCTTAGCTGGCGTTTCATCAACAATTACTTCTTCTTCAGCTGGTTCAGGTTGTTCTGATAATACAATTTCAATGTTATTTTTTTTCAAAACATCAAACCATTTTACCATTTTTTTCATATCACTTGCATATACCCTCTCAAAGTCCATATCAGGGTATACCGTTTCAAAATATTTTTTGATAGCACCTGCATCTTTTTCATCGGGTAGTGTGCCACCGGCTGCCTCCATAGCATGCAGCACTTCTACCAGGTTCACATTGTCATTTACCGTATAGACTTCGATACTTTCCAGGTGAGAAAAATTGTGGATCCGGCTGGACACAAAACGGGTGGAGTTATCTGCTAAAGAACGTACGATAGCTCCGTCTGTTTTACTATTAATTAACTCAAATAATCCCGGCAATCCGGTTACTGCAATAAGTTTACTGTATTCCATATATGTCTTGATAATTAAGGGGTGCAAGATACTTGAGTTCAGGCAAAAAGGGGCTTTGAAACTTAGTTTACTTTCTGCGAACGTTTTTTATCAAACCTGCGTCTTATTTGAATAGAATTAACTCTTTACTAAATATTTTAATCAAAAAATTTAAAATGAAAAAAATATCGTTGTTTTTATTGACTTTTATTGCACTAACAGTGGCTGTTTCTGCCCAGCCGGGTGGTGGTTTTCAGCGTCAAACACCAGAACAAAGGGCAGCAGCTATTCATCAAAAGCTTGATAGTACCTTCAAATTAGAACCCGCCAAATTAGCAATACTTGACACAGCGCTAATTGCCCTGTATAAAAAGCAGGATGAATGGATGCAGGGGATCTTTTCCAGCGGTGAACGTCCTGACAGAGAAACGATGATGGCAGAAAGAAAGAAATATTCCGATGCCAGAGATGAAATGATCAAAATGATGGTGACAGACGAACAATTTGCCATCTGGAGAGATAAAATAGAACCATCTATGCGTCCGCAAAGACCTCCCGGAGGTGGAGGAAACAATTAATAATTTATGGTTTTAAATTATTACTCCCTTGCCTCAGGCAGGGGATTTTTTGTGATAAACGGAGAACAACGATACCTCAATCATCGTAAATTCAATAATAAATGGAAAGCAGTTTTTTCAGCTGCTCATACTCAAAACTGATTTTATGAAGAAGACACTTTCTTTCATTTATTTTTCAATTATTGTTTTTAATGGTCTGGCACAACTACCCTGCTCAAAACCCGAATTCCGCCAGTTCGATTTCTGGATTGGCGAATGGGAAGCTTATGGCATAAAAGGAGCCAAGGCCGGAGATAGCAAAATATCGGTATTGTTGGACAGTTGTGTTATACTGGAAGAATGGACAAGTGCTTCTGTTAATCAGGGCATTCGCTATGCAGGTAAAAGTTTTAATACCTACAACGCAGCAACAAAGCAATGGCAACAAACATGGGTGGATAATGTGGGTGGCAGCAATGAATACCTCTTAGGAAAGTTTGAAAGCAATAAAATTATTTACACTTCTTCGCCATTTTCATTCAGTAAGGATACAATGGCTATCCGTAAAATGACATTTACCAATCTAAGTCCTACAAAGCTCAGTCAGCATGGTGAAATCTCTAAGGATAAAGGAGTTAGCTGGACAACCGAATACGACCTTGAGTATAGAAGAAAGAAATGATGAATGGAAAGGGATTGCCATAAAGTTTCGGGAACTTTATTATAAACTTAAAATTTATCACTCAAACCAATTGCTATATGAAACAGATAACATTTCTTTCTGCTATATTATTTTTTTTCATAAAATCTTTTGCCCAAATGGATGTACCGCCCAGCGGTGGCAACCCAAGAGCTATGATCAGTGAAGAAGTAGGCATCACCTCTATTACCATCAAATATGGCCGCCCCGATGTAAACAAACGGGAAGGAAAAATTTATGGCGATGGCAATTTGGTTCCTTATGGTTTCAGCACCACCAGTTTTATGACCAATAAAAACACCGCTCCGTGGCGGGCAGGAGCCAATGAGAACACCACCATCACTTTTGAGCATGATGTAAAAGTGGAAGGGAAGGATTTAAAAGCCGGTACCTATGGCCTGCATATGGCACTGGCAGCAGATAAAGCAACATTAATTTTCTCTAACCAATCAGATGCATGGGGCAGTTTTTATTATGAAGAAAAAAATGATGCATTACGGGTAGATGTGAAGCCTGTAATGCTGGATAAAAGTATAGAATGGCTGAAGTATGAATTTATTGAGCATAAAGAAAAATATTGTGTGATTGCTATGCAATGGGAAATGATTTCCATTCCATTTAAAGTGGAAGTTGATGTTGATAATATTGTAATTGCAAGGTTGCGGGACCAAGTAACCAGCCAGAAAGGATTTAATAGTACGAACATGCTACAGTCTGCTCAGTATTGTTTAAATAAAAATATTAATTTGGAAGAGGCATTAGCATGGAGCATCCGAGCTATTAATGGCTTCCAGGGGCAAAAAAGTTTTATTACCCTAAGAAATCTGGCTACTGCCTATGATAAACTGAACAGGACACCACAAGCTGATTCTACAATGGATGAAGCATTACTGATAGCAACGGCCAATCAATACACTGCATACGGCCGCCAGCTTATCGGACAAAAAAGAGTGGATAGGGCAATGGATATATTTAAAGCCAGTGAAAAAAGATATGGTGATGTATGGGGAGTAAACAATGGTCTGATGAGTGGCTATTCAACAAAAGGAGATTTTAAAAATGCAATAAAATATGCGGAGAAGGCATTATTGCAGGCGCCAAACGAAGCAGCCAAAAAACAAATAGAAGGTTACCTTTTAAAACTAAAAGATGGCAAAGACATCAACCAGCAGTAAAAATAAACTCGTAGAACTGAAAACAAAGGAAAATGACGCTGATGTCATTTCATTTTTATCTGCACAACCGGATGAACAAAAAAGAAATGATAGCCTTGCTTTATTAAAAATGATGAAGGCTGTTACCAAAACAGAGCCCATGATGTGGGGCGGCAGCATTGTAGGATTTGGTAAATACATATTTACCTCTCCCAAAACCGGCCGAAGTGGCGAGTGGTTTATGACAGGCTTTTCACCCCGGAAACAAAATCTGACCGTTTATTTTATGATAGGTTTTTCAAACTATGGTGAGTTGATGAAAAAATTAGGAAAATATAAAATCAGCGGGGGAAGCTGTCTTTATATAAATAAACTGGCAGATGTAGATATGAAAGTGCTGAAAGAATTGATAAGTACAGCGTGTAAAAGGATGAAAGAAATGGCTAATAAAAGCAAATGAGAAACATTATTATAATAGCAGCAGTAATATTATTGTATAACAGTGGCTGTGATTCTGCCAGTGGCAATGGTGCAGAGAAACTTACAGACCATTCATCAGTTATAGAATACGCCTGCATACCCTGTGGTATCTCCTGCGATACATTAGTTTTCAATAAGCCCGGCACTTGCACCAGGTGCAATATGGAACTGGTGGACAAGTCAACAATCGTACATAAAAACATACAACCGGAACAAATATGTTTACTAGATGAAAAAAAGGTACTTTTTCTGGATGTCCGTACTCCCGAAGAATTTAATGGCACAGCCCCGGATAAATTTGGTGCTATAAAGAATGCTATCAATATCCCGGTACAAGAATTGCAAACAAGGATGAATGAGTTGGAAGAATATAAGAACAAGGAAATAGTGGTGTATTGCAGCCACAGCCACCGAAGTCCAAGGGCCAGTTATATGCTTACACAGGCGGGGTTTAAAAACGTAACCAATATGAATGGTGGCATGAGTGTGTGGAAAGAACAGATAATAGGAAATGATTGCAATAATAAATTATATCAGCAACAATAATTTATAACCAAAACACTCAATCATGAATAATGCAATCAGCTGGTTCGAAATAGGAACCACCGACCTGGAAAGGGCGACTAAATTTTATGAATCTATTTTTAATGTAAAGTTGGCGCCACTTGATATGCCTAATATAAAAATGCGGATGTTTCCTTTGGATGATATGATGACAGGTGTTGGCGGAGCATTGGTGGATAGCGGCGGGTTTCATAAACCTTCTGCTACTGATGGCCCTTTGATTTACCTGAATGGAAACCCGGATGTGCAACATGTGCTGGATAAAGTAGAAGCTGCCGGTGGAAAAATTATGGTGCCTAAAACAGAAATCAGCCCGGAGTATGGTTATATGGCAGTGATTATGGATACAGAAGGTAACCGTATAGCTTTACATTCAGTACCGCAATAATAATTTATAACTTTTAAAATTTATTACCATGATAGTACTGTACATCATCCTCGGCATTATTGCCGCATTATTAATAGCAGGACTGTTTATCCCCAAAGGCATGAAGGCTACGAGGGAGATTATTATTAATAAACCTAATGCAGAAGTGTTTAATTACATTAAATATTTAAAAAATCAGCAGAACTACAGTAAATGGGCAACTATGGACCCCAATATTAAAAATGAATACCGTGGAACCGATGGTGAAGCTGGATTTGTTAATTCATGGGTAGGAAATAAAAAAGTGGGCCAGGGTGAACAGGAAATAAAAGGGATTGAAGAAGGTAAGCAATTAACGACTGAACTCCGGTTTATCAAGCCATTTAAATCTGTTGCTAAATCTACTATGAACACGGTTTCAGTGAATGATAACAGCACAAAAGTCAGCTGGGGATTTGAAGGCCAAATGAACTACCCGATGAATGTGATGAAACTTTTCATGAATATGGAAAAAGCCATCGGCGATGACTTTGGTATAGGACTGGCTAATTTAAAAACTGTTTTAGAAAAATGATTAATTATGAACCGACACCTTTTTATTTCAATATTATTTGTTATTGCTGCTCTTGTCTTTGTTCAGTGCAGTTATAAAAAGAAGGAAGCTGTAAAAACAGTCAAACAGTTTAGCTGGCTTAACGGCTCCTGGATGATGAAGGATAAAGATGGCATTGTTACTGAAAGTTGGAAGCAAGTTAATGATAGCCTGCTGGAGGGAAGTTCTGATTTTATAAAAGGCGATTCCATAATACCTTTCGAAAAAATTAAATTATTCAGGAGAAGCGATGATTTTTATTATGAAGCGAAAGCAGCAGGACAAAATAATGAGCAACCGGTTGAGTTTAAATTAACTTCTCTTTCTGATACAGGGTTTGTAGCTGAAAATCCACAGCATGATTTCCCTAAACGAATAACTTACCGGCTTGTAAATAAGGATTCCATTCATGCTTTTGTTGATGGCGGCCCGGCTATGCCGGAAAAGAAATCTGATTTTTATTATTCACGAAATAAAAACTGAGAGTTGTCAAACTTCGACTGGAAAACATTTACGGTACGAATACAGGTTACTGCCTCACCAGAAAAATTGTACTGGTGCTGGGCTACCAGAGAGGGTATGGAATATTGGTTTTTGCGGTTGAGTGAATACAAAAAACCGGATGGTTCAGTAAGGAATAATAGTGAGGCAGTACAAATAAATGATACTTACAAATGGAAATGGCATGGGTGGAATGATGAGACAACAGAATACGGAAACATTTTGCATTGCAATGGGATCGATTATTTAAAATTCAGTTTTGGTAAAGCAGGTAATTGTGCTGTAAGCATTAAAGAAGAAAACGGAGTAACAATTGTTGAACTGGTGCGGGATGAAATTCCTGATGATGAACAAGGCAGGCACTATTGGCACCTTGGTTGTAAAACCGGTTGGACATTTTACCTCGCAAATTTGAAATCGTTGCTGGAGGGAGGAATTGATTTGCGGAACAGGGATGAAAGTTTAAAAAATGTGATTAATTCTTAAATATGCCACGAAGATTTATTGCCTCGGAGGCACGATGGGACACGGAATTTGTATTATCAGAGTGTTCCGTGCTTCCGTGGCAACCTTGTATTTCCCGTGCACTCCGTGCCACCGTGGCAAACCATTTTTAAAAACTAAAAACAGCACTTATGAGTACGCCAATCAGAATTGAAAATTTTCCACAAAAAGAGGAAACAGATATAATCATCGGTGTTGGCATTGATATTCATAGTATACTGGGGCATGGTTTTTTGGAAATCGTTTATAAGGACGCTTATGAGTATGAATTTAGGGAGCGGCTGATTCAATATGCCAGAGAAAATGAATATGCTATCCCCTACAAAAAAATAATTCTGCCGCATAAATTTTATGCTGACTTTGTTGTTTTTGGAAATGTGATTCTTGAAATAAAAGCAAAAGATGGAATTGCAGATGAAGATTATGCCCAAACAATCAATTACCTGAAATGTTCGGGGTGTAAAGTCGGGTTAATTTTAAATTTCGGGAGGATGAAGCTGGATATTAAAAGAGTGGTGTATTAATTGCCACCGAGGATCACGGAATTGGAATTTGTATTCTCCGTGCACTCCGTGTCTCCGTGGCAACCTTTTTATTTAAAAAATTATTCTTATGGCTTACAACAAAAAATTGGCCGGTATTACAAGGGAATTGATTTCATTAACGCATAAAAATGTAGAGGAAAAAGCCATGTTTGGAGGTCTTTGCTTTATGGTAAACAATAAAATGTGTGTAGGCGTAGAAAAAGAAAGACTGATGATTCGTCTTGACCCGGCAAAGTATGATGAAGTAATGGAAAGAGAAGGTTGTATACCAATGGATTTTACCGGCAGAATAATGAAGAGTTACGTATTTGTAGAAGCTGATGTACTCAACACAAAAAAGAAACTGGAGTATTGGGTAAAATTAGCGCTGGAGTATAATAAAATTGCAAAGGCAAGTAAGAAAAAGAAAACGCTAAAGAAAAAATAATGGCAATGGAACAATTGGAAATTAATGCAGCGTTACAGGTATTGAAACCAATCAGCGAAGTGTTCGATGCCATCGTTGATCCTGATAAAATGAAAAACTATTTTATCAGTAAAAGTAGTGGGTATATGAAGGAAGGGGAGACAATCATCTGGCAATTTCCGGAAATGGATGCCGGGTTTCGGGTGAGAATTGGGAAAATTGAAAAGGACAGCTATATTTCTTATTACTGGAATGATTTTGCGGATAATACCCAAACATTTGTTGAAATAAATTTAACAGAGACAGAATCCGGCGCAACATTTATCCGGATTATAGAAAAAAGCAGACCCAATGATGATACCGGAATTATTTGGTTAAAACGAAATACCGAAGGGTGGGCAAATTTCCTTGCCTGTTTAAAAGCCTGGATGGAGTACGGGATAAATTTGAGAAAAGGGGCTTTTACCCCTTCGCAAATGCCAAAAAAAGAAAACTAAAATCATATGCAATCTAAAGCCACAACCGTTGATGCATACTTAGCTGAACTGCCGGAAGACAGAAAAAAAGCTATGACTGTATTAAGAAAGGTCATTAAAAAAAATCTTCCCAAAGGCTTTAAAGAAGAAATGAGTTACGGAAATATTGGCTATGTGGTACCGCACAGCAAATACACGGCTGGTTATCATTGCGACCCCAAACTTCCCTTGCCTTTTATGGGTATTGCTTCGCAGAAAAACAGCATCAACTTTTATCACATGGGTATTTATGCCGACCCGAAACTGCTGAAGTGGTTTCCCGATGCACATACAAAAGCGTCATCCAAAAAACTGGATATGGGCAAAAGTTGTGTCCGCTATAAAAATCCGGATGATATTCCGTATAAATTGCTTGGCGAACTGGTATCAAAAATTACTGTAGATGACTGGATAGAAAAGTATGAATCAGTTTTAAAAAATAGCCGGGAAAAAAAATAATTTAATCATTTAGAATATAAAAATGAAAACAATACTTCTTTTTTTGAGTTTGTTTCTCACTGCTCAATCATTTGCACAGGATAGCACCAAAGTAAAAATGAAAGAATGGCTGGGTGTACTAACGCTGGTAGAAAAATATAAAATTACCGCAAACTGGGATGCGGAAGCCGAAAAAACCGGAATGGAGCATTTTCAACGGCTTCTGAAAATGAAAAATGACGGAATTGTAGTACTTGCTGGTCGTATGCAGATACCCATCAACGACCCCAATATGATGGGACTGGTTATTTTTTATGCAAAGGATGAAAAAGAAGCCACTGAATTTATGCTGAACGACCCGGCAGTAAAAAATAATATTATGCTGGCAAAAGTATATCCCTATGGTATTGCTGTAAATAAATGTAATTAAAAAAATATAATATGGGAAGTGAATCAATCGATAAGGCCTATGCCACACAAATTGCCAATATAGAAAAATCAACTGGCAAGAAAGTGAGTGAATGGTTTACCATCGTAAACAAATCAGGTCTTACCAAACATGGCGAACTAGTGAATTTTCTGAAAGAGAAACACGGCTTCACTCATGGCAATGCAAATACGGTTGTGCATTTTGCAAAGCAATCCCATGCCGGTGCTGCAGAAAATGATACCAATTGGATAGCCGAACAATACAAGGGCAAGGAAAACCTGAAGGCCTGGTATGATAAAATTATGGCAGAGATATACAAGTTTGGAAAGGATATTGAAATATCTCCGAAGAAAGCATATGTAAGCGTAAGAAGAAAAAAACAATTTGCCATTATTCAACCATCCACGAAAGACCGGCTGGATGTTGGACTAAATATTAAAGGGGTGGCACCTTCGGGTAATGTGGAAGAAGGTGCAAAATGGAATGCCATGTGTACACATCGGATAAGAGTTGAAGATGAAAAAACAATCAATAAAGATCTGATCAACTGGGTAAAACAGGCCTATGACCAGGCAGGATAAATCAGCTTTAAATGGATTACGCCAAACAAATAATCTCAGAAATTGAATTGCATTCAGTTAAAGGAATCGTCAATTGCTTTAACAATGGTGTTAACCCTAATGATAAACACAATAACCTTCCTCTTATCTATGAATTAACCAGCGAATATACCAGATCACCACGTTTTAAAGAGTGTGTGAAAATATTTGTGAATTATGGAGTAGAGTTTGATGATAAGGCTTTGCTGGCTGTTTTACTTGATGACGCATTGATGCTAGAAAACGAAATAATCAAAGAACGGTCTACCATTTCTTTTCCACGTTCACTCCGTTGTGCCTATACCCCTTTGCTTGATGCAACTCTTCTTCATATTTGTGCGGAGTTCAATCATGTGTCCTGTGCACAAGTGCTTTACAGGTATGGCGCTGATGTAAATGCAAAAGCAGGTGTTGATGAAAATGGTTTTGGCGGCCAAACTCCCATTTTTCATACAGTGAATCAAAACGGAAATCAATCTGTTGATATGATGAACTTTCTACTCTCTCAGAATGCAGATTTGCATTTAACAGTTAAAGGAATTGTTTGGGGAAAAGGATATGAATGGGAAACATTTATTCCTTGTATTAATCCGCTTAGTTATGCTATGATGGGTTTATTACCACAGATACACAGGGATGAAAAGACAATCGCTGAAATTGTTTCCATTTTATTGAAACATAAATACACTATAGATTATATGCCGACAAATAGTCCGAATAAGTACCTGCAACATTAATTATACTGATTGTGCAGCACTGCCCCGTCCGTTCCGGCACGGGCGGACATCCGGTCAGGCGGGTGTAATTGTCTCCTGAAAGATTCCGGGACTACATTCCCGACATTCGGGACCGGCAAGCATTATACCGGAAACAGTTGGGCTAATTTATAAATACAATTAGTATTAAATGATGTCAAGCGGCTGATAATAACTGAAACCGATGGCCTGACGCCTGTGATTAATTGTAAAAATAAAAAACCGGAAATAAATTCCGGTTCTTAATTATTGCTTTGATTATTGATGATTTACATTTTCCTGGTAAATTTTATTTCCATTGATTTAAATTCTTTCCCATCCTTCATATTATATTGCTCCATGATCTGGGTATTATCGTCAACAAACTTCATCACTTGCCTGATATCCGTCACTTCACCCGTCATTGGGTCTGTCATTTTCCCTTTCATGTTTATTGATTTTGTAGCTTCATCCCAGGGCCCTTCCATATACGTTACACCGGTGCCCATATTATCTACCCATGTAGACTGGAATACCTTTCTTATATTATCCCAACCAGTCAAACTATGACCCTCAAATGGCATTCCATTAAATTCTCCATGATTAATTGATTGCTGGTAGCGGCCACCCAAAATCATTTTATTTTCACAACTGGCTTTCATCATTTGTGAAGGGGCATTCGGGTCCATCCACATTTGTATTTCCTCATCCCATTTGCCATCCGATTTGGCAAGCATTTTATGTACATCGGATGGAGTCATGAAGTCCATCCATTTTTTCATTTCTTCCGGAGTTTGGGCTTTGCCAATAGTAAAGAAGGAAGCTAAAGCGATACAGCAGATCGTTAAGGTAATTTTTTTCATAATAATAATTTTTTGGATTGAAAAGCTACGAAATTGCCCAGACTAATTATTAAAAATAAATGGTCTTTTTTTTAAATCAAATTATAACTGTAGTAGTTTGATTTTCATCACGGTAGCAATGCTCAAAGCCCTTTCCTTGATAATAAAAGTATTATTTCCTGAGAATAGTTCATCAACAGTTTCGTTAAAATAGCGGAGCCATGTTTCAAAATGATGTTTTGTTAACGGGGATTTTTGATGCAGTACCATGTGTGGCTGCATCGCATTTTTCTGGTAAGTGCCAGATTGAAACAGAATAGACTCCCAGAAATCAACAAGTACAGGAAAATGATGGTCGAGATTTACTTGAGCGACATCTGTAAAAAGATAACTAATAGAAGTATCAGCCAATAATTTTTTGTAGAATTTAGTTACAAGTAATAACAAATCTTCTCTGTTTTCGATGTCTTTATTCATGTCTGCATTTCTTATTAACTATCCTGTATAATAGTTTCGCCTCTCGTAAAAAATATATTACTCATTTATTTTCGCAAACAAATTTTCAGCATCACTTTTATTAAATAACTGAGTGCCATGATTCATCGTTGCGGCACTCCCGCAAGCCACACCAAATCGAATGGCCTCTCTTAATGTTTTATCTTTTTGTAAAAAATAGGCAATACCCGCTACCATACTATCACCCGCACCTACCGTACTTTTTTTTTCTACTGGCGGAGCAGGAACATAATATCGCTTATCACTGCTAACTAACCATGCTCCATCAGCACCCATTGATACAACGATAATTTCGGCAAAACCATCAGCAATAGCTTGTTGAGCAGCATTGGGAATTTCATTTTTATCCAGCCATTCCACATTAAGCATTTTGCATAACTCGCCGATATTGGGCTTAATCATATAAGCATTTTTACCCCTTAATGCCTGTAATGCCGGGCCACTGGTGTCAATAATACATTTGGCACCAACTGCTGCAGCGTTTTTTACTATTAGTCCATAAAAATAATCAGGCAATCCCGGAGGCAGGCTGCCACTGGCAACTACATAAGTTGGCGCAAAAGAACGTATCTGGTCAACCAATGTTTTTATAGTTTCCTCCAGCACTTCTCTTCCGGGGAAAGTGAAGCGATACTGATTATTGCTTGATGTTTCCAATACAATCCAATTTTCTCTTGTTTCTACTTTTGTATCAACGGCATGAAATAATATGCCTTCTTCTTTTAATAAAGAACACAACATGTTTCCATTATGCCCTCCGGCAGGAAATAATGCAACAGAAGGAGCGTCTAATTTTTTCAATGCTTTGGTTACGTTTATACCGCCGCCACCCGGTTCGTTGACCAATTCAGTACACCGTAGTTTACTTTCTGGTTTAAATTTTTCTACCATTGAGCTTTTATCAATGCAGGGATTTAGTGTTACAGTAAGAATCATTATGGTGTATTTATATTCGAAACTGCAGATTGAATTTCTGTTAACACAGATTCGATACGTTTTTTTAGTATATCATAGTCGGTAAAACCTTTTGTAAGCAAATAGAATTTTTGCTCAGCAGCTTGTAGCAGCACCTGCGGATAACTGGTTACCTTTAATTGTTTGCACAGGGCAAACTCATACAGGGCTTTTTCTTTGTATTCTTCACCTTTCAGTTTGGTATAAAAATCATCGGCATCAATACTATATTTTTCCAACAAATGACGATAGGCTTCATTGTCTGTTAAATCTCTTCCTTCAAAATGCAAGGCATCTTGCAGATCGACTGCAAAAGCAACTTGCTGTTCCGGATACAATTCTTTAAAAATGCATAAAGCAATAGCAGCTTTTTCTGAATGGGGAAACCAATCACTTTCCGCAGGATTGAAAATATGCCAGAGATAATCAGCGCCAAATTTTACTCCTGTCATTTCTTCCACTCTTTTATAGCCCTCACTGATATAACCAGCCATTGCAGCAATTGGCCGGGGATTTTCAGCAGGTATCATACCACCGCTCAGTACTTCAAAAGATAGCTTGTCTTTATATTCGTCTGCCATCTTTTTTATTACCGGGCTAAAGCCATAGCACCATCCGCAATAAGCATCATAACAATAATAGATTACAGGTTGCATAGTTTGCAAACTTACTTAATGAAGTGAGGATTAATTTGGTCTTTAATTATTTTTTACTTTTCACCTCTTCAAATCTCTCATCATAATCTTTACGGATGGTGCCCATTACCCTGTCCCAGAAAAGGAAATACAAACCATAGTTGCCCTTAAAATATTGATGATGCTGATTATGGTTAACAGAAGTATTGATCCACTTTCCCAGCCTATGTTTACTGAAACCTTTTGGATACAGTTCCCAGCCAAGATGGCCGTACACATTATACAGTATCATAAAAAGGAAAAAGAACAACAAATGAAACAGGTGTACCGGGATAGTAAAAACAAATACGATAAATATTCCCGCCTCTACAATGGCTTCCAGCGGATGAAAAGCATAAGCCGCAAAAGGGCTTGGGTTGGTGGATTTATGATGAATAAGATGAACAAACTTGAATATGGAGGGATGATGCATCAACCGGTGCATCCAGTAGAAATAAGTATCATGCATAATAGCCATTAGGGGAAAGGCAAGAACAAAATACAGTATACCGTACTGATTAATATCAGTATAAAATTTTGTTTGCCGGGCCATTTCCGGGCTGCCTAAAACCAATGATGGTATAAATGCCATTACAAACACCGTAAGTATTGAAAAAATGATTTCCCGTGTATAATCTTTAATTGCGGGAAACTTTTCCTGAATCTTCTTTTTTCGAATTGCCCGGTTTAACAAAATATAAAAAATAATAAAAGCAATGCCGGCAATTATTAAATAACGGCTTCCAATTAGTAATACATCTTTAAAATATAAAGACCAATTCATATTAATGTGCCTCCAGCCAGTTTTTGCCTTCACCACATTCGGCAATCACCGGTACTTTATTTGGAAGTTTCATAGCAGATTGCATGTTTTCTACTATCAATGGTTTTAATTCTTTGGCTTCTGATTTTAATGCATCAAACACCAGTTCATCATGCACCTGCAATATCATCTTACTTTGCATTTTTTCTTTTTTCATTGCCGCCTGCACTTTTTGCATCGCCAGTTTGATCATATCAGCTGCGGTACCTTGTATTGGTGAGTTGATGGCATTTCGTTCCGCAAAACCACGAACAGTAAAATTAGCCGAGTTGATATCCCGTAACCATCTCTTTCTCTCCATCAATGTTTGTACATAACCATTTTCCCTTGCAAAGTTGATCGTGTCATCCATGTATTTTTGAATACCGGGAAATTCCTTTTTGTAATTTTCTATAATTTCTTTTGCTTCTGCTCTTGATATACCAAGATTGTCTGCTAATCCAAATGCCCCTTGTCCATAGATGATTCCAAAGTTTACACTCTTGGCTTTGTACCGCATTTCTTTGGTCACTTCATTTTCGGATACATTATATACCCTGGATGCAGTTACAGTATGAATATCTGTTCCTTTTGTAAAAGCGGCACACATATTTTTATCTCCGCTGATGGCGGCTACTATTCTTAATTCAATTTGTGAATAGTCTGCAGACAATAAAATATGGTTGTTATCTCTGGGTATAAATGCTTTTCGTATTTCCCGACCCCTTTCTGTTCGCACCGGTATGTTTTGCAGATTTGGGTTGTTACTGCTTAATCTGCCGGTTACAGCCACAGCCTGTGCATAGGAAGTATGAACCCTTCCCGTTTTCTTATTTATCATCAATGGCAAAGCATCAACATAAGTAGATTTTAATTTCGTAAGCTCACGGAACGCAAGTATATCATCAACGATCTGATGCCCTTTTGCTGCAAGTTTTAATAATACATCTTCACCGGTTTGATACTGCCCGGTTTTTGTTTTTTTAGCGGAAGGATCCAGTTTTAGTTTGTCAAACAATACTTCACCTAATTGTTTGGGTGATGCCAGATTGAAACGTACGCCAGCCTGTTTATAAACACTTTCTTCTGCTTTCTTTGCATCTTTTTCCAGCTCTTTGGAGTATTCGTTTAAAAATTCATTATCAATTTTAACACCCTCAAATTCCATATCCACCAACACTTTTACCAATGGATTTTCTACTTCATTAAATACTTTTTCTACTTCCCGTTGCTTCAATAACGGAACGAAAATATTTTTAAGTTGCAGGGTAATATCTGCATCCTCTCCTGCATACTCTTTTACTTTTTCTATTTCTACATCTCTCATGTTTCCCTGCGACTTACCCTTCTTTCCGATTAACTCTTCTATATGTACTGGTTCATACCCAAGAAATTTTTCACTTAGTGCATCCATGCTTCTTTTTCCATCCGGCTCTATTACGTAATGCGCCAGCATGGTATCAAATAATTTTCCGGCTACTTCAATGTCATACCATTTCAATAGTAACAAATCATATTTTGTATTTTGTCCGATCCAGGTTTTTTTCTCATCAGCAAAAAGGGGTTTAAAATAGTCAAGTATTTTTTTTGTTTTTTGCTGGTCCTCCGGGCTGGGAACATACCAGGCTTCTCCGGGTGTTACAGAAAAACTCAGACCTACTAATTCTGCTTCATTTGCATCAATACCAGTTGTTTCCGTATCGAAACAGATTTCATCATGTTTCTTTAATTCTGTTACTAGTTTTTTAATGTCAGCGTCACTTATAACAGCTTCATATTTATGTGGAGTGTTATTAATGTTCTTATCTGCCCCCCCGCCCCCCGAAGGGGGGATCTCAGACGCCGAAACTTCTGAGTCTTCATATTGGCTTCTGGCTTCCGACTTCGGACTTTCAACAATGTTGCCAAATAAATCCGTCTGTACACCTTGTGGTATTTCTTTTTCCACCACAGATTTTGAATTGGCAGCAATGGTAAAGTCATCTCCCAGTAATCGCTTGCCCAATGTTTTAAATTCCAGCTCAGCAAATACCTCCTTTAATTTTTCTTTATTCCATTCAGACAATTTAAAATCTTCTTCATGAAATTCTACCGGCACATCAAGAATAATGGTTGCTAGTTTTTTGGAGAGAATGGCCATCTCTTTCCCATTTTTCACTTTTTCACCCATAGCCCCCTTTATCTTATCTGCATTGGCCAATGTATTTTCCAGCGATCCGTATTCAGCTAAAAATTTAGCGGCTGTTTTTTCTCCAACCCCTTTTATTCCCGGAATATTATCAACCGCATCGCCCATCATACCCAGCATATCAATTACCTGGCTTACATCTTTAATGCCCCATCGGGCACAAACTTCTTCTGGTCCTAATATTTCAGCATCATTTCCCTGATAGGCAGGTTTGTATATTTTAATTTTTTCAGAAACCAGTTGGCCATAATCTTTATCTGGAGTTACCATATAAACTTCATAACCGGCTTTTTCAGCTTGCTTTGCCAAAGTACCAATTACATCATCCGCTTCATAGCCATCTTTAAAAATGATCGGAATATTAAAGCCTTCAATTATTTTTTTAATATCCGGTACAGAGGCGCTGATGTCTTCCGGAGTTTCCTGGCGGTTGGCTTTATAATCTGCAAAGTCGGTGTGACGTTCAGTGGCAGCAGACGTATCAAAACACACAGCCATATGTGATGGCTTTTGTTTGGTGATTAATTCAACCAATGCGTTTGTAAAACCAAATTGGGCATTGGTGTTCTTTCCTTTGGAGGTTAACCTGGGATTTCGAATCAACGCATAATAAGCTCTGAAAACAAGAGCAAATGCATCAAGAAGGAAGACTTTTTTTTCCATGCCACTAAGGTATGAACCCTCCTTGAACTTCGTTACCAACATTCTCATCCGGCAGGCACTTTAATTGCCTTCAGAAAAAGGAACAAAGATTTTATAAAGTACTATAAATACAACAGCCCCTCTCGCCATAGGCGAGACGGGGTGCTGATATGTTAACGCTGCTTTGTTTAATTAATAGAAAGCCTTAAAGCCGTTCCTTCATACTTTTCAGTTTTAGCCGTTTCTGGCTGCTGAATTTGTACGGGAGATGCTGGGACTTCCTTTTTTGACTGAATCAGGTCAGAATTTTCAACAAGTACCGTACCACTGAAAGCTGCAGTTCTTGGCTGAACGGCCTGGTTGCCAGTAGAAACACCCGTTTTCTCTTTATGGATAAAATTCAGGTATAAAGCGAAGAACAAAAGGTTAAAGGCAAAAAAGTTTGCGATTTTACGAATACGTCTTTTCATATTACAGGATTTATTGGATTTTTGAAATTTGGTTTTTCTAGATTCTGATGCTAAGATATATAGGGACATTTTTTATTGCAAGTAAAAGGCCTGGGTATTTCAAGAAATCAGGCACAAATACTTAACAGGTATTCGTAAAACTACGAGAAGGGTTATTTCTTTTTCTCTTCCAACTGTTTTTGTAGCATAAACATCTCATCCCTCAATCTGGCCGCCTCCATAAAATCAAGATCTCTTGCTGCTTTTTCCATCTCTTTTTTAATTTTTGAAATGGCTTTTTCCGTTTGAGGGATGGTTTTGTATTCCGTTTGTTCTTCTGCAGCTACTGTTATCATGTCTTCATCTGGAGCAATCGCATAAGGATTGGCGGGGTCGTATCCTTTAATATCCAGTACTGATGTTTGCGCAAATACTTCTTTGGTTGATTTAATGATGGTAGTGGGTGTAATACCATGTTCTATATTAAAGGCAATTTGTTTCTCCCTTCGGCGGATGGTTTCATTGATAGTTTTTTGCATACTGTCCGTCATCTTATCAGCATAAAAAATAACTAACCCATTTACATTCCTTGCGGCACGGCCTGCTGTTTGTGTCAATGATTTTTCGTTGCGGAGAAAACCTTCTTTATCTGCATCAAGAATGGCCACCAAAGAAACTTCCGGTAAGTCCAAACCTTCCCGAAGCAGGTTCACTCCTACCAACACATCAATGGTTCCTAATCGTAACTCCCGGAGTATTTCAATTCTATCCAGCGTATGTACTTCGCTATGTATATATTTTGATTTTACATTGATGCGGTGAAGGTATTTATCCATTTCTTCCGCCATCCGCTTGGTGAGAGTAGTTACCAGTACCCGGTCACCCATTTTTATTCGCTTATCAATTTCATCCAGCAAATCATCTATCTGGTTTACAGAAGGACGGATTTCAATAGGAGGTTCCAGTAAGCCTGTTGGCCGCACCACCTGTTCTACTACGATGCCTTCTGATTTTTCCAATTCATAATTATCCGGCGTAGCTGAAACAAAAATGGTCTGATTCGTTAATGATTCAAACTCATGAAAATTCAATGGCCGGTTATCCAGGGCTGATGGTAAACGGAATCCATAATCTACCAATACAAGTTTTCTGCTTCTGTCGCCCCCGTACATACCACTTACCTGTGGAATGGTCTGGTGACTTTCATCAATGATGGTGATATAATCTTTTGGAAAATAATCTAATAAACAAAAAGGTCTTGTGCCGGGCTTTCTTCTGTCAAAAAACCGGGAATAGTTTTCAATGCCATTGCAATAGCCAAGCTCTCTGATCATTTCAATATCATAGTTCACTCTTTCAGTCAGCCGTTGTGCTTCAATATACTTTCCTTCCTTTTTAAAATACTCAGCTTGTGCTGCCACTTCATCCTGAATTTCATATAACACTTGCTGAAGAATATCTTTTGGTGCCACATACAGATTTGCAGGAAAAATAGCTGCATTCTCCATCAGGCCAATTCGCTTGCTGGTCACCACATCAATACTTTCTATTTCTTCTATCTCGTCACCAAAGAAAGTAATACGATATCCATAATCAACATATGGAAGATTAATGTCAACGGTATCGCCTTTTACCCGGAATGTTCCCCGGTTAAATTCCAGCGTAGTTCTGTTGTACGTAGAATTAACTAAGGCATGAAGAAAGGCCTGCCGTGAAATAGTTTGTCCCTTATTAATACGGATGATGCCGTTTTCATAATCGGTTGGGTTGCCCATACCATAAATACAACTGACACTTGCCACCACAATAATATCCCTTCGTCCACTAAGCAAACTTGAAGTGGCTCTTAGCCTTAACTTATCTAACTCATCATTGATGCTTAAATCTTTTTCGATATATACATCACTTACCGGCATATAAGCCTCCGGCTGGTAATAATCATAATACGATACAAAATACTCCACGGCGTTCTCAGGGAAAAACTGGCGGAACTCACCATATAGTTGAGCCACCAGCGTTTTGTTATGTGTCAGTACCAATGTTGGACGTTGTACATTTTGAATTACGTTGGCGATGGTGAACGTTTTGCCACTTCCGGTAACTCCTAATAAGGTCTGGTATCTTTCTTCGTTCAAAATCCCTTCTGTTAATTGACGGATAGCATCCGGTTGGTCGCCGGCGGGAGGAAAAGGGGTATAAAGATTGAATGGCATATGTGGAAATGCAATTTACTGATTGCCCCGGAAAATTACCTGCAGAAAAGAATCATTCATCAAATTGTTCTTAATTTTAAAATAAAAAATGTCACAGATAGCTGTCATGAATATTGAAAAGGGTGAAGAGATAACTATCGCCGTTGTAAGTGGCTCCATACCCGGTACCGGCAGGTATAAATTTTTGGCGAAGAAGAAAAAGAATAGTCAGTACGAATGGGCTCATTTTACAGAACGGGAAAATGGGCTTAAAGAAAATGTTTACCGGGGGGATGTAAAAACTGAAAAGGAATTGAAATTAGTATTGGAAATAATGAATAAAAACCTGAAAAAAATATTTGGTAGCAATGCAGAAATGAAAAACGGTATCCCTGAATTCAGATCCCTGATGGGGACAAAGTTTGATGACACTATAAATTGAAAATATTTTCAAAACACAGGATCATTTTTACCTGAATGCAGCTAACCGGGTCAGAAAACCATCTTTCATCATACCGGGCTTCCACAGACATAAAAGAGGCACTTAGCCGGACTTTAAATACCTAACTTACCCTCAAATACTTGCTCATGAAAAAAGTTCTGATTTTTCAGGGATTGCTGCTGGCTGTTGTTTTTCATACCTCAGCGCAAAAGATCAACTCTGCCCTGAATGTGATGGCCACCCAACATCTTTCTGAGAAAATTTATATTCATTACGACAAAGAATATTATGTAGCCGGCGAAACAATCTGGTTCAAAGCTTATTTATACAGCGATGGCAAACCCAGTGCAATGAGCACCAATTTTTACCTGCAATTTACCAATAGCAAAGGCCAGGTAATTTTTAATCAACAATACCCCGCATCCGGGGCCGTTGCTAAAGGGAATATTAATATTCCCGATTCACTTGCTCAGGGTAATTATTATATCAGGGCCTATACCGCCGGAATGCTGAACTACGATGAGTCTTTTATATATAAAAAAAATATTTTTGTCTTTAAAGAATCAACAACTTCCACTTCAGGCAGCACGGAAGCTCAGAATGTTTCTTTGCATTTTTTCCCGGAAAGCGGCAACCTGGTTGATGGTATATTAACAGTTATCGGATTTAAGGCGACTGATCAATGGGGAACACCTGTGGATATAAAGGGTATTATCAGGACAGAGGATGGAATTACTATTGCCCCATTTCAAAGTTATCATGATGGTATTGGTAAAGTGCAATTCAAGCCACAAGCCGGCAAGAAATATATTGCGGATGTTGAAACTGCATCCGGGAAAAGAACATATCCGCTGCCCATTGTTCTGCCTTCAGGTATCAATATTAAAATTCAGGATGAAAAAGGGGGTAAAAAATTTCAATTGAGCAGGAGTGGAAAAGACAAGGCACAATTCGATAATATTTTGCTGATAGCCGAGATCAACAATCATATCGTGTATGAAAATGAAATTGCTTTTGAAAAATATCCTTCTGTTATAGGTCACCTCGTTACTGACAGCCTTCCATCGGGTATCCTGCATTTCACTATTTTTAATCAGGATGGAATTCCTTTAGCAGAGAGGCTTTCTTTTGTTGATAACGCTGAATATAAGGGAGCAGCTGATATTGACATTATAAAAGTAAATACAGAGAAGAGAACCGAAAATAAATTTGAGCTTAATTTTCCCCTGGCTATTCAACGTAGCTGCTCGGTATCAGTGATAGATATGTCAGGTACCGGATTAAATAATCATGACAATATCTGGTCCCGGTTTTTATTAACCAGTGATCTGAAAGGAAATGTTTATAACCCCGCCTGGTATTTTGTAAATCAAAACGACAGTATCAATCATGCATTGGATAATCTTATGCTGACACATGGCTGGAGCAGGTTCAACTGGACAAAAATTCTGGCTAAGGAGTTTCCGGAAAAAAAATTTAGTGACGAACCCCTGCTTTCAGTAACGGGAAGGGTGATGGATGAAAAAAGTAAAGAACCATTGTTAAATGGCAAACTGAATATTTTTATGGAAGCAGAGGATTCTTCTTCACAGAATTATGAAGTGATGGTTGATGCCGCAGGTACATTTAAAATAGATTCATTATTTTTTTATGGAAAGGGAAAATTCTTCTATGTATATACAGATAATAAGGGTAAGCCAAAACCAGCGCTGGTCAGTATGAATGATAACTCATTAATTAGTTCAGTGAAAACTATTCCTGTTAATATGTTAGAAAATAGTACGGCAATAAATATCACTGCTTTTGCTGGTTCAGATGTGAAGAAAAGAGGGGACTATGTAAAATCCCGCTTCAATCAAATTAAAGAATTGGAAAAAGTTACCATTCGGGCCAAATCGACGAAAAATCCCTTTGACGAAGTCAATGAAAAATATACATCAGGTGTCTTTCGTTCACCAGGTAAAGTAAATCTTGACAATATCAATGAACCGGCAAATGATAAATCATTGAATGTTGTGGATTATATCAGGAATAGTATCCAGCAGATTGCCATCAACGGGAACCGGTTAGTTAATCGAAGGAATTTCAGTGTTAATTCCGGTCAAAATTGGACGGTAGGTGTTTTTCTGAATGAAGCACCTGTAGACCTTTCCTTATTAAGAACACTAAGGGTGGAGGATGTTTCCCTTATAAAATTTTTTGACGCAGGGTTTGTTGGAGTAGGAAGCGGATCGCCTGGAGGTGCTGTAGCGGTTTATACCAAGGAAAAATTAAGAGAGGATGAAAAACCAAATGAATTGAATCTTTTTGAATATAATGGTTACTCAATAACAAAACAATTTTATAATCCTAAGTACAGCACAGCTGATTCAAAAAGTACTATTCCGGATAACAGAACAACATTATACTGGAACCCGGATCTATACACCGATACAGAGACAAAGTCACTAAAATTGAATTTTTTCAATAATGATTTTTCTACAAAATTTAAAATAGTGGTGGAAGGCTTTGATGCAGCAGGAAAACTGATACACCTGGAAAAAATAATCGGGAATTAATACCGATATGACAAATATTTTAGTCCAAGCTCTTTTCTATCGTTATAACCTGCCTACCGGTAGGCAAGTACCTTCTAAGATTTACCCTTAGTTCTTCGGACTAAATAGTAAATCAAGATGGTATAATCACTCTGCATAATAAAAAACAGTCCTGCATGAAAGCAGGACTGTAGAAGTAAGAATTAGTTTTTGTATTATTTAAAACTCAGCAGATACACTGATTTTTGGTTCTTTAGAAACTTTACCTGCTTCAATAGCCTGCCCCGTAATATTATAATCAGCTAATTTAATAGCGAAATTGGTCAGTATTTTTATTTTCCCACTAGCCACTGTAATAACTCCATTTACAGTTGTTTTCTTAGTGATACCTTTTACGGTAAGATCACCGTTAACTTTTACTTTATAAGTGCCATTTGTTGTAAATTTTACTTTATTTACTTTATCAATTTTCCCGGTAAAAGTAAATTTGGGAAACTGATCTGAATTCATCCAGTTCGCACTATTAAAATGCTCCTGAATTTTGGGATTGGAATAAGAAAAGTTTTTAACCGCTGCTTCAAAGGCCACATCTCCGGTTTTGGTGTCAAGAGAGCCGATCACCGTATTGTTTGTTGCTTTGGGTAAAGCATCTTTAGGTGTAGTGGCATCAAATGATACCGTTGCTGATGTGGTTGTTTTCTTTTGGGCAAAAAGAAGACCCGAAATTGCAATAAGAGAAAGAAAGAGGATTGTTTTTTTCATTGTTTGTTTTTTTTATTTTTTATTTAATGTTGATCGTTTAAAAGTGATAACAGTTGTACCCAATATGTCACTAAAAATGCTGCCGCTGCAAACTCCTTTCAGAGAAACCGGGTCGCCATCTTTTATGGTTTTCACTTTATCAAATTCATTTTTTTCAAAAGAAAAAATAACGTAAGAACCGGTACTATCGGCAAATTTTATTGTACTAGTGGAATCAGTTTGTATTTCAACGGCTGCTGTGTTACCATTAACAACCAGCATCTTTTCCCTGTATTTTTTATTGGTTGCTGTATCATTAGTGATGAATTCATTGATCAGCTGAGCAGCATTAACTGTATAATCAACTTGTACCTTCTCAGTGGCGGTATGCGTTTCACTCATGATATAATTTTCGCCCATTTTATAGCCAGTATAGGCAAAAACCGGACCTATCAATAACCAGGCAATTTTTGGAAGGATAGTTTTTGCTGGAAATGAACCGGCTATAAGGCCAATAGCCCCCAAAGCATGCAGGTAAAAGGATGGTTTTAACATACCCATTACACTTTTGCCAACAGAAAAATCAGTGGCAAGAGTTTGACTGAAGAGATAATAAACAGTAACCAGTGCCAGCGATAATGTACCTGCTATATAAGAAACAGGAGTTATTTTCTTTTTACGAAAAACTAAAACAGCTGATAATATTGCCAAAACAGGAATAAGCCAAAAGATGTAAAAAGAAAAGCTGAGTTTCGGATATGGATTTTCGGGACCTGAGACAGCTACAGAGGACTTGAAAAAATCACCGGATGACATGGCATACCCCCTCACTACTTCATCTCTCCAGGAAACCCAGGGAAGAAAAAAGGAAACAAAAAGCATTGCTCCAAATATGAATGGAAGCCAATTGCTGATTTTACTTTTGTTTCTAAATGTGTTCATGTAGTATTCTAATAACGTACTTTTTGACTCTCAGGTTGACGGTAGAAACAAATATACAATGTTTAAACATTGATTTAGCGAAACCAGATTAAGAAAATGTGAAAATAAAAAAAACGTCCAGTCAATACCGGACGGTTATATTTACTAACCCATTTTAGTAACATATTGATTAAAAAGGTTTTAGGTCGCTTGCATTTCCTTTATTTTCTCTCTTATTTTGCCTTCAATTTCATTAGCCAGTTCAGGATTGTCCAGCATCAATTGTTTAACAGCATCACGACCCTGGCCAAGTTTATCAGTATTATAACTATACCAGCTTCCACTCTTCTGGACAATTCCCAGTTCAGTTCCCATATCTACGATTTCGCCGGTTTTGGAAATGCCTTCTCCAAATATGATATCAAATTCAGCTGCACGGAATGGTGGCGCCACTTTATTCTTTACCACTTTTACTTTTACATGGTTACCAATTGCAGAATCACCATCTTTTACCTGTGCCTGACGGCGGATATCTAAACGAACTGATGCATAAAATTTTAAGGCATTACCACCGGTAGTTACTTCCGGGTTGCCAAACATGACACCTATTTTTTCCCGAAGCTGATTGATGAAAATACAAATGGTATTTGTTTTAGAAATGGTGGCGGTTAGTTTACGTAAAGCCTGGCTCATCAATCTTGCATGCAATCCCATTTTACTGTCACCCATTTCACCCTCCAGTTCGCTTTTTGGAACCAATGCTGCTACAGAGTCAATTACGACCACATCCAATGCACCAGAAAGAATTAACCGATCGGCTATTTCAAGGGCTTGCTCACCATAGTCAGGTTGTGATATTAAAAGATTATCAACATCAACGCCGAGTTTTTTTGCATAAGCACTGTCAAAAGCATGTTCTGCATCTATAAAGGCACACATCCCGCCTTTTTTTTGTGCTTCGGCAATCACATGGATGGCCAGGGTTGTTTTTCCGGAAGACTCTGGTCCGTATATTTCTACTACCCGACCTTTTGGTAAACCACCAATACCAAGTGCGACATCCAGGCCGATGGAGCCGGTGGAAATTACTTCCTGCATCATTTGTGGTTTATCGCCCAACATCATCACACTTCCTTTGCCATAATCCTTTTCCAGCTTATCCATGGTAAGCTTGAGGGCTTTAAATTTTTCGCTATTTACATTTACTGTTTCTGTGGATTTGTCTGATTTTGCCATGATTTAAGTTTTTATTTTTCGTATTGTAATCCCGATAGCTATCGGGACAGATTCAAAACTAAATGATTTAGTAATAAAAAACTAACTTTTTAGGTAAATTATTTTTTCAGCTCTATTTACCTTTAACTACTAAGCCATTTCTCCATTTGAAGCCCCGCCAGCATGGATACTACGCCTACTGCCAAACCACCATATACTTCCTGTGAAGTATGGTCAGAAACAATAAACCGGGCCGTGCAAACCAAACCGGCAATAAATAATGCCACCGTGAGATAAATACCAAAATTAAGGTCTTGCGAAAAAGCCAATAATGTAAAGAAAGTAACAACGATACCCATTGAAATAGCATGCAGACTTACTTTCATTTTAATATTTACCATCAGCCCGATAACAGTACTGAGAAAAGTTGCCATGGCAAACTGAACAGCTTCATGCGGCATATCTACCGCATTTCTTGTTTTGCCAAAACTGAACCAGACATAAGTGATCCAGAAATACCAGATCATACAGGCTAAAAATGGAATCACCCTTTCCTTTTGAGTACGTAAATAAATGCTGTCTATAAATTTTAATCCTTTGAGTAATAAAATGGTGACAACCGGAAAAAACGTAAATGCGATAAAAGCTGCTCCCATTACTGCAGTATCCTTTAGCCAGGGTTGGAAGCCAGCATACATGGTAGGATGTTCGTTTGCTAAAAACCAGATAACCATTAACGGTACAAAAACCGGATGAAAAATATAGGAAATTATTTTTGCGACTACACGGATGCCGGCGGGTTGCAGTGGTAATGATCGTTCTTGATCATCCTGTGGTTTATATTGATCTTCTGCCATCAATTCTGTGTTCATACTAGAACAGATATTTGTGCAAAGTAAAGGAATCCTTCAAAAGGAAAAGCTTTTGCTATCTTTAAAGAGGGCTTCAAAGCAAGTTCATTTTTTGTTGTATTTTTTAACCAAAAATCAAGCATGAAGAAGTTATTACTCACCTTTTTACTTTTCGGGTTTTTGCTGCCAGGATCTGGTCAGTCAATCAATAAGGCTAAGATGCAGGCGATGTATGATGCCATTAAAGCTGCTGGTATCCGTCATCCTGATTTTGTGATGGCCCAGTGTATGCAGGAGACCGGCAACCTGAGTTGTAAAAAATGCTGCCTTCGTTACCATAATCTTTTTGGCTTTTATATAAAAGGGAATAAATGCAAAAAATTTTCATCGGATGCAGAAAGCATCACTTATTATAAAAAATGGCAGGATAAGCGATACCCCGGCTGGCGGAAGAAATATCCCAAAGGGGATTACTACCACTTTTTGAAATATGTACATTATGCTACAGGAGATAAATATAACCGGGAAATAAAACCCATAGTGGGTTGGGTGCAGAAGAATTTAAAGCTGTGAGTTGTGAGCCACGAGTTTCGAGTTCTCCAAATCAAAGAGTCTTTCAATATTTGAAAGACTCTTTTTGCTATAAAAGCTCGAAGCTCATAGCTAACAACTCGCAGCTATCTCATCAACCCCCTTATATCTTCAATATGAAACTGGGTATGCGCCGCAAAAATATTATTGATAAAAAGTAATTCATTAATTCCCTCTGCCTTCAGCATAGCAATAAAATCTCCTTTATAGGAACGCTGATCTACCACGATCACTTTTTCATAGTTATTGATCAAAAAGGGCGCAAATGCATTGCCATATGATTCTTTAACCAGTGCAATCTTTCTTCCATTTTTATGTTGCGTTTCCATTTTGCAAATGGGCAAATCGCCTTGCAAAAAAACAGAAAAACTATTGTCGCCACTTACCTGTTCTGCATACATTTTGGATTTTGCCCAATAGCCAATAGAGTTACTCCCAATGTAAAAACTGCTTGAATCAGGAAACAGGTAATACCTAACCGAGTCAGGGTTATTTTTTAAAACAGCCGCCCGGCTAACTCTGTACAAAAATCCAACAAATCCAGGCTTTACTTTAGAGGGAATACTATCTAACGAAATTGGCGTAAGCCCGGCACTGGCGCAAAATGAACGGTAGGCATAATATGCCCCAAGACTTGTCCAGTGATGATCAGTATTAAAATAAATGTATTCGGTACGATGCTTTCTTATTTCATCCACTGGATTTACCTTAACGATCTCCGGATCTTCGGCGGCGAAAACAGCCTTGATTGCATCACTGGCTGGTGTGACCAGGTTTTTGTATTTTTCTGTTACCTCAAACTCAAAGCTGGTTGGGATAATAAGGTTATAAATTTTGAGCCCCGGTATTTTCAATCGGCTGTACATGTTGATTACAGCCGCATATTTCTTTCCCATTGCCTGGCCGCCGCTAAAAAGTTCAAATCCCCTGTTTTTGAAAACAAAAACAGGCCCCTTTTTTATACCCACCTGTCCGTCGTCTGGCAATATCCTGCTAACGATGGTATCTTTTTTAGGGACTATGTTTGATGTCGTATCCGAAGTGTTTTCTTTAGTTTTTTTAACTGAGTTATTACAAGAAACCAGGAAAATCCAACTTGCTAAAAAAAGATAAGTAAGTTTCATTCCATTTTTTTTATTGATAGTTGACATTACTTTCCAGTTGGAGCCGGCGGGCTAACACTCAGGTTTTTTTTATTTCTTCAGGCCTTTTATTTTATCAATATGATAAGGTGTATGTGCTGCAAAAATGTTATTAATAAACAGCAATTCATTGATACCTTCTGCTTTTAGCATTGCCATAAAGTTGCCTGTATAATACCGCTGATCTACCACAATTACTTTTTCATAATTATTTATCAGGTATGGTGCAAAAGCATTGCCATAGGATTCTTTTACTAATGCAATCTTTCTTCCATTCTTATGTTGCGTTTCCATTTTTACAGTTGGTAAATCGCCTTGCAGAAAAACAGAATAACTATTCGGGCCGCTGGCACCCTCGCCATACATTTTGGATTTGGACCAATAGCCGATGGTATTACTGCCGATATAAAAATTTATGGAATCTTTAAACAGGTAATATCGTACTGAGTCCGGGTTGCTTCGAAGCCCCGGATCTTTTGTAAGCCTGTATAATGAACCAAGAAAGGAATCCTTGGTTTTAGATGCAACGGTATCCAATGAAACGGGAGTCAGCCCTGCGGTTAAGCAAAAGGCCCGGTATGCATAATAGGCTCCAAGGCTTGTCCAATGGTGGTCCGTATTAAAATAAATATATTCTGAACGGTGCTTTCTTATTTCATCAATGGCCCATACTTTTTTGATATTCGAATCAAGGGAATTGTAAACATGTTCAATCGCCGGACGATTAGGTTTCTGTAGCTTGGCGTATTTCTCTGTTATTTCAAACTCAAGTGCTACTGGTATTATCAGGTTATACACTTGTATGCCGGGGCTAAGCTGGCGATTGTAGGAATTGATAACATCTGCATATGACTTACCCAGACCCGGGCCGCCGCCAAACATTTCAAAAGCCCTGTTTTTAAATACAAAAACTCCCTTTTTCTTTTCGCCGGTTGCACCATCATCTGGTAATGGACCATCCTGCACTGTTTCGTTTTTAGCGGTATCCGTTTTTTCATTGGCTTCAGCATCGTTATTAGGATCGTACATCTTTATTTCGCTGCTGTTGAAACCGATATTGCTTTTGAATTTATCTGAAAAGCTTATCCATTTATCCCTCAGCGGAAAATTATCAGCATAGTATTCATCTATCTCTTTAAAATATCTTCCGCTCCAGAATAAGCTGTCAGAATATTTGGGGAATGCTGCCAGCTTCCGGTTTTCCATTACTGATACTCCCGGTTTTTTCATTGCCAGCGAAGCAATACCACCGGCTAAAAGCAGTCCGCAAAAAATGGCCACATT
>JANNQR010000065.1:0-4034 GCA_031400855.1 Chitinophagaceae bacterium | reverse complement strand
TCATTAACAGATGACCTGGCTTTTCTTGGATTGGTTGGTATGATTGATCCGCCAAGACCGGAAGTGCAAGCCGCCATCAATGATTGTAAAACAGCGGGGATTAAAGTGGTTATGATCACCGGTGATCATCCTTCCACTGCACATTATATAGGAACTCAATTGGGCATATCAGAAGAAGAGGAAGTACCTGTGATAGGAAAGGATATGCAAGAGTATGAAGTGTTGAGTGAAGATGAAAAACAGCACTGGATCAACACTTCGGTTTTTGCCCGTGTCAATCCAAAGCATAAGCTTGACCTGGTAAAAGTTTTCCAGGAAAAAGGGTATGTGGTGGGTATGACGGGTGATGGTGTAAATGACGCACCGGCCATTAAGAAATCTGATATTGGTATTGCAATGGGTCTCCGGGGGACTCAAGTAGCCCAGGAAGTTTCAGATATGGTATTGAAAGATGACTCCTTTTCCGCTATTGTGGTAGCTATCAAACAGGGGCGTATTATTTTTGAGAATATTAAAAAATTTGTAACCTTTCTTCTTTCTTGTAATCTTAGCGAATTGCTGGTAATAGCTGTTGTAGCTATTCTGAATTTGCACTTCCAATTATTACCCTTACAAATACTTTTTATAAATCTTATTACCGATCTGTTGCCTGCGCTGGCTTTAGGGGTTATCAAAGGGGGTGCTGATATTATGAAGCTGCCTCCCCGAAAGTCATCCGAACCTATTATTAATAAAAACCGGTGGAAACTTATTTTCTTTTATGCAATAGTTATTGGATTAGCAAGCACAGGTGCAGTGGTTTTCAATCACTATGCATACCATAACGGTGAGCCCTGGGATACAGCCATGTGTAATAACGTCCTGTTTTTTACCCTTATATTTTGCCAGCTTTTTCATGTATTTAATATGAGTAGCGGACCATTCTTCAATAACGAGGTTATTAAAAATAAGTATGTCTGGTATTCAGTGACAGGAAGCATTGCCATTTTAATAGGCGTCATTCAAATACCCTATGTGCGCCAGGCATTGAATGTAATACCTATGACACTGAACGAATGGATAATCATTGTTTCTGCGGCTGTTTCTTCTGTTATCATAATACAGTCAGCTAAATCTTTTAAACTTTTTAAACATAATGGACAATCAGGATCAAAATAAAGTATGATTAGCAATTTTATCAGATGGGCTTTAAAGAACCGCATGGTTGTTTTGCTGATAGCAGCGGGAGTAACTGCCTATGGTCTTTATTCGGTAAACAATACTAAGGTAGATGCTATACCTGACCTGTCTGAAAATCAGGTTATCATATTTACGGAGTGGATGGGCAGAAGCCCGCAGATCATGGAAGACCAGGTAACCTATCCTCTCGTATCCAACCTGCAGGGTATTCCTAAAATAAAAAATATCCGTGCCAATTCGATGTTCGGAATGAGTTTTGTATTTGTGATTTTTGAGGACGATGTTGACATTTACTGGGCTCGTACCAGGGTATTGGAACGGCTTAATTATGCTCAGCGTTTATTACCGCAAAATGTTGTACCCACATTAGGTCCCGATGGCACCGGGTTGGGACATATTTTCTGGTACACCTTAGATGCACCATCGCTTGATTTAGGAGAACTGAGGGCATTGCAGGACTGGTATATCAAATTTGCTTTGCAAACAGTAAGAGGAGTAAGTGAAGTAGCATCTTTTGGTGGGTTTCAGAAACAATACCAGATTGTAATTGATCCGCACAAACTAAGCTATTACAATATTTCTTTAATGGATGTGATTGAAAAAGTAAGAGCCAACAATAATGATGTTGGAGGAAGAAAATTTGAGATGGCTGATATGGGATATATTATAAGAGGTATAGGGTATATCACGCAGATAAAAGACATTGAAGAAATACCATTAATGACACAGGGCTCTGTTCCAATCCGTGTGAAAGATATTGCTACAGTGCAAATGGGTGGCGAACTGCGTCTGGGCATTATAGAAGAAAATGGTGAAGGAGAAAAAGTAGGTGGAATAGTAATCATGCGATATGGAGAAAATGCAAAAGATGTTATTGATAAAGTAAAAGAGAAGATAAAAGATGTTGAAAAGGGTTTACCTCCCGGTGTAAAGTTTCATGTGGCTTATGATCGGTCAGATTTGATTGAAGCGACAATTGGCACCTTAAAAAAAGCAGTGATTGAAGAGATCATTGTTGTTGCAATTGTGCTGCTCATTTTCCTGTTGCATGTACGCAGCGCATTAATAGTTGTTATAACCATTATAATGAGTGTATTGATTTCCTTCATTATGATGGATTGGTTTAATGTAAGCTCTAACATTATGTCGCTTGCCGGTGTGGCGCTTGCAGTAGGTGATCTGGTGGATGCCGGAATAGTGATGGTGGAGAATGCCCTAAAATCTATTACGGAAGAAACAGAATAAAAATTTGATATGATTTCAAATGAAGAAAGATTAAAAAGAATTGAAAGCTCCTCTGTCTTAGTGGGAAAGGCAGTTTTCAGTTCTATATTGATTACGTTAGTATCGTTTGCGCCGATACTCTTTCTGGAAGGTCAGGAAAAAAAATTATTTACACCCCTGGTTCTTACCAAGACATTCGCCATGATAGGCTCTGCTTTTATAGCAATTTTTTTGGTGCCGGTGCTAATGGCAATATTGTTGAAAGGTAAAATGCGGTCCGAGAAAAAGCATCCGGTATCAAGATTTTTTCTTTGGCTGTATAATCCTGTAATCCGCTGGTGCCTGCGTTGGAAAAAAACAACAATTGCCATTGCTTTTGTCCTGGTTGCTGCAAGTATTCCATTTGTAATGCGGTTAGGTTCTGAATTTATGCCACCGCTGGATGAAGGTTCTTTATTATTTATGCCGGTAACACTTCCGGATGTTTCCAATACCGAAATAAAACGCATTCTGCAGGTACAGGATAAATTGATTAAAACGGTACCTGAAGTACAGAATGTATTGGGGAAAGCAGGAAGGGCAAATACGGCTACTGACAATTCTCCCATCAGTATGATTGAAACTATTGTTCTGCTTAAACCTCAATCTCAATGGCGGAAAGGAATGACGAAAAATAAAATCATTGAGGAACTAAACAGTAAACTACAAATCCCCGGAGTAATTAATGGATGGACACAGCCGATTATCAATCGTATCAATATGTTGTCAACCGGTATCCGTACAGATGTAGGAGTAAAAGTTTATGGTCAAAGCCTTGATTCAATTAATGTCCTTGCACAACAATTCAAAGTAGCATTAACAGGTGTGGAGGGGATTAAAGATTTATATGTAGAACCAATTGTTGGTGGTAAGTATGTTGAAATAAAAATTAAACGGGAAGAAATTGGTCGTTACGGTTTAAGTGTGGATGATATTAATATGGTAGTTGAATCATCCATAGGGGGAATGAACATTACCACGACTATTGAAGGGCGGCAACGCTTTTCAGTGAATGCCCGTTTCGCACAAGATTTTCGTAACAATATAGAGCAGTTAAAAAATTTGCTGGTTACCAGCCCCAGTGGACCTATTCCCCTTTCTGCAGTAGCAGATGTGTACATAGCAGAGGGCCCTCCTATGATTACCTCAGAAAATGCGATGCTGCGGGGCACACTATTGTTCAATGTCCGGGAAAGAGATTTAGGCAGTACGGTAAATGATGCGAAGAAGAAATTAGACAGCCTCGTACAAAAATTACCTAAGGGTTATTTTATAGAGTGGAGCGGACAATACGAAAACCAGGTGAGGGCAGAAAAGCGGTTAAAGATTCTGATTCCCATTGTACTCCTCATTATTATGGTCATACTATATTTCACCTTCCATACTTACCGGGAGGTATTGATTGTACTGTCCAGTATTCCTGTAGCCTTGGTAGGTGGTGCTTATTCTCTTTTCTTTTTTGATGTAAACTTTTCGGTAGCAGTGGCAGTTGGCTTTATCGCTTTGTTTGGTATAGCGGTAGAAACGGGTGTACTGATGTTGGTTTATTTAAATAACTCTCTATACAACAAGGTGCGCAAAAAAAAGGAATC
>JANNQR010000064.1:0-69127 GCA_031400855.1 Chitinophagaceae bacterium | reverse complement strand
AGTGGTTTTGCCATACAATAAGTTGTACAGCAAAATTTAAAAATTAATAAGGCTTTTGCAACTACATTTTATACAACCAAAATGTGAATAAATCGCCTCCAAAAACTAAAAAAGGCCACCCCTTTTGGGACAGCCTCTTTTATTTTAACTCAATGCTACATTCTTTAATTCCTTTTCTGCATTTTCATACACCTTCCTTTCTTTCCTCTTATACCACCATTTAGGTACTGTCTTTTTCATCAGTGTATCAATATTGCGCATACCGATCAGACTCCAGATGCCTTTTATTTTTCCGGCAAGTGAGGGTTGCATGGCACGGAGGCTCATGGCAAATCCACTTTCTAAATATTCCATATGGTGCCAGTAACCGGCAGGCATAAATAATGTATCGCCGGGTTCCAATATAAAATCAAAGCCCTCGGCAAGTTTCAATGCCGGAAATTTTTCATAATCCGGGGAACCATCTTGCTCATAGTAATTAGAAAAGTCTGCAAGGCTTAATACTTCATAAGGCTTACGGTATAATTTGTATTGTTCTCCATGAGGGAACATCAACACTCTTTTTCTGCCGGCAAACTGTGTATGCAGAATGTGGGAGAGGTCAATATCGTAGTGCATATGGGTAATGCTGCCGGCGCCACCGGTAAACAACATCGGGTATTTTTTTACAAAGCCTTTCATCAAATGTTCTGGCCAGGAAAAATCTTTGATCAGTTCCGGAGCATGGTCAAATATATTAAAGAGAAATATCCGCCACGCAGCAGGGCCACTGCTAATCATATCAATGTATTCGCCAAAAGTTTTGTAATCGTCGGCCGTATTGATAGGAGTGTAAGCATCGCTTTTTATGTTATTATAAAGCGGCACTTTTTTGTCACCAACTAATTGTTTGAAATAATCCCAGTTCCATTTGGTATTGGCTGGCCAGTTGTGCGACAGGTTTTTGATGACCACAGGCACACCGGGGCGGTAATAATCTCTTTTAAACACCTCTGGATCAATCGTATCAAAGGTGGCTACCGGCTTTAACTGCATGACAATTCTTTAGTTTTACAAAGATAAGCGGCGGTGAAAATACGAATTGCCGGGTAAATAGAGTTTACCGGCGATCTATTTGTTAAAACCTTGTATTTTTAAGCAGAACGTAAGCCTATGTTATTACAAATTCACCCCGAAAACCCGCAAGCCAGATTGATAAAACAGGTGGTGGAAAGCCTGCAAAAAGGAGGGATTGTTATCTATCCTACCGATACCGTGTATGGCCTGGGTTGTGACATTCTGCAGCAAAAAGCCATCGAACGGATTTGCCGCATCAAACAAGTGGAGCCTAAAAAAGCACAACTATCTTTTGTTTGCAGCGACTTATCGCACCTGAGCGATTTTGCAAAACCGATTCCTAATCCTATATATCGTCTATTGAAAGACTATTTGCCCGGTCCATATACATTTATTCTGCCGGCCAGTAAAATGGTGCCAAAAATTTTACAAAGTAAAAAAGACACTATTGGTCTTCGTATTCCTGCTAATAATATTGCCATGGCGATAATAAAAGAACTAGGTCGCCCTATTCTTAGTGCTTCACTGCCCGGAGAAATGTTGGAAGATTACACCGACCCGGAAATTATGTTTGAAAATTACAGGAATGAAGTGGATTATGTAATTGATGGTGGCATCGGCGGCATGGTTCCATCTACCGTTATTGATTGCACAGGTGATGAGCCGGTAATGATCAGGGAAGGGTTGGGAGAGTGGAAGGAATAATTTTATTACTGAAAAGTTTATATACGGGAGTAGCGGCAATAATAACGTTGCCAAACAAAACAATGAATTGAAATATTAATTAGCTATTCTTTTCAAAAAATCATGTGGCCGCATTGTTCCAGCACCAGCATCTTGCTGCTTTTCTGTTTAATGCTTAGCCATGCAGCAGTGGTCATAAACAGCCAAAGCGAAGACAAAAGAAATAACGGCAGCCTTGAACCTTCATAGCTGATTGTTGCACCAAGATACATGGCCGAAGCGCCGCCAACCAAAGAACCAACGACATAAAGTTTTCCCAGCAGCCGATGCCATTTTACATGATGAGTGCGGAACCATATCCAGATTTGAATAAGTGCCAATATCAATGCAGTGCCAATATGAAATACATACCAGAATTGTTTGTTCCAGAAAGTATTTTCTATGCCTTCATTAAAAAAACAAAAGCTAATGCTCCGTTACAAATAATTAATTAGCAATTAACAGAACGATGATTGCCTAGAATAATTTTGAAATATTTTTTTATTAGAGGTGTAAGTTCAAGTAATAATTTTTATTTAAAGCCGAATTTAAATAGCCACCGTGGGTGCTACATAACCAACACGCCAATTCATTTGACACAGCGACTGTGAAAGATTATAATTGAACACCCGGCAAGGGAGCAGAAAGGGAATTATGTTTTTTCTTATCAATTCCTCAATACCCGCAGCCCTCCTGCACGGCAAGGGCCAAAGAGACTCCCGGCAGATTTTTTTTATTACTTCTATTGTTCTCATTTCCTCATTTGCCAAAAAAATTTGATACGGTATTTACCATAGCGGATCGGATTGCCAAATTCAAGTATATCGCCGGTTTGAATATATTTGATAATGCTGTTATTGACCATAGCGGCATTTGCATTATCCACCTGTAATTTTACAGCATAAGGTATCAGCGGTCTGTCTTCATGAATCCATTCAGCAATGAGGTCGTTCATACAATTTGTTACCGCAGCCACCATTCCATCAAGCCCATCATCAGGTGATACTGCGGCGGAGCTTATCATACTCATCATGGCATCGAAATAATCCCTTGTATCCGCAACGTCATCTCGCATTGATGTTATAAGTACAAAAATGCAATAAAATGTTTTTGGGAAACCGGCGGTAGTGTTCATTGAGTAAGTGCCGAAGCGATATCCGTTGAAATCACAGGTTAACCCATCAATCATTCCACAACCAATAATAGAATTGGCATTATTAGTGTTGCCGCTGGCACCAATCAGTAACCCGGTTAAAACAGTATAGTCGTAAGGATCGGCCATAGAAGTACGGGCAATGCAATCAACATTACTGATATTGATATCTACCTTAGTAAAACTATTTGCTAACTGAAACTTGTTTTGATCAATAATCTCAATGTCAGGAGTAACCGCCTTAAACTCAAGACCGCTTTGCTTTTTAATGTTTGGGAGTAAAGAAGCTTCCTGAAAATTCAGGTTCTTGAATTTTCCCAATACATTTTCCTTTTTAGCGGGATTATCCATTGTTAATTTGGCTTTAGCACTAATAGAGTCAAAAATAGCCGGCGATAATTTATTGACTGCTGCCTGGATATTCATTTCCACAGAATTTGGTTGAAGGTTTACCGGGTATTTGGCCGGATCTACCCGGTGCAGGATAGCTTTTAAAATAAGAGCTGTCATGGCGTGGCCCCGGTCTGCAGCTTTGGCTTTTGCTGCTGGCGAAAGAGTAGCTATTACATTTTTCGCAACTGTAATCTTTTGTCCATTTTTAATTTCTTCAGGGGTCATTTTATGGGCTTGTGGTAACTGAGCTGTTCCCTGCAGTGCATAGAAAGATAACACCAGCACCGCAGAATGTTTTATGATAAATTGTTTCATATTTTATGATTTTATTATTTACAATATTGAGAGAAGGTTCTTTTTGTTTTACAGGTAGATGGTTATTTCTTACTTACTGATATCGTTCATTAGACACCCGGCAGGGAAGCGAACTTTTTATTTAGCCCAGCTTCCTGCATACCACGACTTCCCGTCTATTTCATATCCAGTTACACATCTTGTTGTAAATCCTTCAGCGAGATTGTTATTATAATTTTGTTGATAGCTTTCGTTATTTGCCTTCCGCACAGCTACCATGCCATTGAAGCCTGAATTTTCATACCATATCGCAGAAAATTGCGTTTCGCCGTTATGTGTGTACGCATTAATGTAAATTTGTTCTAATTTTTTATTACTATTAGATTCAAATAGGTTCTGATATTCAGCATGGGTTAGCTTACTTTTTAACTGAAAGCCGCCTACATTTTTTTTCTCGTATAAGGCTGTATAAAATCTGATTCCGGCTATTGAAACTACAGAAACATTTACGGGTACCCAGCCCTTTGCAGCATTATCTTCAAAAAGTTTCTGATGTTCCTCTTCCGTTTTCCCTGCATAAGTAAAATTTGCTGGCCCAAAAGAGTTGAGCCATATCATAGTATATTTTATTTGCCCTTTGTCAAGATAGCTATCTACGAAAGTCAATCGCAATGGTTTTGTCAACTTTGAGTTTTTTGTTATTTCTGCCTGATATTCATCTTGACTTAAATCTGTACGGGAATAACAAGAAAGTCCGGCGGTATATGGACGAAATATCGCATTAAAAAATGGATTATTGTTTACACTAAAACTTTCAATCCATATTGGGTAATACCCGCAATCTGCTATCTTATTATATGTACTTTGAAAGGAAGATTTTGAAACACCATGAAAAGCCAGTTCAGCATAACCTGGTGGATACCAACAAGGAGTTTTTTCTGAAGGCCAAATTGCAGCAGAAACATCAGCTATGCTGTTGCCATTTAATTTGACCCAAGGTGCATTAGGATCAGGGTTTTGGAGTTTATCGAAGGCAATCGAATAAGTGTTTCTGAAAGGAAAGGGTCTTAATGATACATTTTCAGGCTTGTTATCAACACCCAGCGTTTTTAAAGGATCAATATGTCCTTGCACTACCTCAATATGTAGATGCGGTTTGCTGCTATTACCGGAGTTGCCAGAAAGCCCTAAAAAATCACCTGCTTTTACTTTCTTGCCAGGGTCAAGCAGTGCTTTATTTAACGACCCTTTTTTTAAATGTGCATAAGTCACTATCTCGTCTCCATATTGAATAATAAAACAATTACCATTACCCCCTTTGTTTCGAGGAATTGCACCTGTTTGATAGAGATTTGATTCATAAGTAGGGGGTTCAGGATTTTCATTTATATTATTTTCACTTTTTAATACTATTCCATCTGCTATAGCATATAAAGGTTTACCAAAAATTCGATAATCTGAGTTCTTACGATCTTTAGCGGCTTTCATTTCTGCTTCTTCCAATAATTCACTCCAATGATCTTTATTCCAACCATATACGCCCATATCATATCCAAAAAGCTGGCTGCCATATGCACTTTCGCTATGGGTTGATGCTGTTTGCCAATATTCATTGATTCGCAGGTCACTTGTTTTAGCTGGAAATAAATAACTTCCTCCGGCAACAGGGCTTGTATGTTTTTTTAAATTTTTAATAACCTCATATGAGTTTCGGTAATTACTAAATTCTAAAACTAATTTTATTTTTTCCGGACTTTCAGAAGGAATAATTGATATATTGCTTCTTATCTGGTTCCAATAAATAAAATCATTTTTTGGAATAGTTTTATTTACAGCAATATTGGAAGCCGTAAATTCAGTTGTACCTATTATATAAATAATTCCTATTCGTTCAAGTTTAATTTCTTTGGCTTCATTATTCTTAATCTTTAATAAAAGTGCCAGATGTGCATGAGGCTTTTGATTTTTAGCAGGTGCAGCAATAGAAGCATATACAACTTGATTATTTTCCAATGGTTCAATATCTACAGTCACGGCAGGATGAGTTGTTATATTAACAGTAGGTTGAGCGGTTGCTTTAACAGTAGGTTGAGCGGTTGCTTTAATAGTGGGTTGAGCGGTTGCATTAATAAATGATATCACTATCAAGTAGATAATGAAAAAAATCTTTTTCATAATAGAAAAGTTTAATGAATTTTGATTATTGTGGATTATAGATTACAAAATGAAAAAACCAATTCTCAAAATCACCGCTGACGATACTCCGGGTGTTAACGGTGAATCTACCTGGATTTTCGAAGAAAGCAGCAATTGAATAGGTTGCTCCTCCACTAGTAACCATGAGTATTGAAGAAGCAGTTAATCCGGTAACGTAAACAACATAATGACCTGGATTCGGATTCTCTACAGAAGTAAAATTTGTTGTTCCACCGGCTTTATTACCAGCCGTTGTTACCCGGCCATAAGCTAATGGCAGCAGGTTATAAGCAGAGCCAGTGGCGGTGGCTGTTATTCTTCCATCATCAATAACAGCATTTCCATTCACTATCATATTCCCGTTTACATGCAATCTTTCTGTTGGTGATGATGTGCCAATGCCAGTTCTGCCCGCGGTATTATTAATAAATACTTGTCCACCCAACTGCAATTGCTCATTGGCTATAGGGTTTGAAAGTGATAAAGCACCTGTTGATGTAGCCTGTAAAACCCCATTAGAAACACCATTGTTGTTTATTTGCAACCATCCACCACCAGTACCCGTTTTCTTCATTTCAATAATGTCTCCTCCATCATTTCTAAAAACAATATTGCCCAAAGTATTTCCGCCACTAGTTCCAATTCGTAGATTATCACCCGATAATTGTACAAATCCTTTATTAACATTTGAGCTTCTTAATTGCAAAATAGCAGAAGCATCGTTGATAGTCAAGGAGGTATTTGAATTAATATTTCCATTAAAACTGGCGGTTGAATTTCCTGTAACTGCACCCTGTAAAAGGGAAGTTTGACTCACAAAAAGGACTCCCAATGAGCTTAAACCACCACCTTCAATTACACTATTGGCATCTATTCTGTTGGTGGAAAGAATATTACCGGCAACATGAAGTTTCTCTGTTGGAGACGAAGTACCTATGCCCACATTAATGCCATTATCAAACATAATAGAGTTACCCACTGCACTTGATGAAGTAAGCTTTGCAATAAAATTTGTAGTTCCACTAACAGTACCTGCACCGGGTATTCCTTGTGGTCCTTGCGGACCAGTGGCTCCAGTTAAACCTATTGGACCTTGCGGACCAGTAGCACCAACGGGGCCAGCTGGACCAGTAGCACCTGTTAAACCAATTGGGCCTTGTGGGCCAGTAACACCCACCGGACCGGGAACACCTTGTGCGCCTGTTGGACCAACCGGACCAGTGGCGCCAGTTAAACCAATTGGACCTAACGGACCAGTAGCACCGGGTGTTCCATTTACTGCATAGAGTGCATAAGGAACGCTCAGCATTTCAGTATTTCCCAATACAGAAAAATTATTTCCTCCCAATGGGTCGGCTTCTACTTTAATAAATTTATTACCGGTTGCCCAGTTGATAGTGGCAAAGTTGCCTGTTGTAGCTGTAGCGCCGGGCCCACCAATAGCAACAGTAAATAAACCTAACTGGTTGGTTGTAGCCTGCCTTGTTTCACTGTAAACATTTGTGCCATTTGCACTACCATCCAATATGGTAAGCCGCAAATTAATATTTGCATTGGCAAGGCTTTGCCCCTGGCTATTGCGGGCCACAGCCTGGTAGTTGAACTTGTTAGGCACTTGCGCCTGCATTTTAATTGAAACAATAGTGATAAGCATAAGCAAATAAAAAATCTTTTTCATCTTAAAAAGTTTAATAGTTATTGGTTATTTGATTTTTTGAATGGTGTATACACATTTTTTTGCCGTTGTTTGTCCCTCTTCAGTAAAGAACAATTGCAGGTAATACACTGCATAGGGCAACCGCTCTATGTTGTATTGGCGGGTGGCAAATGTGTTATAGTCAAACGCATCTATTAGCAATAGCTTTCCGCCTGCATCAAACAATTGTGTTTTTATATTTCCTTTTTTAAACATGCTTAATTGCAGGGAGAATGTGCCGGGGTTTGGGTTGGGATAAATTTTAATCTCCGCCTGGCTAAAACATTCATACACCATACTGGCAATACCTTTATCAACCGGCTGCATTATTCCCTGTGTAATCAGCAAGCCATTTTTTTGCAGGCTTTCTACCAATGTCATTTCACCAATGGTGTAAGAGATTGTAATATCCCCCGCTGTGCCTTGCTGTGCGGTGGTGCAGGGTGTTTGCACACCGGGTACCTGCGTTTGTGCAATTGCTTGCTGTGTAAAGCAAATAGCAAGCAGCAATAAAAGTTTTTGTTTCATTTTATTGTTTTTTTGTTTTTTCACTCAGGGTTCAGTGTAATTTTTTTAATGATGTATGATTTTTTTAGTTATGATATTGAGTCCAGTTCAATTAATAATTGCAGCAACTTTCCTTTTTTAATATCGCCACCAAAAAAACTTTGTTGCCTGCGGTGCTATATAATCTCCTGCATACTCTTCCTTTTTCCATGTCATCTCCGGTTTCCTGTTAGGCAGATAAATGAATTGTAGCCACTCACAAAAATCTTGACCGGTGGTAATTGTTCTTTTCTCAAACTCCTTAACCCAGGCTGGTATTTCATTTTTCCATACTCCTGTACTCTTCATTTCCCTTCTGACTTCATTTATTTTTTCTGTTATTAAAAAGGTATCAGTCATGCAGAGATTTTCTGATGTAAATCTATTTTGTGTCTTCAGTTCATCAAGCGGCTAAGAAGATAACGGAGTTAATCAATTATTATATGGCAGATACAGGCTAATTAATTATTAAACGGTAGCGGGAATGAGTAAATGGCGAAACAAATGTGTTTCGTTGTCCATTTGTCATTATAAGCTTCAGTTTTTATTTGTACTACCATTGTCTTTCAATTTATATATCAATAATTTTAATTCATCAATCTGTTGCTGCTGTTCTTTTATTGCATTTATCAACGGCATCACAAAATCGGCATAACGGATTGCATACTTATCTGTTTCATTTTCCGGCTTTGTACAGATAAAAAACCGGGGCAAGAGAAAGCGATATTCTGTTAACAAGCCCGGAGTTAGCCACACAAGACTTAGTTGTGAGTCTTTTGTCAAAAAAAAACTCTCAACCAGCCGGTCAATTATTAATTTTCTTTTATGCCAATAATTTCGCCATCAGCAATCAGCATTACTTTTTTGTATTGAAGTTGTTGAGGTAGTTTTATTGTATGCAATCCTTCCTGTAACCGGAGTTCTTCAATAATATTATTTCTAATGCTGCCATCGCTTTCATCTGCAACAATTACAGAAACCAATGCAGGAAATGCCAGCCTGAATGTCAATGAATCATTTGTAAACTTCATTGCTGTTTGTACGATGGATGCCGGAGAACCCATAGGAAAAAATGTTCCACCCTGGCCACAGTTAGCTATCCAGCTCCTGAATTCTTCACCGGTGTTTGCATTGGCAATGAAACCAGGCAATAAAGTAGTTTCGGTTTGCGCCTTTGCATAAATTTCGGTACCCACCCCATTGATAAGTTGTGAACTTGCATTGATAACATTGCCTTCGTAAAATATGCGGCCTGATTGATTGGTGCTGAGTGTAATCAATGATGCACAGGAACCTGATGCAAGCGGCGATTTCCATATCCCCCTTCCGAAAGTGGAAGCATAAATTTCTGTACCTTGAATTTTCAGATCTGTTACAGGTACTTTTGGAAGGTCATTAAAAAAAGGCATCCAGGTATTCATCCCGCTGCTGATATAAAATACTCCAATATCATTCCCGATATAAATATCGCCTGCTGATGTAACTACAGCAACATTAACAGGCAAATCAGGCAAGCCTGCTGTATAGTTTGTCCAGCTGGCGCCGGCATTGGATGAATAATAAACTTTTTGACCAGCCTGGAACCCCCCTAAAGTAATCACAACAATATTTGAGTTCAGGGGATGCACAGCAACAGAAGTTATTTTACCAATACTGTCAGGCAATCCCGGATTATTGATTAGTTCTGTCCAGGTAACGGCTTTATCATCGGATCTGGACAATGATCTCTCATTAGCATTTCCTGCATCATTCCATTCGGGTCCGCCTGCTGCATAAAGGCGGTTGCCATTACTCGGGGATGTTGTTAATGCCCATCTTCCTTTTCCATCAAACTCTATAGGGCTTCCATTTATCGTTACCCATCTTATTATTTTACTACTACTACCTATATATTTTGCACTATCGAACCAGGAAGTTGCAACCGGTTTAAACCATACAGCGTTTTGATTGCCAATAAACCAGTAGGTACTCCTAAAATCGGGATAAAATGCACGGGTGGCTGTATTGATAGTTGCTATGATAAAACTACCGTGGTTATTATGAGGAAATGCAATATCAAAACCATCTCCTCCCGTATAATTTTTAAAAAAGGTGGTGTTATCATTTTTAAGCATTATACCATTATCCTGGGCTCCGCCAAGTATAATATCGGGATTATTATCATCCATATCAAAATGATAAAACTGGGTAGCCTCCATTCCTAAAAATCGTCCCAATGCGTTAGCGCCATGATCTGTTGTGGTAAAAACACCGCCATCAGAACCAATAAAAAGTTTATCATTAAGGGGATTATAATTCAGTTCATGAATATCAGCATGAACATAATCCGGCTGTGTATCATCATCATAATTACTAAAATCCGGAAAAGTTGACGCTCCGTCTGTACTATACCCAATTGCCAGGTTTGCAAAAACCACCTTATTAAAATCTACTGAGGAAACTGCTAGATTAAACATATACTCAATAGTACCCCATGAATAGGTACCATTCCACCGCAAAAAGAAAGTTCCTGCCGTATTCGTACTCCTGAATATTCTAAACTCTCTTGAATCTCCGCCGGCATTTCTACCCGTCATAACATAAAGCACGGTGTTATTGGCTGGGGTTACTGCCAGGGCTATCCGGTGGCATCCGCTGATGTTTTCAGGAATTCTGTTGGTGATATTTGCCCATGTTTGCCCGGCCGATGTGGACATAAAAATATTATTTGCAGTAGCTGCATATAAATGTGCACTGACACCGGGCCTCCATTCTATGTCATAATACCTGGATGAATCGGCTGATACAAGATCCCAGTTCGATCCACCATTGTCTGTTCTGTACAACCCTTTACTGGTGGCTGCTAATAACACATTGGCATCAGTTGGAGATTGTATCAGTTTATAGCCAACATAAAAACCGGGTATGTTTAAACTGGATGGCCTCCATGAAATGCCGCCGTCTGTTGATTTAAGTATTCCAATAGATGGGCGGATATAATCGAACCCTTCAACAAAACCAAACTGACCGAGATTACTATCCCCATCGCCGGTTAATACATATAATGTAGTAGGATTGGCATGGCTTACAACAATACCCGAAACACCGAGATGCGGCAGATAATCATTTACACTATTCCAAACCACTCCACCCGTTGTTGTTTTCCATAATCCACCAGCAGGTGTGCCGGCATAAATAATGTCCGGGTCAGTGGGATGAAAAGCAATTCTGTCAACCCGGCCAATACCTTTGTTACCATAACTGGAAAGCACTTGCTGAGGCCCAACAATTGTCCAACTACCTAAATGAGACTCTACAAAATTATTTTGATGCATGTATGCATCCAGTTCATCTTTAGCCTGTACTATTTTCTGGCTCACATTTACAATATTGCCTCTCCCATCCAGCCTGCCTTCCAGATACTGAAGCTGGCGTGCCAGTTTTTTATATTGACTGTTCACAGCCTTCAGTTGCTGGGAATCTGTTGTGGCCAGCTGAAGGCTATCATAATACCTCGTCATCATCCTTGCATAATCCCTGAAGCTACGGTTACCCTTTAAACTATTGGCAATATGGAATGGCATTTCTACCTGTGCCTGTGAAAGGAACACCTGCAGCAGCAACATAACAAACAGAAAAATCTTTTTCATAACTGCGTTTGTTTAATTATTTCACCGAGGGGTTTGCTTTTTTCAATAATTCAATTTCCTTGTGCAGTTGCAAAATGTACAAGGTGAGTTCTTCTACTTTTTCAAGCAATCGTTTCTGCATATCACCCAGTTCAAATCCATTTTGCTGTATTTCAGCGGCAGGCGGAATAGAAGGAAGATGATGGTTTGCCTGAATATATTTTTCCAGTGCTGAAAATGAAAGAAGATTATAATTTTTATTGAATACATAATCCGGCCAGTTGCCCTGCAGTTTTACTTTTACCTCTTCGCAAATCATTTTGCCGCCGAGGCGAAGCATATAACCTGCAGCAGCAGTTTGCGTACCAATACTTACAATACCGGCTTCATCTACAAATACCCTGTCGGCCCCATCAGTTCTTATCACAAACCTCCCTACTGTATTACCCGAGTTCGTACCAATTTTCAGGTCGCTTCCATCCAGTTGTACAAACCCTCTTTTTGTACTTGCAGATCCTTCCACAAAGGAACCGTAAAACTGTATTGTTGCGCTTTCACTGATATTACCGCTGTTAATTGCTATTTCATCAATACCTGTTGCACCTCTAACATGCAACCGCCCCAACGGGTCTGCTGTTCCCATTCCGGTATGATTGCTGGTATTAATAGTCAGTCCGTTTACAATATTATCTCCCATACGGAAACGCATAAAGTTGGCGAAGCCGAATGTGTCCACATATTCCATGCGGCCAAGCAATGTATTATTTGATCTTATAAAACTGATACCAGGTTTGGGAGTTACTGTTGTATTTACTGCTTGGTCAGTTTCAAATTTAAGCTCCTGGCTACCACCATGCAGGCGAAGGGAGCCATTTATTTCAACTTTATCGGCAGGAACTACAGCGCCTATTCCTAAATTACCTGTAAATGGCTGGAGATAAAGATTAGCTCCGGCACCATTATACCTTGCCTGTATTACATTCATGTCCAACACCATGTTCAAAGTGTTGGTGCTACCAAGCATCAAGTGTCCATGCTCTGTTAATGAGGCAAGCTGTTCGCCAACAATTTGTAAATTACCAGTAGAGTCCACAAAAACTTTATCACTCCCATCCATGCCTATAACAAACTTTCCCAGTTCGTTTCCAATGTTGGTACCCAGTGTTAAATTGTTTCCTGATAATTGCAAAAACCCCTTATTTAACCCGGCATTCTGAAGCTGAATAGCAGCAGCAGCATTGTTCATCGTTATTGTACCATTATCCTGAAGTAAGTTTCCAACTAAATGAAACTTAGATGTGGGGGCTCCTATACCAATACCCACATTGCCGGCTACATTACTATATTGATTGCTGCCACTTAGAGTCCATGTGGATGTGCCGCTGGTAATTTCATCCGTCCTGGCTATTCTTCTCCATACCTGAAAAGCTCCTGCCTGTTCAAATAAATAAAGTCCGGGTGTTGAGGGAGGCACTGCTTCTGTATTAGTTTGTATAACTAATAATCCAATTGCCGGGGTTGGAATTGCTATTCTTTGTGCACCGGTCATCCTTGGTATCAGCATTCCCTTTGTGGTGCTGGTTACATCTAATTGCGCAGAGGTGTTGGGAGTGGTAGTGCCGATGCCTACACTTTGTGCTACCAATAGCTGGTAATTGATTATTGCTAATAAGCAAAAGATTAGTTTTTTCATTTTATTATTGTATGTGATAAAATAATTTCAACTTTATTGTTTGCCAGATTTTTCCAAATCCTTCTTTTCATTTAATGTAATAAGGTTGTTACATGGATTCTTTTCTGTCCTGTGTTCATCCATTTCTTTTTTTTGCTGCAGCAGCATTGCTTTCAGGTCTTCCAGTTCTTTCTTAAGTGTAGCAATATCTTTTTCCATATTTTCTTTCTGCTGCGTTGTTCTTTTTTCCAGTGCCTGTATAGCTATTAAATTTATGCCATCAAAATCGGCCTGGTTAATGGTAGAGTCGTTGCCAATGGTACCATATTTATCTTTTCCAAAGGCAGCATAAAAATCCTGTGCCATGGGGCCGTAGTGGCGGAATTTTTGTGGGTTCTGTGTTTTATAATTCCAGGTGGTGAGCTTCATTTCGGCAATCTTTTTTAAAAAATCTTCACCATTTACATCTTCAAATTTTTCTTTGCTGTATTTATCACTTGAAGTGCTCCATGCATTATCGTTTGCAAAAAGAACAGCGTTTGTAGTATAATCGCTGCTGGTATATAGCCGGTAGCCTCCGGCAAACCTTGCCCTGAAATTATTATCAAGGGCAGCATTCATTATTGTATTTGTGGAGTTATCACCAATAATAAATGCTCCGGATTTATTATTGGTTGAAACTGATTTTCCCATTGCGGTTGAATAATTTCCACTGGCAGTTGTATTATTCCCTATTGCTGTAGAAGCAGTTCCGCTGGCTGTTGTATTGTTGCCTAATGCTGTTGAATAGTTTCCTGTAGCATAATTATTTAAGTGTCCGCTTTGGAAAGCACCTTTTTGGACATTAAAAAACATTCCATGATTGATACCATTGATACCATACTTTTTTTTAAATAATAAAGAAAAGCCAATGCCCGTATTAGCATCACCATTGGACTTAAAAGTTACGAGTAGAGTTGATGAATTAAACACCCATTTTCCGGTAGTGTTATAGCCATTACCAACTGCCAATAGGGTCTCAGGCGAACCTGGTACTTTAATAATTAAAGAATCGCCTGTACCAAGTCCCATAGTTTCTACTGTTAATTCAATACCGTTATTTTCACCAAAAGATCTGATTTCATATGTTGCACTCATACCTGGTAAATAATTACCCGACGGTCCTCCTGGGTCATATACCCTGCCTGTTGAGTCATAGTACAATAATTCCTTCAGTTGCCCATTTACCATTGTTACTGTTTGTGCACCAGTTGGTGCTTTACTGGTGGTAATCGTTGGTGCTTTCACTAATAAATTCCCTTCAACATTCAGCATATTTGGTATTTCGGTAATTACCTGGCCTTGTACTACGGCATTTTTGCTGATGAAAAAACAAAGTGTAACAATTAAAATTATCTTTTTCATTTATTGATTATTTATTTTAAAAATAAAATGATTGCTTCTTCTTAAAACGCAGTGCGTCCACCTCTGCATCCGTAGTGAAAAGAAGATCCTCGTCCAAGAGATATATTCGGAGGGGCAGCATAAGCTCCCCTGTTACTAACATTGATATAATTATTGCTCGTTATATTTATACTTCCTCCTTTGTAAATAATGCCATCATCACTTCCACCGCTAATTTGACCAGAAACCCAACCCGGCCATGTACTTAAAACTGCATAACCATTTACATTCAACATACCATTACCATGTTCTCCATTAAATGCCCTGCCGAAAGTATTAGCCGTAGTTATACATTGCTCAAACATATTGCCTGTAAGTTCCATTACTCCATAAAAGCCACCACCGCTGGTAACCCGGTCGCTGGTGACTGTTGCAAATACACCATTTCGGAAAGGGCCATTATTGGGCGGACCCGGATTGGTTATAAATACATTTGCATTGCCTACTGTTGTTGATGCATTGCCTGCTGTTTCGCCAGTTGTACCGGCAGCTGTTAGGTTATAGGGTGTAAGAAAACTGGTTGTGTTGCCCCATGCATATTCACCGGTTACCGGAGCTAAAATTCCACGGCACATTTTTTCATATTCAAATTCTGTCATTGGGCGCAAGGCTGACCATGCCAGGTAAGCAGCCTGATCTGCCCAGGTTAAAAAATTACATGCAACCCATTCACCATCATTGGTTTCATCAAAAACATTGTTGCCCCCTGCATCGCATCCATACACAGCAGGTGTATTGCTTGCCGAAATGCCGGGTGTTTTAATTTCAATATAACTTCTGTTTAAGGTAGATAAAGCTGCAGTACCAACCACACTGCTTGGTGTATTACCAGTATGGTTTACCTGTTGTGGATAAGAAAGTGTATTTAAAAAATCACGGTAAGCTCCCTGACTAAGTTCATACTTCATAGAATAGAATGCATTATATCCTTTTGGAAAAGCAGCGGGAAGCGTAGAAAGCATACCACCTCCACGACCATCATAAATACCTGCACCTACATTTTCATTGTCAATCAATACCGGTGTTAAATAGCTGTTGGATGTTGCAAAAGTGTAATTCAATGGACCCGAACCATCTCCGAGGTAAAATTGCCCCTGTGGTATGTAAACCATTTCTATGGCAAATACTTTTATATCAAATAAGCCCTGGCTAATGTTTTGAGGAATACCCAATCTAACATCTGTTATAGTAGTAGTGCCACTACCTGAAATATTGCGGAATAAAAAACTTCCTTCGCCACCTGCCGGCTGCGATAGATTGAAACCGGCGGGAATGGTATTATTAGCCAGTGTAAAATAAATATGCTGCCACTGGCCTTCTACCAGTTTATATTTGGCAAAAACCCAGGCTGCATCCCAGTTATTTAATGTGTTGCTGCGCCATCCGTTTTCCCAGCTTACATCAAATTTTAGCTGGCCATTGCTGCCATTGTTAATTATACTTACATTACTGATGGTAATGCCATTAGCAAATACAGTGCTTTGCAAAAAGGCAATAAGTGAAATGAATACAATTAGCTTTTTCATTTTTTTCATTTTGATGGTTTATATTGTTATTGACCGTTTAGTTTTAATAGAATACCAGTTGCAATTATCACAGAGCTTCCTGTTTTAAGTTCCATACTTCTTATTTCGGTAGATGTAAAAACAACCGGGTACCTGGGTGCGCCGGTAGGAATAATTACATTACTGTTAATACCGGGTAACGTGCCGCAGTTCCAGTTGGCAGGGTCGCTCCATACATTACTCACACTGCCGTTCCAGGTAAAAAAAGAGCCGCAGTTCTGCGCCGGAAAAAGTGTTTGTGTTTCGCCACGGCCGTTTCCTCCCATAAAAGGAAAAGCAACAGTTATATTTTGCTTTGGTAACAGCACTACAAAATAACCATCATCATTGCTTCCTTTAAATGCTGTGGCATCTGTCAGGTTTTGTTTGGGTAGTAATACAACCTGAAAGCCATCATCATTGCTTCCTTTAAATGCTGCGGCATCTGTTAAGGTTTGTTTGGGTAGTAATACAACCTGAAAGCCATCCTCATTGCTTCCTTTAAATGCTGTGGCATCTGTTAAGGTTTGTTTGGATAGCAGTATAACCTGAAACCCATCATCATTACTTCCTTTAAAAGCAGTAGCATCTGTCAGGTTTTGTTTGGGTAGTAAAACAATCTGAAAGCCATCATTATTGCTTCCTTTAAATGCTGTAATATCTGTCAGGGTTTGTTTGGCGAGCAAAACAACCTGAAAACCATCATCATTGCTTCCCTTAAATGCTGTTGCATCAGCCAGGTTTTGTTTGGATAGTAGTAAAACCTGAAAGCCATCGTCATTGCTTCCTCTAAATGCTGTAGCATCTGTTTGGTTTTGTTTAGGTATTGATACAACTTGAAAGCCGTCATCATTGCTTCCTTTAAAGGCTGTGACATCCGTCAGGTTCAGTTTTGCTGATAATTCATTGCTATGCCCATCATCATTCCCTCCTTTAAAAACGGCACTATCAGTTATGTTTAATTTTGGCAAAAAAGTGCTGGTTGCCCCATCACTTGCCCCACCTCTAAAGACAGCGGTATCTGAAAAATTTTCAGTTGAAACATAAAAGTTGGCGGCTATAATATTGTTTACATAAAATAAAGTCATTAATAAAAGGATAAATTTTGTATGGCAGCGAAATGTGTGCAACGACTTTATTTTCTATAATAAGGAATCCAGTTCAATTAATAATTGCAGCAACCTTCCCTTTTTAATATCGCTGCCAAAAAACTTTGTTGCCTGCGGTGCTATGTAATCTCTTTCATGCCCACCTTTTTTCCATACCGTCTCTGTTTTTTGGTTAGGCAGATAAATAAACTGCAGCCATTCGCTAAAATCTTCTCCGGTAGCAATGCTTCTTCTTCCGTAATGCAGTACCCAGGCTGGTGTGGTAGTTGCCCACAAGCCAACCCGTTTCATCTCTTCTTTTACTTCGGTTATTTTTTCTGCTATCAGGCTTACATCCGTCATGATGGTGATTTGCTTAGCTAAGCTATCGGTGTAAAAACTCTTCCGGAAGGATGAAAAAGCGAATGGAAGCAAGATTTATCCAATGGTGTAAGGCCATCGCATCACTTATCGAATGGTAGCATGATTGAGTGAACGGACGAACTATCGGGAAAAGGGTGTATATTTTTGCTCTTGTTTTAATTTGAAGAAACCATTTTACATATTATTTCTTTTCTTTCTGATTTTGGCTGAAGCACAGGCTCAGTTAAGTTATCATATTAACACCAATCAAGGTCTGGGTACCAGTATGCTCAGCACCATCATCCGTGACCGTAATAATTATATGTGGATTTGTTCTTACAATGGCCTGTTCAAACATGAAGGGTCAGGCATCCGGGTTTACAAAAAAATGGGGGAAGCTGACAAATCAATCAGCAGCGAAGAAATGCATGGCCTTTTTGAAGACCGGTATGGCTTTATATGGATTGGTACTACGGCCGGGGTTGATAAAATTGACCCCGTAACAGGGAAGGTGTTACATTATTATTTGAAAAACCCGGACAATAATTCCAGCTATGTAGGATACATCTACGGAGTGTTTCAGGATAATAAAGATGATATGTGGATCGCAACGGATGCAGCGTTGTTCCGGATGAATTATAAGAGCGGAAAATTTACAACTGTTCCCAAAAGAAAAGATGAAAAAGGTATGCCATCCTCTTATATGGGATACCGGCCTGCCGTGGAAACCAATACCGGCATATGGATGGGCACCAGCGATGGCCTGGTTTTTTATGAATACAAAACAGGAAAATTTTATCATCGTTATTATAATCCTGAGCAAAAACCGGTATTTGATTTGGCTGCCCCTTTTAAAAGAAGTAACGGTAACAGCTCTGAGATAACGGCTGATTCAAAAGGTAATCTTTATTTTATTACAGGCGATGATAAACTGGGTCGTTACAACCCCCAAACCAATCAAATAGATTCTTTTCAGTTTGAATATCCGGCTGATGCATGGAGATGCTGCATTTCTTTGGCGGCAGATAATTTTGATAATATCTGGATAGGATTCCGGCATGGCGGCGTTTTGGTTTTTGATCAAAACACCGCTGTGTTTTCTTCTATCCGGAAACAACCGGTCAACAGTCTTATCAGCAGTAACTATATTAGTTCTATCGCCAAAGATTATCAGGGTAGAATGTGGGTGACCACCGACAATGGGTTGCACATAATTGATTTGTACAATAAAGCCATACAACAGGTAGTGCTGAGTAATCTGCCGGAGTTTGAACAGATTAAATATCAATCAGGAATTGCGGCAATAGATAAAAACGACAATTTGTATGTTCCTTATTTAAATGGAGGCATTTTTAAGTATAATGTCACCAACCAATCCATACAATATACAGCTCCGGTTGATTCGGCTATTTATAAAACCTCTTTTGTACTTCCGGAAAGTGACAATAGCTTGCTGCTGGGAAGCAATACTACTTTACTGAGAATGCAATCACTGCAAGTCGCTAACAATAAATGGCAGAAGGTGCCCATCGTTACCGATTCCTTAAATAAAACAAAAGCGAAAATTAGCTGGGTGTATAAACATAAAGACAACTCGTATTACATTAAAAAATTTAACGGGCAGTGGTATCATATCAGCGAAAGAGGTGTTGAAAATTTTTCAGGTGCTGGCTTTATGAAACTGGGATGTTTTTCTAAAGATAGCCTGTCGCTCTGGTATATTACCCAGGAAGCTAACCTTGCCCGCCGTGAGTTAAGCACAGGAAAAACAGATACTGTTTTTTTACAAAAACTATTAAAGCAAACTAATTTTTCCTTTTCCAACGCCAGGGATTTGGCAGATGATGGTAATGGTAGCATCTGGATTACATCACAAAACGGATTGCTCCGTTATAATACAAAAGAGGAAAAATTATTTACTTACAGTTCAACCGATGGCTTGTCGCATAGTTTTACTTATGCACTTCATGCAGATGCAGCCGGAAGAATATGGGTGGCTTCTATTGGGGGTATTGACTACTACGACCCCGGCACAAAAAATTTCAGAAATATAGTTGGCTTTACTTCCGGTAAATATATGGAGGCATTTGGCAGTAGTGTAGCCACCAGCGATGGCAGAATTTGTTTTATTACCGGAAATAAAATCTGGATAATAAACCCAAGCCTGTTTCTTGCCCAACAACCAGACAGAAAGCTTGTACGCCTGCATGAAATGCGGATTAATGATGTGCCGGTAAACTGGAACGATTCAACTATGCTGATGCAATTGCCGTGGCAAAAAAACAGGTTATTGTTCCGGTTCGGATTGCTGGATTACAATCCGCAGGGCAAGGTGCTGTATGCATATAAATTAGATGGATTGCATAAGGATTGGGTGGATAATGAATCAAGAAGTGAAATTCAGTTTAATGTATTGCCACCCGGCACATACACCTTGCATATAAAAGCAACGGCCACAGCCGATAATAACAAGCAATACTTATATCAACTGTCGTTCCGTATCAAACCACCGTGGTGGCAAACATGGTGGTTCCGGATTCTTGTGCTGCTAACTATAGCCGGGCTGATTTATTTTTTATTCAGGCGGCGAATAAGGGATATAAGAAGCAAAGCAGCAATCAAACAACAAATGGCGGAACTGGAAGGCAAAGCCATCCGGGCACAGATGAATCCGCATTTTATTTTTAATTCTTTAAATGCCATACAGGAAAGTATTGTTACAGAAAAAATTGATGCGGCGTATGATTACCTGTCAAGGTTTTCTAAACTGTTGCGGTTGGTATTGGACAACTCTGATAAAAACTTAATACCATTGAGCAGTGAGTTAGAAACTATCCGGCTGTACTTATCATTAGAAGCATTGCGTTTCAGCCAATCATTTAGTTATACGATAGAAAATAATGACAAGTTAGATAAGGAAGATATTTATATCCCTTCATTGCTCCTGCAGCCTTTTGTAGAAAATGCTATCTGGCATGGGTTGATTAATAAAGAAGGGGATAAGCAATTGCAGATACGGTTTTCAGAAATGGAAGGCAAACTGCAATGTGTAATAGAAGACAACGGTGTGGGCCGGGCAAAAGCGGCACATATAAAAGATCAAAAACTGGGAGCCGGAAGATTTGAATCGAAAGGAACCAAACTGGCCATGCAACGGATTGAAATACTCAACAGGGAAAAACCCGGCTCAGCAACTATTGAAACAATTGATTTGTTTGATGCTGCCGGTATTGCTGCGGGAACAAAAGTGGTTATCACACTGGTAAATGATTTAATACCTCAAAAAAACAGCAGCCATGATTAAAATATTAATTGTGGATGACGAACAGTCGGCAGGCCGCATATTAAAAGTGCTGCTGGAAAAACATATTCCCGGTGAGAAGCAGATAGAAATTTCTAATCATCCGGCTGAAGCACTGGAATTATTGAAAACGTACCAACCAACATTAGTTATGCTGGATATAGAAATGCCGGTGATGAATGGATTTGATTTTTTAAACAGGGCCAGTGACTGGAATTTTGATGTCATCTTTACCACAGCCTATGATCAGTATGCCATCAAAGCTATCCGCTTCAGCGCATTGGATTATTTACTGAAGCCAATAGATATTGTTGATTTGCAGAATGCAGTGAACCGGCATATTGTAAAAAAGCAATCGGCAGTTACTCTTTCACAACAACCATTGATGAATAACCTGATTTACAACCTGCAGCAAAAAGACCAGCAGCAATTCAAACTGGCCTTATCTACCAGCGAAGGAATATTTTTATATGACCCTAAAGAAATTGTGTTACTGGAAGGAAGCAGTAACTACACCAAATTCTTTTTTGCCAATCAGAAACAACTGATCGTTGCAAAGACACTGAAAGAGTATGAAGACATATTAGTAGAACATCAGTTTCTACGGGTGCATAAATCATACCTCGTTAATAAATCTCATGTAATAAAAGTGGACCGGGAAGGTGTACTGGAGCTGAGCAATAAAATGAACATACCCATCAGCCGGCGTAGAAAGTCGGAGATATTGCAATGGTTTGGGAAATAATAAAAACACCACCCTTGATATGCGCTGTTTTTTATTAAACCGACCACCCTTTTATTTTAAAATAAAGCAGTTATCTGGCTTTCAGATTACTAATTACCTTCCATTTGCAGGGAAGAATGGATGGTCTTTATCCTGTTTTGCTTTCGCAACTGCGGCGATTGTTTGCTTAAATAGTTTGCATTTACTTCGCCAATTTTTTCTGAAATGGAACTAACTAACCGTAGAATTAACGGGGTAATGGTATAAGGCGGCTTCATATGATGCTATCATTTGATACTATCAAATATAGCAGTTTTGAGCCGGTGCTGATACGGGAAGGGTGGGTTGGGTAAGAAAAACCGGCTTACAAATTTGTTGCAAACCGGTTTTGCTAATACGTTGAAAATTTATATGACCGTACTTTGTGTTGCCAATTGTCAGACGATTTGAATAATGCTAAATTGAAAAATATATTTGAACTGAAGATTCACTATTTAGCCTTATCAAATTTTGCCAATTGAACCTATAACTCAATCGTTCCGGAAATTGCTCCATCTATTATTAAAATTGCCTTCCCTTTTATTTTCTCTAAACTCGTTTTGTTTACCGTTACATTTCCTTTTTGAAACACTTGGTTTTCTGTAATAATATTTTTAATAGCCCCACCTTCACCCAGTATCACTATAGAAGCTTTGCCATCAAAAGGCATAACAAATTCAAGTGTGTTGTTTACTATTTTAAAATTAGCAGTATTTGTTGATGCACTGGGTATGCCACCAGAATTACAGTTGGCAATCCATGCCTTGAAACTTTCACCTGTAGAAGCATTAGCCCGGAAGTTTTCAGTGAGTGTTACCACATCCTGTGCTTTATAAAATATTTCAGTACCGTCTCCACCAGTCAATGTTGATGATGAATTTATATTCAAGGCTTCGTAAAATCTGTACCCAAACATATTTGAGCTTAAAGTTAAGGACGCCTGACAATCTGAATGAGTTTCGCTTTTCCAAATACCACGGCCAAAAGTGCTGGCAAATATGTTAGTGCCTCTTATATGTAATTCTGTAACTGGTACACGGGGCATAAAATTATAATAAGGCTGCCAGTCATTCATAGCAAGTGTTTTGAAAAACACACCTATATCAGTACCAATATAAGCGTCGAGGTTCTCATCAACCGCCACACAGTTTACGGGTGCATTTGGTAAACTGCCTGAAATATTTGTCCAGGTAACACCTGCATTTATACTGTAATATACCTTTGCTCCACCAGTAAATCCACCCATCGTTACCCATACCCGGCTGGAGTTGTTTGGATCTACTCCGATACCAGTAATTTTTGTAATAGTTTCTGGAAAACCCGGGTTCTCCTGTAAGTCAGTCCAGGTGACACCATTATCATCACTTCGCTGCATTTTTTTATTAGTCTGTGATCCGCCATCATTCCAGCTATCTCCTCCAGATGCATACACTCTGCCGGAATTACTTGGACAGGTAATGAGTGCCCAGCGGCCGCTGCCACCCATATTTGTCCAGCTGGTTCCGCCATTCGTTGTTTTATAAATTTCTCCACTACTGGCATAGGCAATGTTATTATTAGCATAAGAAACGGCAATCGTTTTATACCAATCATCCGGTATGCCGGGTATTTCTGCAAATGTTGTAAGCCCTGCATCGGTTTTAAATATTCTTTTATTTACAGAAAAATAGGCAGGGCCAGTAGTGTTGTGAATGAATTGTATTTCATAACCATCACCGCTGGCGATATGACTGAATATTGATGAAGGGGCAGACCTTAGTGCGATACCATTATCCTGTGCTCCCCCCAGTATAATGTCATTATCCAGTTCTGATACATCAAAATGATAAAATTGTGTATTAGCCATATTATAACAGGTGGTAAAAGTGGCACCATCATCAGTGCTTTTGCTTACACCACCGTCTGTGCCTACATACATATCACCATCCAACGGATTAAAAGCAATATCATGCACATCAGCATGGGCATAATTGGTGAGGGATGCATCGCCACCCTGGTTGATCTGAGTAGGACAGGTGCTGCCACCATTGGTGCTTTTAAAAAGTGCTACTGATCCTGTTATTATCAAGTTCGCATTCGTTGGCGATACTGCTATATTATGCATATAGGCTGCAGTTGAAACGATATTATTACTTATACAGCCCCTGGTAAATGCATCGCCGCTATTGGTGCTTTTGTAAATACCCCTGTTATAATCGTTGCCGCCTGATGAATGACCCGCAAATACATATACATAAGTTGAGTTAGCAGGCGTTACAGCAATAGCAATCCTGGTGGCTGTACCTATAGGGAAATCGAAATTATTGTCCTGGTTGGTAAAGTCGCCGCCGGCATCAACAGAGATATAAAAATTTTCGTTGGTGGCAGCATACACTCTTAAAGAACTGCCGGGTTTCCATTCCACATCAAAATACCTGTCAGTATTGGGCGACACCAATGCCCAGCTTGCCCCTCCGTTGGTAGTGCGGTATAATCCCTGGCTGGTAGCGGCTATCAAGAGGTTGGCATTGGTAGGGCTTTGTATCAGTTTATAGCCTGTATAGAATCCGGCAATACCAAAGTCACCTGTTCTGTTCCAGGTAGCTCCACCATCTGTTGATTTCAACACACCAATAGATGGCCGTATATAATCAAAACCCTGAACAAAAAAATTATCACCAGCATTGCTGTCACCATCGCCGGTTAATACATACAGATCATTCGGGTCGGCCCAGCTTACCACTATTCCCGACACACTAAGGTTGGGCATAAAACTATTTACTGAGCTCCAGTTAGCTCCTTTGTTTAGGCTTCTCCAAAAACCGCCACTGGGTGTGCCTGCATAGATGATATTCGGGTCGGTAGGGTGAAAGGCAAAACGATCTACCCTGCCCTGACCCCTTGCCGGGTTAATGGCACTGGCTATATTATTTGTTGGGCCAGTCAGGAACCAAGAGCCAGTTGCAGATTCAATATTCTCTCGCCTTGAGTAGTCATTAATGGCTTCATAGTTTTTGTCTGTATAATTTGTAATGTTCCCTTGATTATCCTGACGTCCTTCCAGGTACCACAAATGCCGGGCAAGAAATTTTTCCTGCTTTTCATAGTATTTCTTTTGAGAGGGATTATTTATAAATGCATCCTGCTTTTGTCTTACATACTGCATCATTTCATATGCATATCTGCTGAATGATTTATCGTTACCAAGCTGCTGTACCGCTTCAGCAGGAATAACGAATTGGCCAAATGATATAGCCACAATAAAAGTAAATACCGTTATACAAAATAACTGTTTCATGTAATATCATTAAGTTATGATTACTGCTGCTTCGATTTCAGCCAATCAATTTCTTTTTTCAATTCTAAAATGTACAACGTGAGCTCTTCTATTTTTTCCATCATACGCTTATTGGTATCCCCCAATTCAATACCATTCGCTTTTACCTCAGCCGCAGGTAAAATACCCGGCAAATGTTTGTTTGTATTAATAAAGTGCTGCAAATCGGTCAATGGCATCAGCTTATAGTCTGCTGCAAATACATAATCGGGCCAGTCTGCATCCATCTGTACTCTTACTTCCTCACACATTATTTTTCCATTTACACTTACCTTATATCCATTGGCTACTTTGTAAGATGTACCAATAGTTACATTTCCTGCACTATCCACCCAAAACCGGTCACTTCCGTTGGTGCGGACAACAAATTTCCCACTGTTATTTCCACTGTTTGTGCCCAACCGTAAATCATCTCCGGAGAGTTGCAGAAAGCCCAGGCTCACACCCCCTGTTTTGAGCTGTAATAAGGCAGTAGGATTATCAATATACATGGAACCGGTAGTAAGGATATTGCCGTTTACATCCAGTAATTCGTCTGGCGATGAGGTCCCAATACCGATATTACCTCCCGCCTGCATGGTCAACACAGAATTGAAAATCACCGTGCTGCCTGGTGTTCCTGCGGCCGATGATGAATAGTAGGTCAGGTTGCCAGATGAAGGGAGATAGTAGAACAAGCTACTATACCCATTGCCCTGAAATTTGTATCCACCACTATTGTATGTCATATTCAAACCAATACCCGGACGGCCCAGTTCTGTCATTAATGATATACCGGATGTACCATCTGTAAATAAACCATGTGTGCTGCTGCCGGACCCCAGCACCTGCAATTTTGAAAGTGTTGGGGTGGCAGTGCCAATGCCTACGTTTTGTGCAGTTACTAATTGAGCAGTTGAGGCAATCAGTAAAAAAAATAGAATGCGTTTCATTTTAAGTTGATTTTATTACAATCCAAAGATAATAACTAAGGAAGAGGAGACAATAGCGAAATAGGGTGAAAAGTTGAAGAGAAAACTCGTATTTGCCATAGATTTGAGCGATAGGTATGTTTTTTAATAATTGCTGAAGATAGATAAGGTTGTTTTGTAGATACTAATCAGATAGAAAAAAAGGCTGCCCTCTTTTGAGGACAGCCTTTAATTAATTTTTTTAGAACAAATTATAAGCAGGAAAAGCAGATACAGCTTTTATAGCAGTTGAAAGTTCATCCCGCAACTTTCCATGTCCGCCAGGGTCGTTAGAAGGAGCTTTATTGATGATAACAGAAAAGCTAAGTCCGTTGCCTATCTCTGCTAACCATGACCGGGAAGCACTATGTGCCCCGTTATGACTTTGCATATTTCCTGAAACTATCCAACCACAACCGTAACCGGGTGAGAGTGGCGTATCATCTGTCAATAAAACATGAGTGTTGGCTTTTATAATATCCTGCGGGGTGGCACTACCGTCCATACTGCCAAGATATTTAAGCAAGTCAATTGGCCTGGCCACCCAACCACCAAAACCTTTCCATAACTGCAAATTAGGTTTATAGCTTTGATCGTAATGGGCTTCACCAGATTTAATTCCCCCATTTGCAGGACCCACATACATACTGCTACCAACTCCGGCTGGTGTAAGTACATTATTACGGATATATGTTTCATAAGACTGGCCGCTTAATTTTTCAATTACTGCAGCTAATATAAAATAGCCGGTATTGGAATAGACATTTTTTGTATCGGGATCATTTTCTAAAATATCAGGTAAAGCCAGCAACATTTTCATTACATCATCATAAGATTTTGTGGCATTATCAAATTCTGGCAATGAGCTGCCGCAAGTTCGTAAACCGGAATTGTGATGCAACAGTTGCCAGATAGTAATATCGTTTAGTTTAGGTTTATTAGCAGGTGTAGCATATTTTGACCCCAGGATACTGTTAGGCCCAAATACATGCTGATCCATAGAAATTTTATTCTGTTCAAACAACTTCATAATACCAGCAGCAGTAACAGATTTTGAAATACTCATAATCCGCATGGTGTGATTGGGCGACATTTCTTCATTAGTAGCAGGGTCGGCATAGCCATAGGCTTTTGCAAAAACTAATCTTCCATTTTTGGTAACGGCAAATGACAAACCGCTAACACCTTGTGTGGTCATGTAGTTGTTTGCTGCATTATCCATTTTAGCAATATCACTACCCGACATATTTTTGTTTTCCCATATCACATTGTACTTATCACCGCCATCAGCTGCATAAGCATTCAGGTAAACTGGCACATAGCCCTGGTAGTACATATTATCGAATACATGCTGATAATTCATACGGGGTATGGCATGGCGGGATGCCCATAGCGGTTCATTTGTTTTTTCCCAGATAGCGGCAAAAAGATCAGTTCCATTTTTTTCATAGCCACTTACTAATTTGAGTGTGTAGCCCTGGCTGGTGTTATCATTAAAAGCTTGTTGATATTGTGCAGCTGTCATATTGTGTTTTACAACCATAGCGCCACCAGACTTTTTTTCCCAGATAGCCGCAAAATATTCTGTACCGTTAACTACATAGCCAGACAAATATTGCAGACGATAGCCTTTATCACCATTTTCATTAAATGCCTGCTGGTATTGTACTGCAGTCATATTATGCTTGGCAGTCCATGCACCACCAGAACTTTTATCCCACACGGCTGCAAACTTGGCCTGGCCACCAACTGCATATCCAGAAATGGATTGTAAGCGATAGCCTTGGTTACTCATTTCGGTGAAAGCAGTTTGATAAGCAGCTGCTGACATTCCATGTTTGGCTGCCCAAGCTGGCCCTGAAATTTTATTCCAGATGGCGGCATATAATTCCTGGCCGCCTTTGGTGTAGCCGCAAAGCGATGTAACCCGGTAGCCTTTTGATGACCAATTATTAAATTCGGTTTGATACTGTGCCGGCGACATGGCATGTCGGGCTACAAACTGTGCAAAGACTGCATTTGTAATAAATAACAACAGCAGTACCGTTGTTATTTTTTTAAATTTCATATTCATTTTCGCTTATGGTTTAATGGTTAAAATTATTTTACACAGGCAGGGTTGGCTTCTTTCCAGTAAATAGTACCACCTGTATCATAGTTATTAATGATATAGCAAAGTACAGTGGCGCCGCTTTTCAGTTTTACTTTCACTACTATTCCTTTGGAGGAAGAAAGGTTGTTATAAAGAGCCAACTCAGTAGTACTGATATAGCCGCCCTTCTCTTCTAAATATACACTTATTATTTGCTGAATATCTGCAGGTGCAATGGATGGTACCGCAGCCATGGTGTTATAGTCTTTTGGTGAACCTGCAAAAGCTTTATAATCGCTTTGCTTAATCAGCTTTGCACCAAATACATGGTTTTCTGTGGCACCTCCGGGATGCGGATATATGATAGGGTTGGGTGCACAGGCTCCATAGTAGGCGTAGCTGGCTGCTGTGGCACCCCATATAACCCTGAACTCTGAAATGCCTGGCACATAAAAACTACTATAAGTTACCATACTTGCCGATGTGGTTTGATGGGAGAAACAATTTTCCGGCATGGCAAAACTAACCGTGGGATAGTTTAACGAAGCATGACAGTTGCTGACACCAACTCCGACGGTTAAATTTTTAAATGACTGGAACAGGCTTTGAGAGCAGGCGGTGAGTATGTAAGGGTTTGCAACGCAGCAGCTGTTTTTTAGTTTTGCATCTGTTGCTGTAATGGCTGATTCGTTTTGCTTTTCAGTAATTACTCTTTCGTTTGTTTTTTTTACTGGCACTTGTGCCTGTAACTGAGGCAATGTAAAGCTGCAAAAACTAATAATAAGAAGTGTTTTTTTCATGATTGAAGGTTTAATGATTGAAAAAATAGCAAATTACAATTCAGTATTTGTTTAAAGCCGGTTCGTGAAGACACGAACCAAGGCGAGAGAATTTTTTTCATGTGCTTGCTTTAAGTGTTAATGGTAATTTATTTCTACTACGCCGAGTCCCTTGCAGGAGACTCGGCTGGAAAGGAGGTGTAGGATTATAAATAGGTACCTTAAAAAAATATTTTTTCGTTAATCAACAAGAAATCCTTTTAAAGGCTTTACAACTTTTTGCTGTACACGGCTGGGTACACCACCCCCGCAGGGACCGATTGCTGCTTCAAAAGTATTTGCACCAGACATAAAACCGGGAGTTAATGTTATTTCTGTTCCCGCCTTGTAAAAAACATTTGCCCCTGCTCCATAATGCTGTGCGGTTGAACCGATAGTTTGTGATGCCTGAAAATAATAGGGCTTAAAAATAGCGGTGTTAGATGTAGTTAATGTGATATTGGCAGGACAACTGCTGTATAAATCTGATTCCCAGATTCCTCTTCCGTAAGTACCGGCCCTAAGTGCGCCTGTTACAGGATGTATTTCGAGGTCTGTAATTTCCACTACTGGCAAGCCATTACTAAAAGGTATCCAATCGCCCAGGTTATTATCCCGGTAAAAGACGCCAATATCTGTTCCAATGTAGATGGCATCTATAGAAGTTCCGTTTGGATCGTAAACGATACAGTTAATGGGTATGTTGGGTAATGAACCTGTTATATTAGACCAGGTACCACCATTATCACCTCCATTGCCAGAATATAAAACCTTAGCTGCAGAAGAACTGTACCCCCCAAAAGTCAGCCACATGCGATTGCCATTACCGGGATCAAAAGCAAGATCAGTAATAATCTGTGAGTTGGTGGTGGGATATCCAAAAACAGTTGACCAGGTATCGCCTCCGTCGGTTGATGTCCGTACTTTACCAGGACTTCCAATATACATCCTGTTGGCATTTGCTCTTGCTGTTTTTACAAACCGCTCACCCGACCATCCCAAGTTTACGAAAGCATAGCTGTTAGCACTTACCCGAACAGCTTTTATCACCGGTTCATATCCCATTATAAACTGATTGGTAGTACCTGCAATTTCGGCTACCGGTGTTAGCCAAAAAGGTATAACTTCTGTATTTAATGCTGTATTTAGTACAGATGTGTCACAGATATCTTCAAAAGATGAACCTGAATTAGATGAGTAAAAAAAACGCCCGTCCTGCGTACTTACAACATAGGTGCTGGTGTTATCGGGGTCAATAATACAGTCCATCCCGTCGGAGCCAAAAATTTTTGTAAAAGTGCTGCTGCCAGATGATGTTCTTTTATTTGTTCCATTATCCTGTGTACCACCAATCACTACATTTTCGGAACCGCCTATAGTAGATGTATTTGCAGATATTTTGTAATACTGTGTTAGCTGAAGGTTATTGTTGAGGCTGTACCAGTTATCTCCATCATCATCACTTCTGTATACACCGCCATCGCCGCACATAAAAAGTATGTTACTATTTAGTGGATGATAAACGAGGTCATGTATATCCGCATGATAATAACTGGTAGCACTTTCATTATCATTTTGAAAAGTAAAACTGCTGCCGCCATTAGTACTCGTCCAAAGCCTGATGCCTCCACAAGCAACTTTATTAATATTAACCGGGCTTACCGTTACGGCCATATCATAACCTTCCTGATCTTTACGATCGGCGCCGGTAGAACTGGCGCCTAATATATTAGGTGTATTGGTACGAAGTGTAAATGTAACAGCCTGGTCGGTAGAGCGGTAAAAGCCATGAAACTCCGCAGAGTCGGTAGCGGGGCCGGTTAATAAATAAACATAATTGGGATTGGCAGGGCTTACCGCCAATGCAGATCGGTTGATACTACTTTTTCCTTCACCATTGTTTTGAACACTCAATGAAAACATGTCAGTAAAAGTTTGACCTATATCAGTAGATTTGTAGACCCGGATCTGTAATGAAATTCTGGCTGAGGCATAAATGATAGACGAATTGGTGGGGTGAAATTCCATATCAAAAAATATACCAGCAACAGAAACTAATGTCCATGTATTGCCGCCGTCGGAAGATTTATAAATTCCCTGACTGGTAGCTACAAATAATATTAAAGGATTGGTGGGGTGCATCATAAGTTTGTAGGCTCTTACATCGTCGGTTTCGTTCCAGTTCAAACCAGTACGATGCCAGGTAAAACCGCCGTCGTAAGATTTTAATACGCCGCTGGATGTTTTGCCGTACATGAATTGTCCTCGGGCGCCTCCGTTAGCTCCATCAGCATCTCCAGTCAAAATATAGATGATGGACGGATTGGTGTAATCAACAGCAACACCAGATAAGGACATGTTTGGAATTCCTTCGCTATAACTGTACCAGTTGGCTCCGCCATCTGTGGTAATCCAAAGACCCCCGGTGGCACCGGCTAAATACAAAGTATTAGGATTAGTGGGGTGAAAAGCCATTCTGTTTGCACGGCCAATACCTTTGTCGGCAGAGTTGACCGATGTGGGACCAATCTGTGACCAGCTTCCGGTATTTGATTCTGGAGTATTAGGACTATTAAGTCGATTGGCAGTACTGTTTTGTAACGCTTCCAAATTCAATCTTTGATTATCTACCAGCATACCACCAGGACCCAGCCGGGTAGAATAATACCATTCCCAACGTTTATATTGATTATAACCCGGCTTTACTTTACCCATGCTGCTATAACGGTCATTCATCTGCCGTTTAATAAAATCAAAATTTTTACTACTGTCTGTTTGTGCTAAAAGACTGGTAATAAAGAAAAAAGATGCTGCCAACAAAAAATATTTCATTGTAATTGCTGTTTTACTTTACTATTTATTTTTCAATTCATCAATTTGCTTTTGCAACTGTATTATATAAAGGGTGAGTTCTTCAATTTTCTCCATCATTCTTTTTTGCATATCACCAACGGCTATTCCATTTTTTTCTACTTCTTTGGCTGATGGTATATTGGGGAGGTGCTTATTTTTTTGTATAAATTTTTCTACTTCGGTAAGTGGTTGCAGTTTATAATCGTTTGCAAAAACATAATCTGGCCAGCCAGCACTTGCTAATTTTATTTTCAGTTCTTCGCAAATCATTTTTCCATTGATGGCAAACTTATACCCTGCCGGCACAGCAACACTACCTATACGAACAGTGCCACCATCATTTTGCAATACCAGGTTGCCAACTGTCCCCGCACCACCTCTGGCCATTATCTCGTTATTGTCAAATACTAAATTGGAAGTTGCAGAATTGCCGAGCATGAGGTATCCGTTTGAATTGAGACCTGCATCCAGCCCTGTTCCTACATGTACTCTTGCTTCAGCACCATTTGTTGCTACACCAATACCTACATATCCAGCATTGTCTACAAAAAATTGATCGCCGGCAGCAGTTCTTACAACAAATTTTCCATTTACATTACTGCTGTTACAGCCAATCCTTAGATCATCGCCGTTCAATTGCGCAAAGCCTTTACTAATTCCACCTGTTTTAAAGTTCAAAAAGCCAGCCGCATCGTTTATAGTAACACCTGTGTTTGTTGATAACTCGCCATTAACTACTGCGGTTCCACCAAAAAGGGAGTTGCCTGCTACTGTTAACACTCCGGTAGACGATAATGTTGCTCCTGTAATAGTACTTGATGCAGTTATGGTACCCCCGGCTGTGATGTTATCTCCTGCGATAATATTGTCTCCTGCCACAATATCATCATCGGCAGTTATTGTATCCCGGCTGCGAATGCTGCCAAACACATCAAGGGCTTTTGTTGGAGTAGCCGTTTTAATACCTACAAAACCGTTTTGGTCTAGCACCAGTTGGCTGCTGTTGGAGGCTGCCTGTAAATACAGGTTATCAGTTAGGTCCCAGCCATAAATACTACCAAGGATACTGCTGTCGGGTCTTATAAAATGTATTCTGGAGCTGTTGTTACTGTTTCCCATAAGGTTCAGTGTTACACTATTGCTACCATCAGGATACACAAACAAGGCATTGCCTTTCAACGTAAACTTTTCATTGATATTTGCACTGGTGCCAATCCCCACATTGCCTACTACATTACTATATTGGTCAATGCCATTGACAGTCCAGGTGGAAGTACCGCTGGTTATTTCATCAGTCCTGGCAATTCTTCTCCATACAAGGCTTGCCCCAACCTGTTCCCGTAAGTAAAGCCCGGGAGATGATGGCGGTGTCGTTTCTGTATTTGTTTGTATTACCATCATCCCTACTGCAGCGGCAGGAATTGCGGCTCTTTGTGCACCCGTCATCCGGGGTATCAGCAAGCCTTTGGTAGTACTGGTTATATCTAATTGTGCAGATGCATTGGGGGTGGCGGTGCCGATGCCTACACTTTGTGCATTTATTGACTGGGCAGTTAAAGCAACGAATAAAAAAAACAGTATCCTTTTCATGTTTGATTGATTTTATTTCAACTCAAAGATGAAAAACTAAAGAAGAGGAGACAATAGCGAAATAGGGTGAATTGGTGAATGATCAATGGGGAATAGTCAATGTGGGAACTAAGATTGTTCAGGTTTACAAAAGAGAAGATAAGATTGCAGGCTAAACAAGTTTATCCCGCAATGCGAGTGAAACCGCTTCTGTACCCGAGTGTACATGAAGCTTGGCGTAGGTATTTCTAATATGCGTTTTAACGGTATCAACAGAAACAAAAAGTTCGGTGGCAATCATTTTATAACTTTTACCGGATACCAAAAGCTGTAATACTTTTTTTTCTTGTGTTGTAAGGTTGTAATCATTTGCGGGTGCAGAGGGTTGTAATTTGTCCTTAAATAACTCTATTACCCTTCTTGCAATTCCCGGCGTCATGGGCGAGCCACCAGCCTGCACATCTTTAATAGCTTCTATATATCCATCTGGTGTGGTGGATTTTAAAATATAACCCGATGCACCTGCACAGATGGCATTGAAAATATGCTCGTCTTCAAAAAATACAGTCTGGATAAGGATATTGATTTTTGGGAAATGTTCTTTGATAAGTTTTGTTGCTTCAATACCGTTCATGCCCGGCATTTCAATATCCATGAGTACAATATCACTTTGCGATACTTCAAGATTGGTAATAATGTTACGGCAATCGGGCCAGGCTCCGGAACAGGTAAACCCGACCGTACTGTTTAGCAGAAGTTCAAAAGTCTCCCGCAGGTGTTTGTTGTCTTCAAAAACGGCTACTCGTATCAAAGTATTTTTCTTTTTACAAAAATGAATAAAAAAGTAATTTATATAAATAGCGAAATCGGGTGAATTACCCCTGCCCCGCCCCTATCCCCTAAAGGGAGATATTAATTTCAGTGAATTTAAACTGGTATTTTCAAAATTATTTTGGTGCCGGCCCCTGCTGCTGAATCAATCTGGATTGTTCCATTCATTTCTGCGGACCTGTTCTTCATGTTGTCTAATCCGTTTCCCCTGCCGGTTGTTTCAGTATTAAAACCTTTTCCATAGTCTTTTACCAACAGCGTTAATTGTTTGTTTTGTCCGCTTGCTGTAATTTCTATTTTTTCTGTACCGGAATATTTTACTGCATTGTTCAATGCCTCTTTGAAAATAAGGTAAAAATTTTTCCGTTGCCCCATCGTCAGCTTTATTTTTTCCAATTCATCCAACTCTATGGATGCGCCGATGTTTTTACTACTGCATATTTCGTAAGCAAACCGCTCCATTCTTTGTTTCAAACTACTTCCTTCACTTTCTCCGCCTGCCTGCCGGACAGGCAGGGGTTTTATCATCCAGACAATATCACCCATTTTATCCATCGTTTCTTTTGCATTGCCACTCATTCTTGCAAGTATGTCTTTGTTAGTTGGATTGTTTTCATGCTGCGTTGCCATCTGGCTCAGCATGTGGATACTACTTAATGAACTTCCCACTTCATCATGCAGGTCGGCAGCAATTTGATTGCGTAGTTCCAGTTCTTTCATACCCTGCTTTAGTTTATTCCTGTTTATTAAAAGCCCAATACCAATTAATGAAAGCAGTAACAACACTGCTGCACCTGCAAACAATAACCGCTGCCGGATTAATTTTTGATGCTGTAGCTGCTCATTTTTACTCAATAGTTGTATCTCCTTTTCTTTTTCAGAAAACTGAAAAGTTGTCTGGAGCATGGCTGTTTCATTTGTAAATTTTTGCGTCAGCAAACTATCGTTCAGGTCCTTGCTGATGGTAAGGTATTTATATGCATCGGTTGTATTGCCTGATTTATAATAAGCATCCGCAAGGTGGGTGGCTATTTGCTGCGTACGCTGCATATCTTTAGCTTCTTGAAAAATGGCAAGCCCTTTAAGGCCGTAACTAATTGCCTCGTCATAGGTTTTTGTCTGGATGCACAGTTCAACAAACACATCGTAAACCGAACCCTGTTGCAGAATGTTATCGTTTTCTATAGCATAGTCCAGTGATTTTTGTGCATTTCTTCTTGCAATAGCATAATTTTTTAATTGCAAGTGTGCCATCGCTAATTCCTGGTAATAGGCAGAAAGGTTTTCCATTTCTTCCAGACTGTCAGCAATAACAATAGCCTGGTTAATCAGCGGAATTGCTTTTTCCGGTTGTTTCATAAGGGCATATACCTCGGCCCTGCCAGATAGGTTCATGCCAATCATACTCCTGTTTCCGGTTTGTGCAAAAAACTTATCTGAATATTCCATACTTGCTATAGCATCATTGTATTGCTTGAGTGCAACATAAATACCGCCCATGATGCTATGGATACGGCCAAGGCCATCTTTGTTTTTCCCTTGCTCGGCATAACGAATGGCTGTATCGCAGTCTTTTAATGCCGCCTGAAAATTATGCAGGTTATACTGTACATCAGCCCGGTTAAGATAAGCCAGTGCCAGTCTTTTTAAATTGCCTGCTTTCACTGCATATTGAACAGCTTTATCAATATAGATTTTGGCTGAATCATACTTGGCATTCAATGAATAAGAAAGGGATAATGCATTATAGCACTTTTCAATGCCGGAAATAAAATTGAGTTTTTGGGCAAGGGCAACACCAGCAGAAAAAAACCGTACCGCCTCCATGGCATCCTGGTAAATGATGGAAGCCCCTGTTTTCCAGTACAGGTGTACTTTATTGGTATCTTCTGGTGATTTATTTAACAGGTTGATAAGGGAATCTGTTTTCGAACTTTGCGCTACAGCATTAACTGATAAGCAAATTGTAAGTATAAAGTATACGAAGGCGGTCTTTAGCATATACTAATTTACAAAAAACTTACTGGTTGCCGGTATTAAATAAAAAACACCGCTCAAAAGAACGGTGCTTTACATTCATCACATGTTCGGATATATGGTGGTTTGCTGAATTAAATCAACCTGTGGCGGCCATTATGCCGGAAACGATATGCATCACGGCGGGTATTGCATTTTGATCTGTATATTTTTCTGCGTTCAACAGGTGTAACTATACAATCCCTGCGGGCATTTCGCTGTACCATATTCAAGCGTATCATATCTCTCCGCAACTGATATCTTTCAGGTCTGCTTATTCTTTCACTGTTAATTCCCCGTGGGCGGACACCAACACCATTGATTCTTTGTGCAGAAACAGCAGATGAAATTAAAACCAGGATCAGGCTTATGTAGAAATACTTTTTCATGTGTAAAATTTTATTAATGATTCAATCAATACCCAAATAAGACAAAAAGAGTGGTCTGGGGTTTAATCGCCTAATAAAAAATTAAGACTAAAACATAGCAGGTTGCGCCGCCTTCAATCGGAATGTTTTGCGATGATATTTACATTGCCCATACATTGCTATGGCATTCCGGTGCGCCAGAGTTCCATATCCTTTATTGTGATCCCATGCATAGCCGGGAAATTTTTTATGCAATTTCATCATGTATTCATCCCGGTAGGTTTTTGCTAATATGCTGGCAGCTGCGATGGAAGTAAAGATAGAATCGCCTTTTATAATACAGCGGTGTGGAATTTTTTTATAGGAATAAAACCGGTTTCCATCAATTAATAATAACTGCGGTTTCTTTTTTAATTTACCGATAGCAAGATGCATCGCTTTAAAAGAAGCTTTCAGGATATTGATCTTATCAATTTCGTCATGATCAATACTGGCGACCGCAAATGCAATAGCTGATTGTTCAATAATCAATTTCAATTCATTTCTGTTTTTTTCAGTTACCTGTTTGGAATCATTTAGGAGGGGGTGAAAGAAATCTTTTGGTAAAATAACAGCTGCTGCAAACACCGGTCCGGCGAGGCAGCCACGGCCAGCTTCATCGCAACCCGCTTCAATTAATTCTTTTTGGTAAAAAGGGTTTAGCATCTTGTTGCAATTTCAGAAATAATAATGAACAAAAATTATTTTAGGCAAACAAGTGCAACTACTTTTGTATCGCAATGCAGGAACATAAAAAATATCTCCGCTATACCTGGTTTGTAGTAGTTATGGTTTTTTTAGTAATACTGGCAGGTGGAGTAGTAAGAATGACACAAAGTGGTATGGGCTGCCCTGATTGGCCCAAATGTTTTGGCCGCTGGATACCACCCACCAATGCCAGTCAATTGCCTGCTGACTTTGAAAAATATTTAAAAACGCAGGATATTGACCACACATTCAATGCTTATCATACCTGGATAGAATATATTAACCGTCTTCTTGGAGCTTTGCTTGGTGTTTTTATTTTCATCCATCTTATCTGGAGCTATAGAAAATTTTGGAAGACTAACAAGCAGATAGTCTTTCTTTCTTTCTTGCTCTTCTTAACGGTCGGCTTTCAGGGCTGGCTTGGTAAGAAGGTGGTTGAGGCCAACCTTGCTGTAGTAAAAGTTACGATACACATGCTGGTAGCTTTATTAATCGCCGCTATTCCGCTATTGATTATTTACCGGTTAAGAGCCAATGAAAAAATCAGGAATAAGTTTCTGGCCTATTTATCAACGGGGCTAATTGTAATTTTGTTATTGCAAATAGTTTTGGGCACACAAGTAAGGGAGCAGATAGACGAAATATCCAAACCACTTTTGTATCAACAAAGAGAACTATGGATAGGACGGCTTGATAATATATTTTTTATTCACCGTAGCTTATCGTGGTTGGTGATGGCCGGATGCTTGCTTCTTTTCTGGAAAGCAAGACCTGTTATGCTGCTGAGAAATAATTCCCTGCTTATTCTTGCTGCTGCCGGTACTGCTATCCTGGTTGGAGTAGTGATGGCTTATTGTAATATTCCTGCCTGGGCACAACCGCTTCATTTGTTGCTGGCTTCCATACTGGTAGTTTGCATTTTTTCTTTAAGGTTAAAATTAAAATAAAGCTTTATTTTCTTCGTTTGATTTGGCAGTAATAATCACTAATTTTAGCGATAACCATTTACTAGTTAATGAAAGCCTGGCTGAAAGGATTTTATTTTTCCTTCCCCATACAATTAGTGTTCCTGCATGTCAGGAAATACCAGGTGCTGCTGCTTTTCTGGTTAATACTCTTTGCCGTAGTAAACGGCACTTTCATGAAAACATTTGGTGCCGATTCATTGTTCCTGGCACCGGAATATCTTGGAAATGTTAACTCCATCAGCTCTGCTATTGTCGGTGCCTCGATTGGTATGTTTATCATGAGCTGGAATATTGCTTCCTTTATTCTTTTCAGCAAACATTTTCGTTTTCTTGCTGCAACTACTAATCCCTTTTTAAAATATTGTATCAATAATTCTATCATTCCCGGACTATTTCTGGTGTTTTATTTTTTTAAAGCGTACCAGTTTGCACACTACAAAGAACTCATTCCTACCACTGAAATTTTGTTTTTGTTCGGGGGCTTTGCGGCCGGATTAATTTTTTTACTGGCAGCTTCATTTATTTATTTTTTCCGTGCCGACCGGTCAATCTTTCGAAGGATGATGCCGATTATCAGTAACCCAAAATCGTATATTACTCATCTTGGTACAGTAAAGGAAGTATATCATGGCGCACCGCTGATGAAAGTGGACTGGTATTTTGAATCACCATTCAGGCTGAAGCCAGCCCGGGATGTTTCGCACTACACCGATGAATTTGTAGCATCTATTTTTAAACGACATCACTTTGCTGCTATTCTTTCTGTTTTTGCTGCTTTTGTGTTTCTTATCATTATCGGGTTTCTTCTGGACAGTGCTTTCTTTCAACTGCCTGCTGCTGCCAGCATCACTATTTTCTTTTCCATTTTAATCGGAGTAGCAGGTGCCATCACTTATTTTTTACAAAGCTGGAGTATCCCTTACCTGATTGGTTTGGTATTGCTCCTGAATGTGTTTTATAAATTTGATTTGATTGACCCCCGCAACAAAGCTTACGGTCTTAACTATTGGAATAAAAATGAACGGCCTTCCTATACAAGAGAAGGATTGCTGGCTCTCTGCACTAAAGAAAATGTGGAGGCAGATAAGCAGAACATGATTGGTATATTAAACACCTGGAAGAAAAAACAGGATAGTGATAAGCCATTGCTTGTATTGATTAATACCAGCGGTGGTGGACATCGAAGTGCCACTTTTACGATGAGTGTTTTGCAACATCTTGATAGTATTACCCATGGGGGCATCTTTAAAAAAACTTTTTTAATCAACGGCGCATCAGGGGGAATGATTGGTGCTGCTTATTTCAGGGAATTGTATTTACGCAGGCAACAGGGGCAAAACATCAACCTGCAGAATAATGAGTATGTGAATGATATTGCCGGCGACCTGTTAAATCCAATATTCACTTCCTTTTTTGCCAGAGATTTAATTTCCCCGGCTCAAAAATTTAAAGTGGGCTCTTACCAGTATGTAAAAGACAGGGGCTATGCTTTTGAACAAAAATTGAATAGCAATACAAGAGGATTTTTAAATAAGCAGCTAAAGGATTACGTAGCAGATGAGAAAGCAGCAAACATACCATTGATGTTTTTTAATTCTGTGGTAACGAGGGACAGCCGCAAAATGATAATCAGCACCCAGCCGGTTCGCTTTATGATGCAGGCACCGCAGGATACTGCTAAGATTCCGTTTGTTGACCCGGATGCGGTTGATTTTACTACATTCTTTGCTAAACAAGACCCATTTAGTATCCGGATGTTGACGGCGATGCGGATGAATGCAACATTCCCGATTGTATTGCCAAACGTATGGCTACCATCCAACCCGGTGATAGATGTAATGGATGCAGGCCTCAGGGACAATTATGGCCAGGAAACAACACTCCGTTTTCTTGTTACGTTTGAAGATTGGATAAAAGAAAATACCAGTGGTGTATTAGTTATGCAAATAAGAGACAGAAAAGCCGGTGGCTGGGAAGCTCCTTATTTATCAGATGATATGAGTGATCATGTCACCAAGCCATTCCTGTTACTTCAACACAACTGGTTTAAGATGATGGAGTATTTTCAAAATGATATGCTGAACTATTACACTACACGCAGTGGCAGCCCTGTTTATAAAATTGCTTTTCAATATGCTGCAGACAACGAAGAAAATAAAGCGGCACTGAATTTTCATCTCACTAAACGGGAAGAAAAAGACATCATGTCTTCTATTCGTTCATTATCAAACCAGGAGAGTTTTAAAAAGACGCTGGACTTATTCAAGCTATCAACCAGGGCTGATTCTGTCAGGGTTGAATAAGCCGGAAACATTTTTTCTTTACTTCAATAATTAATGCAGAAGGTGTTTCGGCCGGGTCGCCGTCAATATGCAACGGAGCTTGTGAAAGATTGCGGATGCTGAGTTTATCTGTTTGAAAATAGATAACCCCCTTTTTCTTTTCTTCAACAGCTTCAGTTTGCAATTTATTTTTTCCCCGTATTTGTTTCAATGTTTGCAACAGCACACTGACTTTGCTTTGATTGGTAACAATCACAATATCCAGCAGACCGTCACACAAGCTGGCTTGAGGTGCTATGGTAAAATTGTTTCCAAACTGATTGCTGTTGGCAATGCTGATAAAATATGCGGTAGTTTGAAATTTCGTTTCTTTTATTTCTAACTCAAACGAATAGGCTTTGGCAGAAAAAAAATTCCGGACTACTTGTTTTATATAAGTAGCCAGCCCTCTTTTGGGTTGCTGCGCAAAATCATGGGCTACTTTTGCATCAAACCCAAGGCCGCAGAGCATACAGGCAAAATATTCGTTGACATAATAGCCATCAATAGCGGAAGATTTGCCTGAGAAGATGATGTCTAAAGCCTTTGCCGGTTGTTTTGGAATTTTTGCTGTAAAAGCCAACCCGTTTCCGGAGCCGCAGGGAATGATACCAAAGTTTACATGACAATCCATCAGGCTGTTGACCACCTGACTTACAGTACCATCACCACCTGCAATGATTACATCAGTTATTTTTTGTTCCTTAATTACAGTGTGAAGAAAAGAATAATCACCACTGGCTACTGACGGGAATATCTGAAATGAAATTTTTTGTTCAGCTGTTTTCTTTTCGATTAACTGCTGCAGATTTTTTTTGACCCTGGTGCCGGAAACAGGATTGATGATATAAATGATGTTTCGCATACTTTAAGGAAGCCGGAGTGTTACCAAATGTATCATGCGGGAAGGAGCCATCATCATCGGGTTAGGCGGATTGATCAGCATATATATTTTCAACTCTTTTTTTCCTGCAAATAATTTTCGCAGGACTGCGATGGGTATTTTGGCAGCAATAACGCTGTCTTTTAGCATCAATTGATTACCCAGCTCATCAGTAAACTGTAATGAGTGGAGCCAGGTGCTGGGGGTGGTTTCTTTATAACTGACTTCCAGGTAGCCGTTCTTTTTCCAATCAGCCAGGCTAATTTTTTTAATGTTGAGCAATTCGTTTGACTCGCTGCTGGTAAGCACAGTTTTTTTGTTCAGGGAGATTTTCCAGCTATTCTGGGCTTCTGCAAACAAGGTTGTCATTAGCAAGGTAATTATGGTAACAAAATTTTTCATGTGATTATTTTAATTTTTTTGCCAAATGGAATTCGCCACAAATAATCATCCAGGTTGGCGACAATCATTCATGATGGCTCATTTCATACTGTTAAGTTATTAAATAATCATGCCATTTTGATTATGTCATGTTCATGATGAATATTATTGTAATTCCCTTCTCATTTGTGGAAATGGGGAATAAGGTTACCACCTAAGCAAGGCACTGCCCCAGGTAAATCCGCTTCCAAATGCAGCCAGACAAACAAGATCACCATCTTTTATCATTCCTTTCTCCCAAGCTTCGCACAAGGCTATAGGAACAGAAGCTGCCGTGGTGTTGCCATAATGCTGAATGTTATTATACACCTGATCATCCCTCAGTTTCAATTTGTGCTGAACAAACTGTGCAATCCTGAGATTGGCTTGATGGGGAATCAGCATAGTTATATCAGTCGTTTGAAGATTATTAGCAGCAAGTGCTTCCATAATTACTTCGGGAAATTTTATGACCGCTTTTTTAAATACAGCCTGGCCATCCATATTGGGATAAATCTGTTCTTTATCAAGCATCGACTGACTAAAAAACATTTTACCGATCTCGGCTTCATCAAAATCAGCATATTTTTCAGGCATCCAGTGATTGGCATGTGTGCCGGGGTTATACATCGCTAATATTTCTGCCGACTCGCCATCACTATGTAAATGAGTGGAAAGAATACCCTGGTTATCGGTAGTAGTTGGTTGCAGTACAACAGCACCTGCACCATCACCAAAAATGACGGAAATATTTCTTCCTCTTGTTGTAAAGTCCAATCCAAACGAATGTTTCTCTGCACCCACCACCAGTATGTTTTTGTACATACCGGTTTTAATAAACTGATCCGCCACACTTAGTGCATATACAAATCCGCTACATTGATTACGTACATCCAATGCGCCAATCTCTTTCATCTTCATGGCTCGTTGTAAAAGCACACCACATCCTGGAAAATAGTAGTCGGGGCTTAATGTTGCAAAAACGATAAAGTCAATATCCTGTGGGGTGATGCCAGCCCGTTCGATAGCAATTTTGGCAGCTTCCACTCCCATAGTCGTGGTTGTTTCTTCGGTACGGTGGGCATAGTGTCGTTCTTTAATGCCCGTTCGTTCCTGTATCCATTCATCGCTGGTATCCATGTATTTCAACAGGTCGTTATTGGTAACCACATTGGCCGGAATATACTTGCCGATTCCGGCAATCTTTGATTTGTGCATAGCAGGCAATTTAGGAAGTCTGACTTATTATCAGTTACAGACGAAAAGGGGAAGATAGGAAATGTAGGGGAAATGAAACTGTTTCAGATGAAACGGTTGTGAAAGTAGTTAGTCGTTTGTCTTAAAGAACTACACCAGATAATCTTTATAAAAAACTATCTATAATGATACCTGCATTGTACTATTAATAATTGATTTGCCTCTATGCGGTACACCAAACGATGTTCATGGTCAATCCGACGACTCCAAAAGCCCTTCAGGTTACCTTTTAGTGGTTCTGGTTTGCCCAAACCTTTAAAATGATTGCGGATGCAGTCTTTAATAAGCAGGTTAGTTTTTTCCAGTAGTTTCTCATCGTTATGCTGCCAGTATTGATAATCGTCCCAAGCCAGTGGTGTAAATATAATATTCATATACCGGCTTATTTTTTTGTACTAATTCCTAAATCTTTCATTGATTTTTTTATAGTTTTCTTTCCTTCAAGTGAAGAAATGCTTTCTTTTAAGCGTTTTGCATTAGACTTGTTGCTTAACAGGTAAGCTGTTTCGTCGAGGCTGTTATAATCTTCCAGTGAAATCATTACAACCGTTTTGCCATTTCCGTTAACGATTAGTGTGTCTGAAGTGTCGGCAATATGGTCAATGTATGATTTAAGGTTCTTTCTTAAGTCTGAAACATTAGCAACTCTCATTGTACAAAATTTTGTACAAATATATGTATTTACTGGGATTTTAACTTCATCACCTCCCCCGCAAACTTTTCACACTCCTTTTGTACCGTCTGCACATCTTTCGATTTGATTGGCGAGCCAAGCACATGATTGCCTGCATTAGGTATTGCCACTTCTCTTTTTAAAGTAGCTGGTGTGCTGATCTGGTTAAACATCCTTTTCATGGCCGATACCTTTACCACATCATCCTGGTGATCTTTGTCTTTATAATAATACAGCAACAGTGTTGGTTGCGTTACTTTTTTAAAGGTTGATTCTTTCATAGTACTTTCTATCAGTTCTTCTAATTGTACCAATGATTTGGTAACATACCTGTTATTCCAGTATTGTGCATAGATGGCGGTGGTATCTTCCACTGTTCTGTGTGTACCGGTTACCAAATGAGCTATTTGCAACCCCCAGGGATTATTAAGCAACCAGGCATTGGGATCGTTAATGGCAATATTGGGCGATAGCATAATGTTGGCTGCTATCTCCGGGTATTCTGCGCAAAGCTTTATGGCTGCTGTACCACCTGTAGAGGTTGACAATAAAATAACTTTCTTGCCCAATTGCTTTCCAATGGCATAAGCTTCTTTGACTGTGTTCCAATAACCATCTGCTGTAAAAGATGCCAACGGCTCGGTGGTATCAATACCATGTGCATCTAATCTTGCGAGGTATAAATTACATCCAAATTTTTTTGCAAAGTCTTTATGCACCGGGTCGCCTTCTTCCTGGCTGGCAGAAAAGCCATGCAGGTAAACTACCGAATAATCTGTTGGTTGTTTCAATGAATCATTGTACCAGATTATCCTTGCTTCGTTATCCGGTTTCAGTTTATGATTCGCCTCGTTTTTACGGATATAATCTTCCAATGATTTTGCATCCAGTGGTATAGTTGGAAGGTCTTTGGTGTATTTTGGAGGAGAAGGTTGCGGCCCTAAAAAGTAAACGATAATCAGCACTAACAGGATGATGCCTGACCATTTGAGGAATTTCATATTTGCAATTTTTATAAAGCTACAGGAAAACTGTGATTTTTTTTGAAATAGCAGAAAGATAAAGTGGGCTCATAATAAGCTCAAAAAACTAACTATACGCCTGTTTTTATTTTATACGTATATTTGTACAAACACCTGTGCAATGACAGTAAAACTTAATTTGACTATAGATGAAAAAATAGTAGCAAAAAGTAAACGCTACGCCGCAAAGAAAAAAACGACTGTATCTAAAATGGTGCAGGATCTGCTGAAAAAACAATTGGAGCAAGACGAAAAAAAACCGGCGAAGAAAAGCTTTGTGGAAAAATGGGCGGGTACCTTGACTATCGGTGTTCCGGATATTAAAAAAGCAAAAGCAGAATATATAAAAGAGAAATATGGCTATTAACGTATTTCTTGACACCAACGTATTAATAGACTTGTTTGACCCGTTGCGTCCGGAGCATATAAATGCTAAAAAATTATTTTCTCAAATTGAAACCCATCAATGCCGGGGTTATGTAAGTGAGTCTGTTCTAAGTGTTACAGTTTACATTTTGGGTAAGCAATACTCATCCGCTGAAATCAGGGTTATTCTAACGGAACTACTGTCTTTGATTGAAATTTTGCCCTGTGACAATAAAATATTTCTGGATGGATTAAAGCTCCCCGGCAATGACATTGAAGATGCAGTTTTATATCAACTTTCTTTCGAGAACAACCTTGATTATTTTATTACAGAGAATAAAAAGGATTTTAAAAAGTTTATGCAGCCCTTCCTTCCTGTAATTTCCATCAGGGAGTTTCTGAATATCAACGGATAAGAAAATCTTCACCATTTTTCTGGTGTTAAATATTCATAATCAATCTCTTTTGATTTGCTCCCTCCGCCTAAATTCAGTACCTTCGCCGCTCGTTTGTCAAAAATGACTCCTTCGGAGAAAATGAGATTATGGATATAAGAAACATCGCAATTATTGCCCACGTTGACCACGGTAAGACTACTTTGGTTGACAAAATTTTACATGCCACCAAAGTTTTCCGGGATAACCAGGAAACCGGTGACCTGATCATGGATAGTAACGACCTCGAAAGAGAAAGAGGCATCACTATATTTAGTAAGAATGCCTCTGTAGTATATAAGGATGTAAAAATCAATGTTATCGACACACCTGGTCACGCCGACTTTGGTGGTGAGGTGGAAAGGGTATTAAAAATGGCAGACGGTGTTTGCCTACTGGTAGATGCTTTTGAAGGCCCGATGCCACAAACAAGATTTGTATTACAAAAAGCATTACAGTTAAATCTGAAGCCGATTGTTATTATCAATAAGGTGGACAAACCAAACTGCCGCCCGGATGAAGTGCATGATGCAATTTTTGAGTTGTTTTTCAACCTGGATGCAACAGAAGCACAGTTGGACTTCCCAACATTTTATGGTTCAGGAAAAAATGGCTGGTTCAATGATACATTAGAGCAGATTGAAGGTATTGAGCCTTTATTGGATGGTATTGTAAAATATGTGCCGCCACCAAAAGTAAATGAAGGGCCGGTACAGATGCAGATCACATCACTGGACTATTCTTCTTTCCTTGGCCGTATTGCCATTGGTAAGGTTAACCGCGGTGTATTGAATGAAGGACAGAATATTGTGTTGATGCAGGCAGACGGAAGCATTAAAAAAACAAAAGTGAGAGAGTTATATGTGTTTGAAGGAATGGGTAAAAAGAAAGTAACAGAAGTAATAGCTGGTGACCTGTGTGCTGTAGTAGGTATTGAAGGATTTAATATCGGTGATACACTGGCTGATGCAGAAACTCCTGAAGCATTACCGGTGATAAGTGTGGATGAGCCTACGATGAACATGTTGTTCTCCGTAAACAATTCTCCTTTCTTTGGTAAAGATGGAAAGTTTGTTACTTCAAGACATCTTCGTGACAGGCTGATGAAGGAAACAGAAAAGAACCTTGCCTTAAAAGTAGAAGATAGTGAAGAAGGCGATAGTATGATGGTGTATGGCCGTGGTATTCTTCATTTAGGCATTTTGATTGAAACAATGCGCCGTGAAGGATATGAATTAACTGTTGGTCAGCCACAAGTAATTGTAAAAGAAATCAACGGCAAGAAATGTGAGCCGTATGAAAACCTGGTAGTGGATGTGCCGCAGGAATTTGCCAGCAAAGTAATTGACCTGGTAAGCCGCCGCAAAGGTGAAATGCTGATCATGGAAACCAAAGGTGAAATGCAGCATTTGGAATTTGAAATTCCATCAAGGGGTTTGATTGGTTTGCGTACACAGATGCTGACGGCCACTACCGGCGAAGCTGTAATGGCTCACCGTTTTACTGAATACAAGCCATGGAAAGGCCCTATTCCCGGAAGAGGAAATGGTGTATTGCTTTCCAAGAACACAGAAAAGACAACCGGCTATTCAATAGATAAATTACAGGACAGGGGAAGCTTTTTTGTTGACCCTGCAGAAGAGGTATATGCCGGACAAATTATTGCAGAAAACATTAAACCAGGTGACCTGGTGGTGAATGCAACGGAACCAAAGAAACTGACCAACCACCGTGCCAGCGGAAGTGATGATCATACAAGGATTGCCCCAAAAACACTAATGACATTGGAAGAGTGTATGGAATATATCCAGCAGGATGAGTGTATAGAAGTTACACCCAACTTCATCCGGATGAGGAAAGTGATACTGAATGAAGATGAAAGGAAGAAAGTGCAGAAGAAGATGGAAACGGAAGCGGTTTAACTGAAACAAGCTAAATATATAGTAGAACAGCGAATGCCAATTGGTATTCGCTGTTTGTTTTTACATATGCTCCTATGCCAGCAAATCATTTCTTTTTAACTAGGAAGTATTTACTAATATCAATGACCAATCACATATCAGGGAAAAATGGAGAAAATTGTAAATGCCGTGATATTAGTTGTAAAAATATGTATAGATATGGTAAGGATTGGGTTGGCCATTCTGATACAAGTAAGACTTTACTGGTAAGCGATCGCTGTTATATTGATAGATCCAGGTATATCTTGGAATAGGATTACCTGATAAATACAGGGTGGTCATGTTATTAGGACTGATCGAACCCGCAGCACCTTGATAATTCCATAGCTGGTGTACGGGATTTATTGCTGTATCATAGGTATAAGTATCCGTATAAGAGCTTCCTGGCTGTACTCTTATAATCGATGAAACATTGTTCCTGGAATCATAAGAATAAATATGTGTATACTCCCAAACACCAAATCTATTGAACTGGCTATCCCTGGCTATCCGGTCGTTCAAATCATAGGTGTATTTAATGGTATCGCTAAAGATTATTAATTTTTTTATTTTTTGTGTATTGCTATATTCGATCTCATGGAGAAAGTATTCGGGAGTGTTTCCAATTTTCATGAAGGCACGAAGGGGTAAAGAATCATTATTATACTCAAATCTTTCCCTGGAATAACTCCAGGTGGGACTTGGACCAGAATTTTGATTTTGAAAAACAATCGAATCGCAGTTCCCGTTCGGAGCATAATAATAGATAGTCCTGTTTTCCATTTGGGAACTTACTACCGTATCAAGTATTTTAATAAGTTTTTTTGGAAGCCCAGCGGGGTTTTGAGTCCCTGTAATATCTTTCTTTTTACAGGAAATAAAAACTAATAATGCAGTACAAATTACCAAGCTCATTTTTATCCAGTACCCCATGCTTTAAAGGTAGTATTATTAACTTTTGGATAAAAACTAAATCATATCGTTTTTATTGACAGGTTTCATTTTAGTTTTATTACTTTGTTAATCAATGATCCCCAACATTCTCCACTTTGTATTTGGTATGGCGCCAGACTTTGGCGGGAAACCTTTTTCCCTCGTTCATTATTTATCTGTAAAGTCAGCGGTTGACATAAATAAACCTTCAACTGCTTTTTTTCATTATCAGTATGAACCACAAGGAGAGTGGTGGGAAAAGGCAAAACCATTACTTACACTAAATAAGATCACAGCCCCCGACTCATATATAGGCCGCCCATTATATCATGTTGCGCATAAAGCAGATGTAGTAAGGCTGCAGGCTTTAAAGGAAACCGGTGGTATTTATCTTGACCTTGATACCATCACCGTAAAGCCATTAACGGGATTACTGAATAATTCATTTGCAATTGGTCAGGAGTTGAAAGCAGCATATGTTCCTAAAAACTGGAGACAGCGGATAAAGTATAAACTCGGGTTTGTAAGAAAAAATAAAGAAGAGGCTTCTGGTCTTTGTAACGCCGTACTGCTTTCAGAAAAAAACAGCGACTTTGTAAACCTGTGGCTGAACGAATACAAATCCTTTCGTTCAGAGGGAAGGGATAAATACTGGAATGAACATTCGGTGCTGGTGCCACAAAAACTGGCTGAAAAATACCCGCAACACATAACACAACTGAGCCCTTATGCATTTCATTACCCATTGTATAATGAGGCCGGATTAAAATCAATGTTTGAAGAAGTCAATGAATTTCCCGAAGCGTACCTTCATCATTTATGGGAGTCATTTGCCTGGGAAAAGTATATGACAAAACTTACTGAAGAAAGTATCAGGAATGAAGCAACTACTTACAACCTGATTGCCCGCAGGGTTTTGTAAAAAAATAAATAATGAAAATCGGTTTTGCAGCAAGATATGATCCAACAGATAAAAAAACATGGTCTGGTACAAGTTATTACACACTTCAGCAACTGAAGAAGTATGGAGAGGTTGAAATTTTTCAATTTTCACTTCCAAAATTATTACAGGAATGGCTGACCACACAAAAGAGTATTAATCGCCGCTGGTTTAAAAAACAAACTGCGGTTGAGTTTCTGAAAGTTTATGCAAAATATTTCAGTAAACAACTGACGAAGGAATTAAAAAAACGACCTGTTGATGTATTGTTTGTTTCAGCCTCATCACAAATGATTGCATATGTAGAAACAACTATCCCGATAATCTACATGACCGATGCCACCTTTCAGCAACTACAGGGATATTATCCTTCCTTCAGCAACCTTACTGACTATAATATCCGGCAGGGTATTGAACTGGACAAAAAGGCATTCCAAAAAGCATCGCATTGCATGCTGGCATCTGAGTGGAATAGAAATTCTGCACTTATTGATTATGGAATTAATCAGGAAAAAATTTCTGTAGTTCCGTGCGGGGCCAATCTAAATAAGATTCCTTTAGTATTAGAATTAAACAGGGAAGCATCCGGCCAATGCAGACTTTTATTTTTGGGAGTAGAGTGGGACAGGAAGGGAGGTGAGATAGCACTGGAAATTTTTCGTTTGCTGAAACAAAAAGAACTGAATCCTCAATTACATATAATAGGTTGTGTGCCGCCCCATAATCTTTCCGGTGAACCAGCAATAACTGTGATACCTTTTCTTGATAAAAACAACCCGGAAGATTTCCGGCAACTGCACAATATTTTTTTGCAAACAGATTTTTTACTGTTGCCTACCCGTGCCGAATGTGCCGGTGTGGTTTTCAGCGAAGCGTCTGCTTATGGCATTCCTTCTATTACAACTGATACAGGTGGTGTAACTACCTATATAAAAGAAGGCATCAACGGTTATACACTGCCTGTTATAGCAGAAGGAAAAGAATATGCTGATCAGATAAAAAAAATTCTGGATGACCCAAACGGAATGACACAGTTAAAGCAAAGTAGCAGAACTTATTATGAAAAACAACTTGCCTGGGAACTGTGGGGGCACCGATTTAATGAAATAGCCCAAAATTGTATTCAACAAAAGAGAAAAGCAACATAAAAACCATCGTATTTTTGCAAAAATTCCGGACATGAAGAAGTGGGCACTTATTTTACTTTTCACCATTCACTATTCATTAACCGCCATTGACTCCAGTGCCCAGTGTTCTATTTGTACCAAAACAACGCAACAATTAGGAGAAAAACCTGCCAAAGGAATGAATTCCGGCATACTTTATCTTGCCTTTGCGCCTTTTGCCATTGTCGGCTATATCGGTTACCGCTGGTGGAGAAATAACAGACAATAAACATAATGCGTTAGACAAAGAAATACTCTGAATTTACTTAGGTTGCCAGGATTGGCAAAACCATTTCTCATTTTCTTCTTCAAATCCTTAGCTTAATACTTTTTTGGTATAAAGCATTTTCTCATTAATTATTTATTATATGCACCGGAGACAATCCGGACAAAATTCACAGCATAAGTTACAAACTGATCAATACGTTAAATAAGAAAATTTATAATTCGCAACACTTGTACTAAAAGGGGCACTGATGCAGCTATTTATCGATGGCGGTAATTTGCACATTATAATTTAACAACTAAAACTCTTTTCTTTGCATTGGAAGAATGAAAAGATGATTTTGAGAGGGGGTTTTTAAAATTCGCATTTATGTTGATAATGTATTTGAGTAAGATTTAAAAGGATAAAACAAAACCAGATGAGTTAAAACATATCGAAGAGATATAAGATAAATTGAATGTTACGACCCGATACTAAAGTTGTTTTCTTTTTAAATACATTCTACAATTTTATTAAAATGAATAAACTGCTTTACTGGTTAAAGGCATTGCCGGCAGGCCTGGCCATTCGAATACGGCTCTACCGTACTTTTACCAAATGGCTTAAAATACCTATCGGATTTTATTTCTCTCAAACCGGAGAGGATATCATTATTCACAATTTTTTTGGGGAAGTAAAGGACGGTTTTTATGTGGATGCCGGTTGCCATGAACCCATTAAATGGTCAAATACTTTTAAATTGTACCTGCAAGGCTGGACCGGTATCAATATTGATGCCGACAGTTCCATGATGAAAAAAGTTAGTAAAATAAGAAAACGGGATATCAATATTTGTGCGGCCCTTTCTGATTCGGTAAAAAAGGTCACCTTTTATAAGTCGGCTACTTCCCCTGCCGTAAATACCATTAACCCCGAAACTTATGATGAATGGAAACACAAGTGGGATTTTGATGATAATGACCGGGAAGAATTAACGACCACCACACTTACTAAAATTCTGGAGGAACATTTACCGAAGGGGAAAAAAATAGACTTGCTTTCCGTTGACGTGGAAGGCCATGATTTGGAAGTTATCCGGGGACTCGATCTGAAAAGGTTTCGGCCAAAATTAATCGTAGCCGAATGTCATGAGCTGGATACGTTTACCAAAGGTGATCTATACAGACACCTGACGGACAATCATTATCAACTGATTGGTTTTGCCACCATGAATGTTTATTTCAGGGACATAAAATAACCCTGCTTCGGCGGAAATGTATTTGAATCTATGGATCAGTTTCTGATTCAGTTAAAGAAAATCAGGATTAACAAATAGTCAATTTACAACAACAACCTTGTGAAACCTGACATTTATGCTCTTAACTTTTACAGGATAATTCTTTCTGAAAATCAGTGCAGGGTTATAAAATTGTTTTATCTTTCATAATTATACATTCACATTATGGTTGAGCTTTTATCTAAAAAAAAACAGCAGCATTTACAGTAGTTACGCCGAATTATCTGCCATATGCCTGGTCGCTCAAGAATTCTTTTTTAGAACACAATCCGGAAGCTGAATTTTTTATTGGCATATTAGGTTATGAAAGTCACTGCCCGGAAATGAATGTTGACAATTGTTATTTTGTCAATTCACTTAACGATAGCCGAATCGAAGGAATGATAGGGCGATATGCCCCATTTGAAATGAATTGTGCCCTGAAGCCCTTTTTTGCCTCTCACATCCTGGAACATCAAAGTCAGGTGCAACGGCTGATCTACCTGGACAGTGATACCTGTGTATTCGGCACTTTTGCATCATTAACTGATGCTGCAATTACACTTAGCCCGCACCGCACAAAAAATACTGCCTACCTTCCTGAGCCGAAAAATTATAGTATTATTTCATTGAATCGTTACGGGGTTTACAATGCAGGCTATTTTGAATTGCAACGGAAAGCGGAAGCATTTGCTTTCCTGGACTGGTGGAAAAAACTGCTGGAGCATACGGGTTATGAAAAACCAGATGAGCATCTTTTTGGCGATCAACTCTGGTTGAATTTAGTTCATTCTTTTTTTGATGACGTTTATATCAATAAAAACCCCGGTTATAATGTAGCCATCTGGAACCTGATTGAACGAAAGGTGGAAGAAAGGAATGGAACTTACTTCGTTAATGATCAGCCATTGGTTCTGTTTCATTTTTCAAAATACAATATGGAGGAACCAGGCAAACTGGTTAACTATACTGAACCTTATTTAACGTTTGCCAATTTTCCCGGATTAAAGACTATTTATCAAAAATACCGGGAAGATCTGCTCGAATCGGGATATGAGAAATATCGAGCTATTCCTTACCCCTTTTCCTTTGCACGGGTCAATAAAAAGAAAAGCTGGTGGAAAAAATTATTTTCCTGATTTCTTTCGGTGATTTTTGCTTTCTTCGAATGCAAATGGTTTTAATTTTGAAATAATATTTTAATAAGAAAATGATTTATGGTTATTGGAAACGGATTAGTTGCCCGGCGATTCAGATTGTACAACAGTGAGGATAACTTCCTGGTTTTTGCTTCCGGTGTTTCAAATTCAAAAACAAAAAAACCCGAAGCGTATAACCGGGAAATGAAATTGCTTAAAGAAATTGTTCAAAAATACAATACCAAATCTTTAATTTATTTCAGCACCTGCAGTATTTATGATCCCCATGAAAAAGTTTCTCCCTATGTTCAACATAAGCTGCAAATCGAAGAATTTATTCAAACTGATGTAAAGCAATACCACATCTTCAGGGTTTCAAATCTTGCGGGAGTGTCCTACAACCCCAATACGGTGCTTAATTTCTTTTTTAACCATATAAAAAACGGGGTAAACTTTGATCTATGGACTAATGCCTGCAGAAATATTGTTGATGTAGATCATGTATATCTTATCATTGATTATATACTGAAGAACAACCTGTTCCCGAACCAGGTTATTAATATTGCTAATCCTGCAAACGACCCGATAAAAAAAATAATAGAAACCATTGAAATTTTTCTGAATATCAAATCAAATTACATTGAAATTGACAAGGGAACTTGTTTTGAGATCGATACATCTCCCATTCAGCATATTATTCAAAAACTGGCGATCCGGTTTGGTCCTGAATATTTAAAGGATCTTCTCAATAAATATTACCCGCTTGTATGATTTTTTTACAGTGTTTTTCTGGCCATTCCATAAATACCATTTACCATCATGCCGTCAGAAAAGGGAATGGATTGTTGCTTTGCATCTTTTTTCATCAATCTTTTTATTACTGGGTTCAGTAGCTTGGCCCATCTTCTTCTTCTGGCTCCCCGTTTGGTGGCTACTACCCACATACCAATCATCTGGGCCATTGACATATCCCATCCACCATGTGCAAACAATTCTATTTCATCCATGCCGCATTCTTTAAAAATGCGATGAAGAGCAAAAGGTGTTAACCGGTATTCATCATGCGGCACTTCATGAAGGTTCCAGAGAAAGGGAACAGTAAAAAAAATAAGGCCTCCGGGTTTCAGCACCCTTTTCATTTCATTAATTATCTGCTGGGTATCGGGGCAATGCTCCAATACTTCCGTTGCCATCAGTGTATCAAAACTATTATCATTAAAAGGCATCACATTGCCGTCCCAGGTAAAATCCGGTTTGATACCATCTTCGTACACAATAGCTGATTCAATATCAAGCCCGGTGTATGTAGTAATAAATTTATTTTCTAATAAAAATTGACGGTATGGCTTACGACCGCAACCCACATCCAGCAAATGACCGCTGAACTTTGGCGCACAAGCCTGCACCGCTTTCCAGATGCAGGTGCGGATAACATACATACTTATATTATCCCATGTTTGCGGTATGTCAGTAAAATTATCAGGTTTCATAATGCAAGAATAGTGGATGATCGTTTAGCAATAAAATTCAACAGGTTAATACTCTCTTTTTTTTATTCTTCTCATTGTGTAATAAAAATCAGCAAACAGATTTTTCTTTTTTAAATGCAGAAATCCAGGATATTGTTTCATTACTTTTTGTAGCGCTGCCGGATAATAACTCAGCGGGACGTATTTAAAAATAATACCTTCCCGTTTCAGGATATCTTTTCTTTTTGCAATCGCCTCTTCAATATGCTCATCACTGAGGTATTCATTTTTATTATATTCAGTATGTGCAGTAGCCAGTAATTTCTGCTTTATTTTTTCAATGCCGCCCAAAAATGAAAAATGCCAGCCTGCATCGGCCAGTGAAGGAAATACATCTCTTTTATCCCTTAGTCCCTGTGGAGTGATTTCTTTGAACTGTTTGGCTGTTGCCGCGATACAACCCTTCCACCACCTGTCTTGTCTTGCACCCTGACAGTTGATAAAATAATAATGAAACAACATGGAAAAAGCTACCGGTTTACTATGTGATATTGCTTTTTTAATAGCAAGAGGGGAAGGAATCTCATCCAGGTCGCTGAGCAAAACCATATCAGTCTCTTCCATATTAGTGGCTGCCTTCAGTAATGTATTTCGCTGTTCGTTTTCCAATTTCCATGCGGCGCTTCCGGGGTTATATTTTTTTTGTTTTTCAAACACTAAGCCTTCCGTACTTTGTTCAACCTGTAAATAAATAATTTTATGCTGCCATGGTTTGAAACGTTCTTTTGCTTCGGGAAAATTATAAGGCTTGCTTTGGCCGGAGTGAGTAAGATTGGATTCGGCTATAACAAAATAATCTACCTGCTTATCCAACAGTTTCAGCCTGAACTCCAGCAGATCCAGTTCGTTAAAAAAAGTAAAGCAGTCAAAAATCCGCATGCTGTTTTTTTAGAAAAAGTAAACAGCAAATGTAAATGATTGTATGGGATTGCTATTAATGCAATAGTTTAACGGATAATCAGTTTTTTAGTGATGCCATTACACTGCACCAGGTAGAGGCCCGCAGAAAGCGGAGGTAAAGAAATTTCCGCCGGGTTGTTCAGTATTTTTTGTTCCCAGATCGTTTTCCCTGCGATGTCTAAAATTCGAAAAATAATTCCGGGTTGATTTTTTCCCCTGACAAATAATTTATCAGAAGCCGGATTTGGATAAATTGTAAAATCGTTACCATACAAATCCATCCATATTTTCCGGGTTTCTGAATAATAATCTGATCTGTTTTTTTCAATTACTCTTAGCCTGTAAAAATTATTACCTGTAAAAGGATCTGGATCTGTTGCGGAATAGGTATACAGGCTATCATTTGCATAAATGATGCCTATGTTTTTCCAACTTGTAGTTTCCGTCTTTTTTTCAATAATGAATTGATTTACTAATTCAGGATGATCAAGTTGCCAATTCAATGCAACAGAACGGCTAAATAATTGCAGATTGAAGTAAAGCAGCTTAACAGGTAATAGCAAAAGACAATATCCGGCAGGGTCAGTTGACCTGGGGAAAATATAATTCGGGATAATCTGTCCGGTGCTGCCTGCTACTGCCGGAACAGCAGCATTGCAACTGTTTTCCCTGTTCAGTTCACTACCTGCCGCACCGCCACTAATAGCAACCGTTACAGCAGGTGTGGCACCGGTAAAATAAACAGCACCGCCACTTCCGCCGCCGCCACCTCCGTAACATCGACCTATATTTAGCCCATCATCAGAGTTACCTCCGTTACCACCTGTTGTCCGCACAATCGTATTGCCTGTATAATTAGTTACATTCAAGATAATACTACCGCTACCGCCACCACCACCGGCGCCATCTGATTGAGAATTACCACCATTGCCACCCACAGCTGTTATCAGTTCACCGTTACCAATTAAATTATTGGCCCAGATAAAAATAATTCCTCCGCCATTCCCTCCACTCACAACAGTAAATCCATTATTGGAATGACCTGCGCCACCACCACCACCCATAAATAGTTTTTGACCATTCCAATTGCTCAATGCTTTACCGGCTTCACCCCGTAATGTGGTCGTGCAGCCGGCTGTGCTTGAATTTCCACCCCCTCTTCCTCCACTGTTAAGATTTGATCCGCCACCCCCGCTGTTGTTATGGTTATTACCACCACCCCCACCATTTGCCGGAGCACCCCGGCCTCCACTTTGTGCAATTGTTAGCGTTGCCACACTTTCACCTTTGTAAGCCCCGTTTTGAGGCGCTGTTGCCGATGCATTATATATATATCCGTTAGCGGAGGCAACATTACTGCAAGAGCCACTGCTTTGAAGAAAAGTTCCACCCCTGTAACCACTTGAATCGGCATATATAGGAGCATTCAAAGTAATATTCTGGTAAGCAAAAATGGCGATCACACCACCTGTACTTGCTACACTATCCCAGGAAGCTGATTTTACTGTGTCAACTATGTTGGCGGATTGATATTCAGCAAACTGAACTAATTGAACTTTTCCCGTTGAAGTGTTATAGTTTTTTAAAAGGTTATGAAAAAGAAAAACAGAGTCACCGATAATATAGCACACAGTACCAATTTCATAATTACCGGCACCATTTAAAGAAGTAGTATCTCCGAATGCTGCGGTATTTGAGGTAACAATGGAAGCTCCTTTCATTTGAATCAACATTACCCTGCTATTAACATTTAACCCGGCTATATCTGCAACACGAACACAGGCCTTGGAAGGAATTATTTCAACTACTCTGTGGTAAGTATTGACGATCCCGCTGATATTACTGGTTTGAGCACAGACCGGAATGGAAAACAGGAAAATAAAAATGAAAGCAACTGTAATTCTTTTAAAGACAGCGCTACGGGATTTGCAGTACAGGTATTTTTTTTCCATTACAATCCGTCAATTTAGTAACTATTGATTGATTGTGCAATAAGTAAAATCCACAGCCCTTGATAACTTCAAAGAAGTAAAATTACCAATGTACCACAAGCTTATTTACTGATAGATTTATGACTCCCATCACAAAAAGGCGGTGTCTTTGTCCGTTTGCATTGACAGAACCAAACTATCTGTGGTGTATCAAAAACCACTTTGACACTTCTGAAAGGGAGGCCTTCTATGTTTCTATGTGAATTATCACATAGGGGTTCATTTGCACTAAGACCGCAACTACACCAGGAGTAAACTTTTCCCGATTCCACTTCAACACCCGCCGGTTCACATATTGCCATTCTTGGCAATCCTTCATTAGGGATTAATTCCATAGTTTTTATTTATCAGCAATAAATTTATATAAGTTAAAATTACCTTTTTGATAATTCGCTTCGATTTCTTTTTTCAAAACCACTTTATCAACCCCTTTCATTCTTTTTTGTTCAATGAGGTAGAAAGCTCTTTCAGCCAACAGCCAGAACGTTTTATCAGAGGTATGCGATTTTTGTAACTGGTGAGTAATGATGTCCAGTAATTCAACAATACCTTCTTTTTGTGAAGCCACTGTTTTTACGATTGGCACTTCATTGTAATGTTTACTAAAAGTAGGTGCCAGCATCAACTGTAAGTTTTTTACAAAAGTATCGGCATCGGGACGGTCAGCTTTATTCACTACAAACACATCGGCAATTTCCATCAACCCGGCTTTCATGGTTTGTATTTCATCACCGGCTTCGGGAACTACTACCACCACTGTTACATCTGCCAGCCCGGCAATTTCAATTTCACTTTGACCTACACCCACTGTTTCTACAATAATATGGTCAAACTGAAAAGCTTTCAACAAATCTGTTATCTCAATAATTTTTGGATGCAGTCCACCCATTGAACCCCGGGTGGCTAATGAACGGATGAAAACATTGGGATGTGTGTACCAGTCACTCATTCTTATCCGGTCGCCAAGCACAGCACCAAAATTAAATGGAGAAGAGGGGTCCACACAAAGTACAGCTACTTTTTTCCCGGTATTAGCAAGCATACCAATTAATGCATCCACCAATGTGCTTTTACCTGCACCCGGTGGCCCGGTGATGCCAATAATTTTTGATGATGCAGCCGGAAGTGATTGTAAAAATGCTTCATATCCGGACTGTTCATTTTCCACCAGCGAAATGCTCCGGGCCAGGGCTTTTACATCGCCTTGCTGTATCTGATTAAGTAATTCCTGCCACATAAAAGAATGAAATCGTATGTTTATGAAAACAACTTCTCCCTTCTCCCTCTCGGGAGAGGGGTTGGAGGTGAGGTACAAAAGTATGCGGAACAAGTTACAGCATTCATGGAGAAGCCCCATTATTTTTACCCTGATTGTTTGTATGATGGGATCACTGTTCTTTTCCCGTGCAGCATTATCCATCAGCATGATGACATTTGTTGCGGTTTCATTTCTTCATTCGGGTATTAAAAAACAACTGGTTCAATTTTTTTCATCGCCACTTTTATGGGGGATGAGTTTGTTATTCATACTGCCATTGCTTTCAGGTTTATGGAGTGAAGATCAAAAACAATGGGCCGATATGATGCGCATCAAGTTGCCGCTTTTATTTCTTCCGCTGGCTTTTGCCGGCCCTCCCGATAATTATCGGGATCATCTTTCAAAAAAACAATGGGAATGGCTGGTTTATATTTTTATTGGATTTATAACCGCCGGTTCTTGCTGGAGTATGTTTCATTACCTGTCTGATGCTGCCGCAATTAATGAAAGCTACCTGCAGGCAAAAAGTATTGTGACTCCATTGGAGAACGATCATGTTCGTTTTAGCTGGTTAGTAAGTACAGGTGTTTTGCTGGCTGGCTGGATATGTTTTAAAAATAGAAAGAAGAGCAAACTAATTTTCTATTTACATGGAGCTGTAACAATATGGCTGGTCATATTTCTTCATGTACTCGCAGTCAGGACTGGTTTGTTTTCTTTTTATATAATAGCAGCAGGAACTGTAATATGGTTGATTTTCAAAAAATGGAACCAGATAGCTATCGGGTGGCAATATGGGTTGACATTATTGATACTGTTGATAGCACTTCCATTGATTGCTTATAAGACCGTTCCAACTTTTCATAACCGGATTCAATATATCCTGTACGATAAAGGATATTTTGAAAAAGCCCATTATTTGACCGGTTCAACGGATGCTGTCAGGGTTATTTCTTTAAAGGCGGGATGGAATGTAATGAACCAACAACCTTTAAACGGAGTTGGATTGGGTGATGTGCTGGCTAAAACAAAAAAATGGTACGGAGAAAACTATGCGGAAATGATTGAACAGGATAAGATCTATCCCAGCAGTGAGTGGCTGATGTATGGTGCAGCTTGTGGCTGGCCGGGTTTTTTAGTCTTTAGTTTTGTTATGTGTATTCCTTTTTTTATAAAAACAAATAATAAGCTGCTGTGGTGGTTACTGAATGGTACTGCTGCTTTCAGTTTCTTATTTGACATTGGCCTGGAAGTTCAGTTTGGTGTATTTATTTATTCATTTGTCATTTTGTGGTGGTGGAAGTGGATGGCAACTGAAAAGATGTAATCTTTGTAGCGATATGCAAGCATTATCAGTAGTCATTGTTTGTAAGAATGAAGCTGCCGTCATCGGCAGAACCTTGCAAAGTCTGCAGGGATTGACTGATGACATTGTAGTATATGATAATGGAAGCTCGGATGATACAATTACGATTGCCCGTCAATTTCCTGTAAGGGTGTATGAAGGTATTTGGGAGGGATTTGGTAAAACAAAAAACACTGCCATTGCTCTTGCCCGCCACGACTGGATATTGAACATTGATGCGGATGAAGCAATTGATGAAAAACTGAAGAACTCCATACTGGCCTTGTCATTGAACAATGATGAGACGATATATGAGATTAAGTTTAAAAATTTTTTTGGCGATAAATGGCTGAAATACGGAGAATGGGGAAGTGACTGGCATATTCGTTTTTTCAATAGAAAGAAAGTGAGTTGGAATGAGGCTCCGGTACATGAAGAGCTGGTTTATACAGAAGTAATCAGCATAGGCAAACTGAAAGGAAATATTCTCCACCATACGGCAATCAACCTGGAAAAATATAAAGTGAAGCTGGAGAAATATGCAGAGCTTAATGCAAAAAAATATTTTGAGAAAGGTAAAAAAGCTGGATCGTTAAAAAAATATTCGGCTGCATTTTTTTCATTTTTTCAGAATTACATTTTCAGGGCTGGTTTTCTGGACGGAAAAGCCGGTTATCAATGTGCCGTTTTAATGGCCGGGTATACATATAACAAATATGCAAATCTGAAAAAACTTAACCAGAGGTGAGAAAAAAGCTAAGTGAGATTAGCATACTCTTAGCCCCACTCACTACATCCTTCTTCCCACTAACTTTGCCTCCATGACCAATTTCATTCCCATATTTCCTCTTAATACAGTTGTATATCCCGGCGAAAGGCTGAACCTGCATATTTTTGAGCCAAGGTATAAGCAACTTATCAATGAATGTCATACAGAAAAGAACCCATTTGGTATTCCTGCGGTTATTCAGAACAAAGTGCAGGAGTATGGCTCTATGGTAGAAATAACAGAACTGACGAAAGTATATGACAGCGGTGAGATGCCTGCCCGACTGGGTCATTCAGGCGGGGATATTAAAACGAAAGGCGTAAGGGTTTTCCGCATACTGGAATTGATAACGGATATACCGGACAAGCTATATAGCGGCGCTATCGTTAACTACCCGGAAAATAATGAAACAGGAGTGCCGGAACTGATGCGCAAAGTGATGAACAACATCCGGGAACTGCACCTTATTTTAAAAGTGGATAGTCCCGATAGCTATCGGGATAAAAAAGCAGTCAGCGAATTAACATCGTATGAAGTGGCGCATCATATCGGTCTTTCACCAGAAGAAGAATATGATCTGCTGCAATTGCTGGATGAACGGCAGCGGCAGGAATATTTAAAAAGGCATTTAGCCAAAGTAATACCGATGCTGGCAGGCATGGAGCAATTGAAGGAAAAAATAAAATTAAACGGACATTTTAAAAATCTGGGTGGTGTAGATTTTGGAAAGTAAACTTGTTGAAAAAAATAATTATGTCAGTAACCTTCTGTTTCGATTTTGGCAATACCCGGAAAAGTTTTCGCCTTTTCATTTTTTTCACTGAATATGGGATTAGTTAGAAAGAAGTAACTTTATTGCTCCGATTAAATTAAAAGCATGCCAGTCATTTCAATGTTTTACGGAATTATTGTAAGGATGTTTTATTATGATAATAAAGAACATAAACTTCCTCATATTCACATCGAGTATGCAGAGTACAACGCAGTCGTTTCCATACCAGAAGCAAATTTACTGGCCGGAGATTTTCCAAAAGATAAATTAAAATTAGTAGTGGCCTGGGTAGAAATTCATAAAGAATCATTGCTGGCAGATTGGAAACTGGCAGTAGAAGGGAATACGGTATTTAAGATCGAGGCGTTAAAATGATAAATTATGAGAACAATTGTATCCATAGAACCGCTTGATAGTCATAAATTGTTATGTGCTTTTTCCGACGGAACCAGCAAAATTGCAGATACAACTGACTATTTGAAAGGAGAGGCTTTTAAGCCGTTGCTGAATAGCAAAGAGTTTTCTAAAATTGAAAACCACAAGCATTTTGTAATGTGGCCAGACTATGATCTTGATTTAAGTGCAGATACTCTCTGGCATATTGGTATTGAAACAACTGTTGCCCAACCCTGATTATATTTTTCGACCATCACTCTTCTCAAAATAATTTCATGCCTGTAACATTCTGTTTCGATTTTGGCAATACCCGAAAAAAATTAGCCATCTTTCATGATGCCGAACTGAAAGAAGTGATGGTGTTAAAGGATGATACGGTTGAAACTATCCAATCACTCATCAACCAGTATCAGCCAACAAAATCAATCCTCTCTTCTGTTATTGATCATAATATGGTGATGGAAGAATTACTGGTAGCTAAAACAAAATTTCACAAACTCAGTCATCTAACTAAAGTAGCTTTTACCACACCCGTTGGTAAACCAGAAACGATTGGTGCCGACAGGCTGGCATTGACTGCTGCGGCAGTTCATTTCTATCCGGATAAAAATAATTTTGTTATCGGTCTTGGCTCTTGTGTTACTTATAACTTCATCAATAAATACCATGAGTTTCTAGGAGGCGCCATTTCCCCCGGCCTTGAAATGCGGCTGAAAGCATTGAATTATTATACGGCTAAACTGCCATTAATTAAGGCCGATAGCAATTTACCCCTGATTGGATACGATACTACCACCAATATCCTGACCGGTGTGGTTCTCGGTATGGCCAAAGAGATTGATGGCTTTATAGAGGCGTACAGGGAGAGGTTCAGGAACTTTAACGTCCTGTTAACCGGGGGTGATATAGTCTATTTGGCTTCGCACCTTAAAAACAAGATATTTGCAGACCCTGATTTAATATTTAAAGGTCTGTATGCAATTAGTGAAGTTAATAACCCCTAAGAGAATCAATACGTTACATGGATTTTTCCTGACGATTATGGTTCTTCTTTTTACTGCTGTTTCCCCTGTTTTTTCGCAGGATAATTCACCTTATTCCCGATATGGTATCGGAGACCTTGTTCCACCGACCAATGTCACCAACAGGGCGATGGGTGGCATTTCGGCCGGCTACACCGATTTTCTCTCTATTAATTTCAGCAACCCGGCATCTTTTGCTGCATTCCAGGGTATACTGGAAGCAAAATCAAAAAAATTAAGTTCGGGCAGAGCCATTCTTGATGTGGGATTAAATTTCGATAACCGTACGTTGATACAACCATCTCCGGCAAAAAAATTTACTGCCAGCAATGCTTTGTTTTCTTACATAAATGTTGGTGTGCCACTAAGAAAAAACTGGGGCTTAAGTTTCGGTTTACGTCCTATATCCAGGATCAGTTATAATATTGTCCGTAATGAAAGACTCAAAGACCCCATTACCGGTTCACCAATTGATAGTACAACTACCAGCTATAAAGGAAATGGGGGAGTTTACCTGGCTTCTATGGGTACAGGGTTTAGTTTGTTTGAACGAAAAACTAAAAAAGGTCAGGACAAATTAAGTATCGGGTTTAATACAGGCTATATGTTTGGTGGAAAAGATTACAGCACCAGGAGGACTTTTATAAATGATTCGGTGGACTATTACCGGGCTAATTATGAAAGGAAGGCCAATTTTGGAAATTTATTTTTCAATGCCGGTTTACAATATAAATTTTCTTTGGATAGCTCTAAACACACCTCTATTACTATTGGCGCATTTGGCAACCTGGGCCAGCAACTAAATGCAACCCAGGATATCATTAGAGAAACTTTTATTTATGATGATAACCTGGGTAACCTTCGGTTAGATAGTGTATTTGATCAGAAGAATTTAAAAGGTAAAGTTGAGCTGCCTGCTTCCTATACATTTGGATTTGTACTAGAAAGACCCATCATCATTGAAAAGGATAATAAGAAAGCCGGATGGATGTTTGGTATGGATTTTACCATGCAAAACTGGAGCAAGTACCGTTTTTATGGACAGGTTGATTCTGTAGTAAATAACTGGCAGCTAAAAATTGGCGGCCAAATAAACCCGGTACCTACAAGAAATTATTTCAGCCGGGTATCTTACCGGTTTGGATTTGTTACCGGTCCGGATTATATAAAAGTGAAAGAGAAGATGCCACAATTTGGAGCTTCCTTTGGTTTAGGTTTGCCTTTAGCCATAAGCCGGCAGGCTCCTAATCAGAATACATTGGTTAACCTTGCTTTTGAGTATGGTAAAAGAGGAAATAATAATAATTTGCTGAAAGAAAATACATTTCGTTTCTCGCTGGGCTTTTCACTCAGCGATTTCTGGTTCATCAAAAGGAAATATGACTAAACCCCCAATCCGCCGGGTGGCAGAGGCTTAAGAGTCTTCATGAAAAAGGAATCTCCATATTTATCGGCAGGCGAATATCTTCAAGAACGTCAACCTTTTAAATTTTTCAAGCTCGCAACTCACAGCTTATTGCTCGTAGCTATTATTTTCAGTAGTTGTGAGAATGATGAGAAAGTAATTAATGATCTGACAAAAAAAGTGGTGATGAAAGAGGAGGCCGTTAATATCGTAAGTCAGTTAAGCCAGGATGGCAAACTAAAAGCCATGCTAAAGGCACCACTGATGCTGCGGGTATTTGATGATACAGTGTATGCTGAGTTTCCCAACTCCCTGCATTGCAAATTTTATGATAGTAGCAATCATGTAGAATCGTGGCTTGACAGTAAGTATGGGAAATATTATGAAAATCTCGGCAAAGTTTTTTTGAGGGATAGTGTGATCGTAATAACTATAAAAGGCGATACACTCAAGAGCCCGGATCTGTGGTGGGATCAGAATACCAAAAAATTTTATACGGACAAGTATGCTACTTATCATGCACCGGGTAAACAAATCTATGGGACAATTGGACTGGAAGCTAACCAGGACTTATCCAGAGTTACTTTCAAATATCCAATTGGAACAATAAGAGTTTCTGAAAATGGATTTCCAAAGTAGTGTCTGATGACCTGCCCAGAGTTTATCGAAGGGTCGAAGAGCATCTGACACTTATCTTATACCAATTAAACTTTAAAAGTAAACTATTGCAAAGGTATTTTTAATGTCTAATCGGAATTAAACATCTCTCCTTATCTTTAAGACTCGCAGATATCAATGACTCTTTGTAACTACAAACAACAAACCACAAACTGATTTATGGAATATCGATACATGGGAAAAACCGGATTGCAACTAAGTGTTCTCTCCTTTGGCAGCTGGGTAAGTTTTCATAAACAAATAGATGACAGTGTTGCTGATGAGCTGATGGGCATTGCGTATGATAACGGCGTTAATTTTTTTGACAATGCCGAAGTATATGCACTGGGAGAAAGTGAAAAAATGATGGGCCGGGTATTAAAAAAGAAAAACTGGGACAGAACTTCTTACACGGTTTCCTCCAAAGCCTTTTGGGGATGGCGGGGAAAAGAAAACAAACCCAATCAATCGGGGCTAAGCAGAAAACATCTGATAGAAGCCTGCCATGAAGCATTGCAACGGTTGCAATTGGATTATCTCGACTTGTATTTCTGTCACCGCCCTGATAAAAAAGCACCGATAGAAGAAGTGGTGTGGACGATGCACAACCTGATTCAGCAGGGAAAAATTTTATATTGGGGCACCAGCGAATGGAGTGGGGTAGAAATTATGGAAGCACACCGGGTGGCGCAGCAGTATGGATTGATCGGCCCTTCAGTGGAGCAGCCACAATACAATTTGCTGGAGCGGAATAAAATGGAAAATGAATTCCTGATGGTATTTAAAACCGTAGGTATGGGAACCACTATCTGGAGTCCATTGGCTTCTGGTTTATTAAGCGGTAAGTATAATAATGGCATTCCCGAAGACAGCCGCTTTGCCATCGAGGGATTTGACTGGTTAAAAGACCGCTGGATGCAGGAAAATTTCCTGGAGAAAATTAAAAAACTCAGCAGCCTTGCCGATGAGTTGGGAATATCAATGGCGCAGTTAAGCATTGCCTGGTGTATAAAAAACCCGAATGTAACTACGGCTATATTGGGGGCATCGAGGAAAGAACAATTACTGGAAAATTTAAAAGCCTTAGATGCGACTGAAAATCTCAATGCAGATGTAATGAAACGAATTGAGGATATTGTGCAAACAAAACCGGTGTTGCCGGAGTTTTAGATTTTTAATTGTCAATCTTTCTTGAGTTCCATCCCCTCCTTGGAGGGGCCGAAGTATTTTTTAATAGAGAAAACCTGGAAAGGGGTGGGTGAAAAAGATTTTTTAACTAAAAAAAACATCATGTCATTTCAAAACAAAACAGTCCTCATTACCGGTGGCACCCGTGGCATCGGAAAGGCCATTGCATTAAAGTTAGCTGCTGAAGGAGCCAACATTGTCATTGCTGCCAAAAGTGTAGAAGAAAACCCCAAGCTTGGCGGCACTATTTTTACCGCCGCTGCAGAAATAGAAGCGGCTGGTGGAAAAGCATTGGCTGTGCAATGTGATATCCGGTTTGAAGACCAGATACAAAATGTGGTGGATAAGTCCATAGAAAAATTTGGCGGCATTGATATACTGATCAATAATGCTTCTGCCATTTCACTCACTTCCACTGAGCAAACAGAAGCCAAACGTTTTGACCTGATGCACAGCATCAATGTGCGGGGAACTTTTTTGGTAGCAAAAGCCTGCATCCCTCATTTAAAGAAATCGGGAAATCCACATATACTTACCTTATCTCCCCCCATCAACCTCGACCCAAAATGGTTTGAGAACCATGTGGCTTACACTCTTACCAAGTACAGCATGAGTATGATGACGCTTGGCTGGGCCAAAGAACTAAAGAAAGACCGCATTGCAGCTAACTCACTCTGGCCACGTACAACGATTGATACAGCTGCTGTAAGAAATTTATTAGGCGGACAGGTGCTGGCCAACATGAGCCGCACGGTGGATATACTGGCTGACGCTGCTTATTTTATTCTTCGTCAGCCTTCCGGTGAGTGTACCGGCAACCTGTTTGTAGATGAACAGGTGTTGGCCAAAGAAGGTATTACTGATTTGGAAAAATATTCGGTGGTCCCGGGAGCACAGTTGTATACTGATTTGTTTGTGTGATGATAAATCTGATTTATCACTAATTGAAAAGGCAATTCATAATTCATGCAGGATATGTTTAAATTGCTGCTTAAGCAGAGGAAGATCGTTTTGGGCTATTTCCCACACAATATGAAAGCTAACGCCGAAATATTCATGGATTGAAATGTTTCTGAAGCCCCGGATTGGTGCCCATTCAATTTCAGGATGTTGCTGTTACAATTTATCTGACATCTGGCTACATGCTTCCCCAACTATTTCAATTTGTTTAATCGTTGCAAATCGCTTCTCGGAGTTAGCCAGAAAATTTTCAAATGATACTCCGGTAAGGTAGTTTTCTACTTCGGTTATAGCATCAAGGATGTGCCGCACCCTTAGTTTATCAGTCATTGTCCCTTTCATAAATAAGTATTCTTTCTTTATCAATAAGGGGCTTTATATATTTTGACAGGCCATCGTTACTTACCAGATCAACTTTTATATTTAAAAGTTTTTCCAGTTCTATCTGGTAGGCAAAAAAACGCATACCAATTGGCTGGCTGTGGTCAAGTTCTACCAGCAGGTCTATATCACTGTCCTTTTCTGCTTCATTTCTTGCATACGAGCCAAACAAATAAGCCTTCTTTACCGGTTTCCCGGCAAAAAATTGCTGTAGTATAAGTTTGTTATTTGCTGTCAGGTTCATACTATAAAAGTAACTAAAATATTAACGAAATAAGGGATTAGGGATTTCTCAATAAATTTGGTAGTGCAAGGAGCGACGTTGTATAGTGATTTGTTTGTGTGATATTGATTCTTCGAAAAAATAACTTTATAAACCGGCACATGGCGAAGCCGTCCGTCTTCTTTTGAACGGGTGAGGATGTAAGCCACAAAATGTGAGTGGAATTTCAGGACAAGACATTATGAACTAAAGCTAAACATTGAACGTCGAGCCCGAACCGCTTCTGATAGTAGCATATAGCCAATGTTACATTGTCCAGCCCTGTTTTTGCAAATACTTTTGTTAGCTGTAGTCATTTGGAACTTCATTTTACGTTTTTAATATAAGTTCCTTGGAAAGCAATCCTTTTCCATTGCCCATTATAATTTCCAAAGATTTGTGTAAATCGTAGGTATTGTTTAATCTTTTCCGTTCCAAATAAATAGGTCATTTTACCTGTAATAACAGCCATATTATCATAATACATTAAAATTTCTATGTCATTGATTTTCAGATTAGACATATCTCTTTTCTTTGCAGCAAAAATTAACCATTCATTTCTGTGCTGAATTTCACCAAAGACATCACTGTGCCTATACTCAGGAGCCAATAATTTACTTAAAGTTGCTGTATCACTCAAGCCCCATGCATTTGAGAAATCATACATCTCTTTAATTAATATTTTTTCAAGTGCACTGGAAGGTTTTGTAGAGGCAATTATTTTTGTCGATTGCGCCACACTTGTATACTGAGTAAGTGTTATAAACAAAATGAGATAATATTTCATACTAAAAGATTTTATGATTACAGCTAACGTGGGGGCTTTCTGCTGTGCTGGTATTCTGTGTTCCGTCAGCCCGGACAGTCGCCTAATAGAATTACTGAAGTTGAAGTTACGATATGAAGCTGAGATTTGTTCGTTCAGCCAGGACTGTAGCTGATTAGCGATA
>JANNQR010000063.1:0-3140 GCA_031400855.1 Chitinophagaceae bacterium | reverse complement strand
GGAGTTTGAAAAAGTGATATTTGAAGTCGTGTTTGTTGGGCTGGCGTCTTTTTTATTACAAGCTGGTAAGAAAAAAGATAAGCATAATAAAGTAAGAGAAGTTTTGATTGTTACATTCATATTTTTTTAATTTTTTGACACGTTTTTAATAATATAGTTTAATTTGTAAAACCTAATTTCTGATTATTATTTAAAATTGATTTCAAAATAAAATGTAGAACTTAAGACTGCTGTCTATCAATTGCCTACAACGGCCAGGGCTTGGCGCAGAACGGGAAATAGTAGTTCGTCCGCCCCGCACTGAAGCCCATTAAAGAAACGAAATTTTAATGACAACGTAAAGTCAATTATGGAAATTGGCCGCACGATTGTGACTGAAGCTCAATAGCGATCAAATGTTGACGCAGCACTTCTGCCCGTTTTGCGCCAAACCCCTTGTTGTAGGTCAGGGCAAAGATGAGCCATTATTAAAAAACGAAAAGAACGTAGCAATAAACTGGCTCGATGACGAACGGAACTTTTGAAACCGGAATTTTGTGAAAAGTAAATTTTAAACAAACCGAAAAGTTACTTAAAGACTGTGAACCGTTCCGCTGTCCTCCGGTGACAAAACAAAAACGTAAAGAACTGCACGAAGAACGGTTAGGATTTAAAAACACAAAGCCAAACGAAAAACTGCCCCGCTGTCAACCGCAAAGCTTTAGTAAAACCGTAAACCCTTAAACAACCGGTATGACATTAATGAACCAAAAATAAAATAGGGGCGAAGAGGTTTCAAAAAACGTAAGCATTGTAACGAAACCGAAGCCCCAACAAAAACGAAAGGGGCAGAATTTATAAATACAAAAGCAACTCACTACGTCGAAGCCATACGTAACCGCAACAAATTAAAGCCACACCGACCACCAAAAGCGAAAAGAAAAAACCTGAACGGATTGCTTGTTACCAACGACAGCGGAACGATTTACCAACGAAAATTTTTATGAAACGAAAACTGCCACCGTATTGATTATTAGAACCAAAGAAGTTTCTCCTTTGCCTTGCCTACAACGAGCAGGGCTTGCTTGCAGGGCTGGAATTCATTGCTGGTCCGCCCGGAACCGCTGCTGAATAAAGATATAAAAGTACAAGTTAACAAACAAAAGCCCAGCAATGTACGTCCAGCCCAGATGAAGCACAACAGCGATAAAATGCCCCATTGCTCCAATGTCCAGCCAGCCTTGCAGCAAACCCAATGTTGTAGGCAGTTTAAAATCCATTTAATTTTACTTGCTTGTCAAATTGCATTAGTATGTCCGGAGTAACTTGTGTCAAAGCATCAATTTCATTGGTTGGATATAATATTTGTAATGTTATTGCATCTTTTCCATTTCTTATTAAGTAGTTAATTTGTTTTAGAAGTCCCCACCTGATAGTGTACATTAGAAAAACTTGTCTAAACGATATTTGGTTGTGAAAGAAAACTGAGTCTTCAGAAAGTAACTTGTTTTTGGGATTCGGTTCAAGCATAGTTTTCTTTATGCTGCTTAAATAGTCTTTGTCGCTCAATTTTTCTTTAGGTAAATCGTCAAAGCATCGAATTATATAAGATTTACCATCTTTCATGTCAATGACGCCTACTAGTGTTTGAGTTTTGATATCTAAAGCTGGAACCAATGCCCACGGAGCAGTATATTGGAATTGTATGTTTCTAAATTCACTTTGCCAGGTCTTAACAGAATCAACCTGTTGACCACAGGCCCCCAAAGAAATTAAAAGATATAGTAACATTAGGGTCTTCATAAATTGCCTACAACGTTCGAGGCTTGCCGCAGGGCTGGGATTGTTGCTGTGTCAGCCCGGCAACTGAACCCGATTGAAAAACTGATGATGAAGTTAACAACTAAAAGCCAAATAGAATTCGGTCAAGCCCGATATTAGCTGATAGTAGTAAAACTGCCGATTGTTTTTCCGTCCGCCAGCCTTGCGACAAACCTTTTGTTGGCTGCTGCTTTACTTTTTAGGCTCTGGAACTTTTTCCCAACTTGGCTGGTTTTGCTCTACCCAAATTTTTAATCGCCGTCTTGCACTATCTCCATCAACTGCTATTGACAAATGGTCGCAAACATCTCTCCATGAACTAAGTCCGCCTACACGACTTAAATCAGGTATTTTTTCAATCCAGTCTCTCGCCGAAGGTGAACTTGTTTTGTTTCTGGTCGTAGTATTTATAGATGACAGAGTAGTGGAATTTGAGGCTGCATTTACTGGTCGTGTTACTACTGTTGGTAATGAAATTAAAAATGGAATTAGATAATCAGAAGCAAGTTTTTCAAGTTCAGGAATATTTCCGATTTCCACTTCACTAACAAACTTTTCTTTTAGTTTGATTTGTTCATTTAGCTCTTGAATTTTGATTTTTAAATCTTGAATTTCATCTTTCACTTCGTTTACTTCCGACTTCTTAAGCAATTTTAATTCGTCAATTTGCGATTTGAGTTTCAATATTTCTTTTTCTCTCTGCTCAATGTGGTCAATAAATTCTAAGCTGTCGTAATTAGTAAAATCAAGGATTTTTTCAAGACGATTTAAAAGGTTTATGTCAGAAAGATGTTTAAGGTCAAACTCGTAAATAATTTTTTCAGTAAAAGACCGAAGTTGTCGCCATTGTGGTGAGTAAATTCTAAAATGTCTACCGTTCGTTAAAATTGCTAAAACTGGAAGTTCTTTGCCGCAATAGTCAGCGAGTTGCTGAACGTGCATATTTATGTTTTGACCTAATGCTTTTGTTTCAACAATTATTCTGTTGCCAATATTTATATCAATGCGACTTCCTTGAGCTGCATGTTCAAGGTCTAAGTCCACATGATTAAATGCTTGAAGAAATGGAATTATGATTTTATACTTTACATTATTCTCACTCTGAATAAAATTTGCGAAGTCAGTATTTGCCAAACCATTAAGCCTTTCAATATTCATATCTTGTCAGTGTTTTGTTTATTAGAGTGTGTCCGAAAAAGTAGCAGCCAACGTTACGGCTTGGCGAAGTGGGGGAATAGATGTTCCGTCAGACCGGCAAACCGAAGTTAAATTTATAAATAAATGTTGATGATTAGTACTTAGTTAAATAGTTGTTCGGTCAACCCGATATGAAGCACAAT
>JANNQR010000062.1:0-3392 GCA_031400855.1 Chitinophagaceae bacterium | reverse complement strand
TAAATAAATTTCTCACGCCTCGCCACAGCTCACCTTATAATTCTTCTTTGAACACTATTCTGTTTGCATTTCGCAGATTTACTTTTTACGACACATTCCTTTCTTGATTTATATATCCTGCAAATATATTGCAGTGCAACGTCAGGGCTTTCTGCTGTGCTGGTATTCCGTGTTACGTCAGCCGACAACTGAAGCCGATTGAAAAACTGAAGATGAAGTTATATTCTTTTGTTGAGATTTATTCGTTCAGCCCGGACTGCAGCTGATAGATGCAAACAGATGAGGACATATTCGTCTGCCAGCATAGCAGAAAACCCCATGTTATCGGCTTTGCTTTTTACGGTCGCTCCGCACTAAAACCGCCACCAAAGAAATAATACACTTTACGATAAACAGACTCTGGGGAGTAAAAAAATTGCAAGATTACTTTGTAATCAAATACATTAATAAGCTATAAATATTTTTTTAGAATTATCAATTGACCAGCTATCCAGTTTTTTTAAAAATGATTGTCCCAACAAATTTGGTGAATTTGACGGTCCAATTGAAACAATTACATTTTTAATTTGCTTATTCCCTATTGAAATTTTAGTGATTTTCACTCTTTTATTTTCAATTATTGAACCGTCAGCAAGTTTATATAATCCGTTGTTTAAGTAATCTGTGTTTTTGATAATGCCATTTTCAATTAATTTTTTTTCAAGGTCAGAAGAAATATTGCATTCTCCGGCACCAGAGTCTAATATAAAATTTGCAACAACTTTACCACCTATTGTCGCCTTAATGCTTAAAACTCCGTTTTCTTCTGTTATGGCAATTTTTGATTCTGTTTTATTTGTTTGATTTTGTAAAATATTTTCTTTTTTTAGAAAGGGATTATCAACAACCTCGTCAACTTCTTTGGGAATTTGCTCCTTAGCAATAGAAAATAAATATTTTAATCCATGATACAGTACCGTTCTATAACTCAGTTGAAACATTGATAAATTAACACTATCTAAAAAGCTACTTTCATAATAATTTTTAGTATAATTAAATTGTTTCTTTTCAATTAAGCCTTTAAAAGTAATAGTAGTGTTGTTCTTCCCTAAACCCAACTTGATATTATTTTCATCACAATCTTTTATAGCCAAATTATAAATATTACCAGTTCTTGTACTATTTTTTGAGACGGTCGGACAGTCATAACTTTTGTTGAATTCCTGAATAGATAATTTATTATAGTAATTGTTATATGAAATTTTGTAAAATACTCCCGTTTTACAACTATCGTCTCTATGCATAATTTGGGTATAAATATCTGCAACGCCAGGTTGTTGTTCACAGATTTTATTCAAATAAATAATAGTTTCATCAATTGTAAGAGATTGGGAAAATCCCTTTGTAGCGAAGAGGATAAATAATAATAAATTTTTTTGCATAAAATATGTATTTCTGACCTTTATGATTGTTGTTCCAATCCTATTGCCTGTCGAAGTTGATTAGAAATTCCCTCATTGTGCCATATGTTACTTCTGTTTTGGCTTGGTTAAAGAATCTGTTTTTTGTCGTTGTGGAATGGTATCGTTACTGTTGGTTGTCTGAGGAAGATGATGAACTTTCTTCTCGTTTTGCCCTTCGGATGTTGACTGTTCTTTAGCCACTTGGCCTGTTTGCGTTAGGTCTGGCGATTTACAATCTGATTTCCCGTTGCACTCATTAGAAAGAGAAATAATTGCTACAATTAATGCCGCCAAAGCTATAAAAGGTGTCGTCCAATTATTAATTATCGTTGAACGTCTTATCCACTTGTCATCAGTAATCTTTTTATTCTCTTTTAAATAATGGTTTGTTTTGTATGCTGTCACACCAGCAGCAGTAAATCTAATCTTCTCAAATATCCCTTTGTCTGTTTTTGTCGCAGCCTCAATGTGATTATTCAATTCAAGATATTCGCATACTTCTTGAAGTAAAACGTCCGTGATATTTAGTTTTTTGTAAAGTCCCGATAAATCTAAGTTGAAGAAGAACCTGTTTGAAAACAATTGTCCCGGCTTTCCATCCAACATTTCTCCATATGTAGATGTCCTTGCTACTCCATCAGAGTTTTGGTATAGTGCTTTCAAAACCTCATGGGAATATCTATTTCTAATATGTTCGTAAGATTCAGTCATGTGTCACCCTGTAAGAATTTTGAATAGAATCCGCCTGTCTGTTTAGCATTGCCGATAACGTCCGCGGCTTGGCGAAGAACTGGTATTTGAAATTCGTCAGCCGGGAACTGATGCTAAATTATGGTTTATAGTTCATTGTTATTGCTGCTGCTCAAAAGTATTTCGTCACGCTGAAACTGAAGCACAATAGAGAACTAAATGCCCAGGCTTATTCCGTCAAGCCAGTTTTTTGCCAAACCGGTTGTTAGCGGCAGATTTTGCGAAATAGCTTATTGGCCATTACAAACGCATCTGTTAGTTGTAAAATTGCTTTATTATTTTCATCGCCTCCTCATGTGCGATTACTTCATTGTCAAACGTCTTATGGTAGAAATAAAAGAAAGCCACATGCTGTTTGGGCAGTTCTAAAAATATGAAATCATTCATTTGGTGAAAAAAATTAAAACCTTTATTTGAGGTTTTAAAAGTGATAAGAGAATTTATATTCCGATCCTTCCTTTTAATTGTAATTCTTTTCTGAGAACGCCTGATTCCGGCTATAACTTTACTTGGGGAATAATCTGTGCTGGCTCTTAGAACAGAAATTGGATAATCCGATAAAAAAGGGATATACCCTGCTTGTTTTGAAGTCTTAAACACCCTCACAACATCAAGGATTTGAAATTTATAATCAATTACTTCTAACCAACGAATAATATTTTCACTTTCCTCAATGGAAAATGATGTCTTTTTTACGTCAATGCCATCAAGTAATTGCGAAACATAACTTTCCAAAGTATTTAAAAGATCGGAGTTGCAATTTACGCAAGCAGGGATTGTCGTTCTATTATAAGTTTGTCCGAGACCATTTACATCAGTAACAAAAAATTTGTCTGGATCTTTTTCAAATACCCATCGAGGAAGTACATGTTCTTTTGTAATATCTGTCGGGGAACCACAAAACATGCATATTTTAGAACCCACATTCTTTTTTTTATTTCGTTGAATATGATTCTCAATAATATTGGTGATTATAGGTTTAGAGTTTCGTCTTACGGAAGTTCTTAAGGATTGTAATTTTAATTGAATGGCCATTGTAGAGTGCTCATTAAATTTGCCGCTAACGGCTAGCATATTGCCGAAGTTGCCCTCTAATTTAATGACTTTTTTACTTTAGTGATCGGGCAATTTTGGCAATATGCTTGTTGTACGCAGGTTGATTTGCAGGGAGGATAATTATTGCTTTAGAACTCTCTACTT
>JANNQR010000061.1:0-10312 GCA_031400855.1 Chitinophagaceae bacterium | reverse complement strand
TATTTGCAGGATATATAAATCAAGAAAGGAATGTGTCGTAAAAAGTAAATCTGCGAAATGCAAACAGAATAGTGTTCAAAGAAGAATTATAAGGTGAGCTGTGGCGAGGCGTGAGAAATTTATTTATCAAAGCGGAGCCACAACTCACCGTTAAGTTAGGGATATTATTTAAAATGGGGTCGGATTTTGGGGTAGAATTTTTCCCCATTTTTTTCAGATATAAATTTGGGTTATTGTTGTTAGAAGAGGAAGTGTTTCGGAAAAAAAAGAGTTTATGAGCTAGAGCAACTTCGCAAATCAGGGATTTGCGAAATTGCGAAAGTAGAGAGTTCTAAAGCAATAATTATCCTCCCTGCAAATCAACCTGCGTACAACAAGCATATTGCCAAAATTGCCCGATCACTAAAGTAAAAAAGTCATTAAATTAGAGGGCAACTTCGGCAATATGCTAGCCGTAAGGTGCAAGCGGGCAGACCGTTTTCTATGGAGCGACCGTTTGACAATCATCTTTAGTTTTTCAAAATGTTTTAATAGCCAACGCTTCTTTGCCGACACACATTTTAGCACTTTCGCTGGACACGACACCTTGACACAAAAGAGCTAAAATTTTGCTGGGCTTCTTAGGACATTTAGTTGAATATTATAGGTTTTTTGTTAAAAATTTGGCTTTTTACAACGATTTTATATATTTTGCACTATAATTGTACTGCTTCTAATCTACATGACGACTTCCACACATACTAAATCATATACACAACCTCAAGAGAATTGGAGGCAACAGTATGACGCTGTTACTCACAATGACGTAATTGATGCTTATTTAAAAGGTAAGCAAGCTGGAAAAGATGAGGCTAAAATTGCTATGATTAAACTTTTTGAACTTAACTTAGGAAAGGCTCAGGAAAAATCAGAGGAATTATACGAAACCATTAAATCTATGGGTATTAGTGTTAATTCTATTCATTTGAAAGCAGACAATATTACGAACTTCATGGCTTTGATTATTGCCGATTACAATGACTATGTAAGCGAAGCATTTTTAAATGCTATTACTGTAAGTAGAGAATTGAAAACTAAAACTGATTCTGAAGACTTTACTCTTAATTTTTATTTCACTTACCATGCTGACACCCTAAATGAACACTGTTTAGATTCAGACGGATATTTCCTTAAATATAATGTCAGCGAGTAGTGACAGCTTTGCTCATGGTGAGCATAATGAGAAAGCTTGTGATTTATTGGCACTAAATCAAAGTTTCCCCGATTGGGTAATTACCACTGCATTTTATGCTTCTTTGCATTTTGTTACAAGTAAAATATTCCCTTTTGATTATTCCGTAAATGGCAGCCCCATTATTAAGTTTGCCGACATTGCGGCTTGGCAAAAGTTCAAAAATTATTCATCAAATAAAAGACACGAACTTATTAAAGACTTAGTTGGTGTTCATTGTAATAAAGTAGCGTCAGAATATGAATGGCTATTAAATTCATCATGGAATGCCAGGTATCATAGTCATTCGCATCCACCTGAAATTGTAAATAGAGCAAGAGACTATATGAATAAAATTAAAAAGCATTGCGCTATTTAATTGACCTATAATATTTCAAAGAGCTAATCGGCTCGACAAAAGCACCACACATTTACAAAGGCACACAAGCCCAGACACAGAAGCAAACCTTTGTAAAAGAGTGTTGCTTGCGAACGCTTCCAAAACCCCTCGACACAATTAAAACCATTTCGTTCGACAAATCCGCCTGCACCTTACATTGGGTTTTGCGCAAGTGTGGCTTGACAAACTAACTTCAGCTAATTGCAAAGCCAATCTTCAGTTCGGGCTGGACAAACAACTTTGAGCTTTAGTTCTTAACTTCAACTTTATATTTTCAATCAGCAGCGGTTGTCGGCAGTCGGAATACTAATTCCACACCTGCAGCAAAGCCCTGCTCGTTAGCAGTAATACTACATTCCATCTCCGAATGAAGTTATTAGGTTAAAATCTTTTTCTTTTCTTTTTTCTTCCACCCTTTTTAAAGAAATATTAAAATAATCCATATTGTTCTCTATTCCAATAAAATTTCTATTCGTATTTATACAAGCAATTCCTGTTGTGCAACTTCCAAAAGTATTATCCAAAACCACTTCATTTTCATTACTAAAAGTCTTAATCAGTTCTTCGATTAGTAATATTGGTTTCTGTGTTGGATGCAATGCTTCTTTTTGTTTATCAGTTGCAAATTTCCAAACACTTTTAGGGTATCTTTCGGTACTGTCATAAGTTGTCAGTTCGTGTTCACCATAGTTAGTTGTTTTTTTACTATCTCTTTTATGGTGTGCAGTACTTACTTTTCTTTCGTGTCCTGTTGTCTTTTGTGGGTTATATGTTGGCAATTGCTTGTAAAAAACTAACATATCTTCGTGGCTTCGTAACGGCATTTTTTTAGCGTTTAAATGTCCTGTTGGTGTTGTTTTCTCCCAAATAATGTTATATCTGTGTAGTTTTTCATTTGACAACATCAACTTTGCACTAAATTTATCTTGTCCAAACAAAATTATACAACCACTGTCTTTTATAATCCTTTCGTATTCATTCCAAAGTAAATTGAATGGAATTATACTATCCCAAATGTTTTTAGTCTTTTGGTAAGGTAAATCACAGCAAATAAAGTCAATACTTTTATCAGGTATCAATTTCATTTGTTCTATTGTATCTCCGTATCTTAAATCTATTGTCATATTTTTAATTTTTTCAAAATTATTTTTGCCATCGCTCAAAAAAGAGAAAAGAAAAAGGTTCAGTTCTCCGATTGAGCATTTGTGGTTTAAATCCGTACTACTGCTAACAGCGTATATAAGAAATGGCACAGAAACATTTGTGACAAATTTCAACATTCTACAAGTGCCACTTCTCATATACGCAACCGTTATTTCTTTTCATTTTTAATAACCTTTAAAATATTACCTACCAATAAATCCAAAAACTTTTTTTCCGCTGGTGAAAGCATTGGCTTTACTGTGGCTGGTGCTTTCTTTTTTTCTATCGTTTCAACCTTTTGCATTATGAAAATAAATCTGCTGTTTTCTTTTCCTCTTTTACAATTAAAATCATAACCATCTTAGTGGTGGTAAAATCAATCTTTGGATACATTTTTTTTATAATACCGATTGTTTCTTCTACTGAATAACCTGTATCTATAAAGGCCATGAATGAATTAATTTTTGATAAATAAAAAGTGGATACATCGTGGATCAGGCCTTCCCCAATCGGGTTCCCATTTAGTAACATGCGGACAGATTGGCCTTTAAAGTGTTTGCCAGGATTGTAAAGCCTGATAGTTGTGAAGGCATGGCAATCCAGCTTTTTATTCCAGTTGTATGAAAATTTTATGTCTATCATATTAATTCGTTTGATTATGAATATTTCCCATTAACTCATATACTTTATTTGCAGATGCACTGTGCTTTTCCCTAAGCTCAGTTATTCTTTCTTCTCTTTTCCTGGCATCCCGGTAGTTGATATGTTTTTTGGAATAGCTGCGGCTTCTGACAGACTGCATTACATAATGGCTGTGCAGGAACATCATTGCTTCTTCCAGTATTTTTAATTCTGTTTTGGTTATTTCTATCGTCATACAGATTTTGGTTTTACATCAATAATCATTACCAGGTGCTGGCACCCGGCGATGGTGAGTGAGAAACTTCTTTTTTCGGTAATACTGTGAGGTATTTGGTTTAATTCTATCTCTACCTGGAAATCTTCTGACAGCAACTGGAACTCTCCCCGGCTGATGGTTTTTCGCATGGCATTGCCTGGATGCTTCTCTTTTTCGGAGTGAAAGGCTATTAATAAGTATGTGCTGTCGTTCATAAAAATGTTCTCTTTTTTCGGTTTGACTGAGCCATTTTGCTGTGCCTATGTGCCTTTTGTGCCTACATGCGCCTACCTGTGCCTACAAAAACAGGGGGTGTGCCTACGTTCTTTTATAGTTAAAATTTTGATTTTCATTTATTTATCTTTATAGGCACATGTAGTTACGTTTTTAGCCGATTTTGAACGGAAAGGCTAAAAAGGCAAATCATCTATCGGCTCGGTAATTTCATGCGGTTCTGGAAGTTCCCTCCCGTTGGTCGGGATGACAAATTCCTGATCCGGCATTCCGGGTGTTTCTCTTTCAATATCCATCCCCAATTCGTTGTACAGAAATACATAGCTGCTGGTGAGTATGGTTTCTTCCCGGCGGTGTACTTCTGGCCGCTGCACGGCTGATGATCCGGCAAAGCCTGGCACGGTGGTATTTTCTGTTTTTACCACAAACCTTTTGAAGCGGCTCTGCTTATTACTACCAACAAAATATTTGCGGCTACTGAAATAATGTTCAAGGTTTTCCATAGTCATTCCTTCCTTACCCGTCCGCATACGGTAAGCCTGCTGGTAATGTTTGTGTACATTATTCATTCGGATGTACACTACTTTGGTGGGCTCGGAGAATGTTTGTACAAATTCTTCTTTCCTGTTTTTGCGAATGCGCAGCTCAATGATTGTTTCAATCTTATAATCCCAGCCATCAATGATAATGCCCTGATCTACCAGGAAGGCGATGGTGTTCCAGAATTCGCTGAGGGTATCGCTGCTGCGGATGAAGCGGCTCCAATGCAGGGCTTTTTCGAGGCAATACTTTTCGAAGTCGGCATTACTAACAGGTAACTGTATGTGCTGGCTTATTAACTGCCAGCCGGTGAATAGATGGCACCAGTTCTGCATGATGCGGATATTACCAGCTTCGCCAAGCGAAGTATTGAGCCGCCAGTGCTGCAGGGTGGCATTAAACTTATCCCGGTACTGCTCTTTTACCATTGGCCGCAGCTGTAATACATCGGTGATAAGATGGCTGAGCCCTTTTTCTTCTACCCTTTTCAATGCATCGTACTGCTGCTTATCATCATTAGTATGTTCTTTTTCATTAAACCCTTCTATGATGCTGCGGCTTACGATGCTGTTATCATCCATGGTGCAGAGGTATTGCCCTACCAGGATAAGGGTGCTGCGGATCTTCATTATCTCGGTGCGGTTTTTACTGCCCATCACTCCCCGCTGGCGGCTTTCGCCATCGAATGCGCCTTTGATGGATTGAAACCATTCCGGCTTTATTATTTTTTCATCAAACTCATTTAGCGAAGCGGGGCAATTTATAAACCGCTGCATGTAGGCAAAGAATGCATAATCTGTTCCTGAGTTAAGATTGAATGCGGCCCGTTTTTTATAAAATAATGCAGCGATGCTTTCTGCCCATTTGCTTTTGCCAGAGCTTCTTTCGCCAAAGCCATAGAGATGCGGGCAGTTGTTATCTATATCGAAAACAATATCCCGAAAGATGGTGAGGATGCAGAAGGCTATTGCTACAGGGCCTTTTTCTTTGAATACCCTCTGCATCATGGTGGCCCATTGGGCAAATGTGATTGTGGAAGGATTGTATGTGAGCACCCGGTCATTCTCATAGGGATCATCACCAGTCTGCTGCAGCTCTGCATAGGCCGCACTGGCGGCAGGTACTAAGAAGTTGGTTGTGGGCTGTGAGTTGTCGGGTGTCGGGTGTGCATATACCCCCCAATCATCGAGATTTACAAGGCCATGGCCCGGCACAAATACTTTATCTACAAAAGCGAAGAAGCCTGCCTGTTGCCAACCGAGGAATTTTATCTCCGTACATTTTGGGAATGATTCTAAAAGATTGCTGGCTATGCGCAGCATGTTAGGCTTACTGCCATGGATGATGAAATTGCCTTCGGCCACTACATAGGTTTGCAGCAGATCTATTGCCACCAGGGCTTTGCTTTCTATATCGAGTACGGCTTTGCGTTTGCCATTGTCGATCTGTATAAGGTGGCGGCTGTCCTTACCGGCATACACATGGAAGATGGGTGTAATGATGAAATTGGTTATCTCCACCGATTTATCGCCGGTGTGTGTGTAATAGCCGGTGCGGTTCTTATTATTTACAGCAGCGTACCCATGCATTTCAAAGTGTTCTTTGTCCATCCACTTTGGCAGGTTGTTGATGGCACGGCCCTCGCCATCATCCTGTATTTCTTCTTTTTGATCTACCAGCTCATTCAACTGCTTTTGCAGGTCGGGCTTTTTCCATTTGTATTTTTTGCAGATGGCATCAAAATAATTACTGCGGATAATGGCATTGGGAATAAGGGTGAGCAACTGCAATACCTGCTCAATTATTTTACCAGTTTTAAAATGATCATCATCTGCATCTACTAATAAGGATGTGATGTACCAAAAGATGGCATCTATTTGTTTTACTTCGCTTAGTGTTTTATCTTTTTGAATGTAGGTGTCGGGATCTTCGCCTTCGGGCAGGATGATAATATCTGTTTTGAAGCCAGCCCGGAGCAGGATGTGTAAATCTTTAATGGCGGCTTTTGTTCCGGCTGCATCACCATCCCGCATAATAATGGCATGGGTAGTATAACGGTGAAGTAAAGCCGCCTGCTGTGTGGTAAGTGCGGTGCCACAGGTGGCCACGGTGTTGGCATGGCCATGTGTGTGCATGGATATTACATCGAAGTAGCCTTCTACCAGGTAAGCACATGATTTTTCCTGAATTTCTTTTGTGGCTTTACTGAGGCCGTATAATACATGGCTTTTATCATAGAGTTCATTCTGCGGCGGGTTAATGTACTTGGGATATTTTTTGTCTTTATCGGCGGCATCTATTTCAAAGAAGCGGCCGGCAAGGCCAATGTACTGCCCATGCTTATTGGTGATGGGTATGGTAATGCGGCTGCGGTAGCCATCATAAGTACCCCCATCCCCTGAAGGGGAGTTAATGCGTTTGATAATGCCGAGATGCTCTGCGGGTGTAAACCAGTTTTTATTAATAATATCAGAGCTGATATGTTTCCATTCGGCGGTGGCCCAGCCGAGTTGCCATTCGGCGATGATGTCGGAGGTGATGCCACGGGAAGTGAGGTAGGTGGTAACCTCACCCCCTGCCCCCTCTCCACCGGGTGGAGAGGGGAGGATTTCCCAAAGGTTATTGCGGTAGCGATCTACAGTGAACTGCAGCACCTCCTGCATTTGATCCTTCAATGCTTTTTGTGCCTGGTATTTTTCTTTATCGGGCACTTCTTCATATTCGAGGGGGGTGCCGGTTATTTCTGCGATGCGGGTAGTAGCCTCGATGAATCCGAGTTTGTCATGCTTCATTACAAAGCTGATGTGATCACCAGCCTCACCGCAGCCAAAGCATTTATAGATGCCCTTGGCCTCGGTGACTTTGAAGCTGGCAGATTTTTCATTGTGGAAGGGACAGCAGGCAAGGCCGTTGCGATCCATTTTGAGGTAGTGTGAAATTACCTGGGTAATGGGAAGGTCTCGAACTTGCTGTATGGATTTTTCGGTTAACATTAATGGGTGTAAGCGAGAGGGGCTGTTAAGAATTTTGGTTTAGTTCGCCGATCTGCTCGGCAATTTTTTCACGGAGGATCACATATTTTTTTAACCATGCATCTATGCCCACCGTGTTGGCCATATTGAATGCGGGTGAATAAATGGTGATGGCGGATGCTTTGGTAAATACCCGGAAGGTGTACTCAACTTGCCTGGTAGTGGCGGAGCCCGGGGTGGTCTCTGTGCTATTGTGGGTGCCTATGCCGATGATCTCGGTGTCTTTAATGTAGTTATCAAAGATGTTCATATATCAATGGATATTTTAAGTGAAAGAAAATGGGTGAGGGCTTTTTTATAGGCTTCTTCATCTTCGGGGGAGTAGAAGGTGTATATAAGAGTGCCGTTTTTTTCTTCGGTGATGGGCTGCTTGTCTTTGTCAAACTTTACATATTTGGTAATAAACTCATCCATGCGGCTTTTCAGCACGGAGAGGGTTATGTGATTTTGTGAAAAGAAACGATCTACTTTGGGTTTATTGAAGTAGAAGAAGCAGGCAGATGTTCGCTGCTGGTTAAGTATATCATCCCGCAGGGCGAGGAGTTGGTTGTAGGTAAGTTGTGTTCGTGGCATTGTTTAGTTTTTAATGATGGCGATTATAAAATGAATAATGAAGTAGGCTGCTGCGCAGGCGATAAAGATTTTTGTTTTCATGTAAATTATTTATGGTAAAAATTTTCGGTTTCATCAAAAGGGATATCTCTTTTGCGGCTGGCGGAGGGGTAGCGGTTTTGCTCTTTTTTTTGTTGGCGGCGGCGTTCCCGCCAGCCGAAAAAATTAATAAATGCAAGTCCTAAAAAGAGAAAAGAAAAGGAGACGATTACATCAATGAGGGAGAATTGCATACAGCAAGTTTTGATTGTGGTTTTTAAAAATCGCCGGTGGCAATAGTTAGTCGTTACTTAACCCGTTTGTAAATTTTGCCACCGGCGTTTGCATTGTCAGATTTTACTGTTGCCCTCCAATGCTAACGGGCAGTGCTGTTGCTATCCATCAACTTCTTCCAGTTGGGACTTCTTCACTTCTGTTATGAAACTATTGTTGGTATCACGAATGGTGCACGACCATTTGCAATCAATGATTATTACGGGGCCGGTGTGGTGCTTAGCTGCTAACTGGTTTAATATTTCCTGCAGGTCGGCGGGGTGGATTGTTATTTCGGGGAGTAGGGGCATAAAAAATTAATTAATGATGATGGATAATGATTTTTCTTCGGCCTTTTTTTTTGCGGCAGCTACTTTATCAATAGCGGCAGAAATTGCTGTTAGGTGCGGAATGCTTACATCTTCGGCTTTATCTTCATTGAGGTGGTAATAGATGTTCTGGCGGGTGCATTTCAGTTGTTTTGCCACGGCAGAAACTGCTACTGTGTCAAGTTTTGCCTTAACATTTTGAACGGCGATTAGCTTTTGTGAGGTTTTTTTCATTGTTAATACTACTTATGGGGTATTGTGTTACTTGTCATTTTGCTTTACATTTGGTTTGACAAAACGAAAGTAATATTATATTTCGTAAATAGTTCACATAATATGAAATTTAGAAAAGATTAATACAAACACCACAACCATTGAAAATTGTCTAACAGATTAAAAACTTTAGTGGGATTTATTCAAGTATTGACAGATCAGACCATGGAAGACGTGGCTAAGTCAATTAATTATACCAGGGAACATTTATCAAACCTGATAAGAAAAGGGGGTGATAAGAGTATTGAAATCCTATTACAAAATAAATACCGGAAGGAAATGGAAGAATTTTTCCAAGACAGAAGGTTTGTGATGGAAGAAAATCAGGAGGAATATAGTGGGCTTGTGGTGAATGATCCGCCGGTAAAGTATATGAAACAAGGCACACGGCAGCTGATTGATATTATTGAAAGTCAGCAAAGAACCATAGAGGCATTAACAGCAAAGGCAGATGGAAGCGTTCGCCACTCAGGGTAATTTATAAAAACGTGGCGGCATATATTCAGTTGGAGATTGCGTTTCCAGTTCAATATTAAAGCTACTTATCATAACCTTCAATGTAAGAATCTTTTGTAGGGGAAAGGTCGTAGTAAGTTGACCTCGAATTTTTATAAATCATAAAAACAACCCGTTTAAATTTAAGGCCGGTTGTGATATCCCGCATTGCTTTCATTGTCTCCATAACTATTTTGTTTGCAGCAAAGTGATATCCTATTAAGGTTATTGTCTTAGTATCGCCGGAAATATGTACATCAATATCTTCTTCCCAAAGTTTATTTTTTGTAGTATTAGCGTAATCCTTTCGTGCAGCAATAAATACCCTAGAAAGTGTGGTTCTTATTGAAGTCAAAAGTTTATTATGGAGTGTTGCCACTTCTTTATTAGAAAAACTATCTCTGGATTTTAATAATGTCTGACTATATAATTCAACCCTCTGTTTAAGGGTTAACACGAAATCCTGTGTGGCAGCCCTTCCTGAAAGATTCTCATCCTCCTTAGCCCATGCATCAAGATCGGATTGTAATGAAATTTTTAGATGCCTGGTTAATAGAATATTTTTAGCATTTATAATCGCCTTATCCTTTATATCATTTTCAGCGGATTTTTGTCGGGCAATTTCTAAATCTCTATCCCTCTTCTTTTCTTCATCTGTCTTAGTGGTAACTATCAGGGTAATAATCAAACCGATTACTAAAAGGGGTATCATATATTTCATAATGAATTTTTCTTTTAAAGGTATAAATAATGTCACTAGCGTTTTGATATTAGTCGAAGATATTCAATTGGTTACGATTTAGATCTTTGAAATTTTGTTGTATTGGGTTTGCGAAAAGTTCTCTAATTGGCACTTTATCAAAGATAGATATGCTGATAATTTGGAGCATTTCA
>JANNQR010000060.1:0-3497 GCA_031400855.1 Chitinophagaceae bacterium | reverse complement strand
TTATTTTTTCTGATGATGGCGGTGCTACATTTAAAGAACCCATACAGGTTGATGAAGGTAAACCAATTGGTCGTGTAGATGTTGTAATGCTGAATGAAAAAATGGCTATGATCAGCTGGATGGAAGGTTCAACTATAAAAGCTTTAAAAATTAATTCAGATGGAACAAAAGGAGAACCGGTTATTATTGCTGCATCTTCCGACTCAAGATCTAGCGGGTTTCCGCAAATGACAAAAGCCGGTAACAGCTTAATCTTTGCATGGACAGATAGTAAAAGCAAAAAAATAAGGCTAGCCAGCCTGCTTTTTTAATGCAGGGCTTGCATTTTTATGATAGATAATTAAATTAAAGAGATGAAAAAATTGATTCTAATACTTCTTGGAATAGCATTTTATTCTTTTGTTTCCGCACAGGGAACAATTACTTACACTTGTCCCATGCACCCGGAAATACATGCTCCCAAACCCGGAAATTGCCCAAAGTGTGGGATGACATTGGTTAAAGAGAAACCAAAAGTTGTAAAGAAACCCGTTGTAAAAAAACCGCAACCGGTAACTGTTCAAAAGGATACGATAAAGGTAAAACCTGTTGTTACTGAAGTAAAAGACACAGTGAAAATGTCAATGCCTGAAGTACAACCACCGGTAACCTACACCTGTCCCATGCACCCGGAAATACATGCAGATAAGCCCGGTAACTGTCCTAAATGCGGAATGCCGTTGGTAAAAGAAAAAGTAGAAGGGACCGTAGTAAATCCTGAAGAAAAAGAAGTGGCTGGTAATACTGCTATGGTTAAAGCAGGTCTTTCCAAAACGATCGTCAACAACACCCCACCCCGTACCGTTCGTTACGACTTGTATATAAACGATACCATTGTAAACTTTACTGGCAAATCAAAAGGGGCTATTGCAGTAAACGGACAAATTCCGATGCCAACACTGACGTTTACAGAAGGAGACACGGCAGAAATTTATGTACATAACAATTTAAAAGAAGAAACTTCCCTGCATTGGCATGGTTTGTTTTTACCAAACAAAGAAGATGGTGTGCCGAACCTTACACAAATGCCTATCAAACCAGGTACGACACATCTTTATAAGTTTCCGATAATACAACATGGTACACACTGGTATCACAGTCATTCGGGATTACAGGAGCAAATAGGAATGTATGGTTCTTTAATCATGAATAAAAGAGAAGAGTTTGATATTCCAACTGTACCCATCGTTCTAAGTGAATGGACAGATTATAAGCCTGAAAACGTACACCGGATGCTGCACAATGCTACTGATTGGTTTGCACTAAAGAAAAATGCTGTACAGAGTTATGCTGAAGCAGCCAAAGCAGGTCATTTTAAAACCAAACTGCAAAACGAATGGAAGCGTATGCTGGCTATGGATGTAAGCGATGTGTATTACGATAAAATATTTATGAATGGAAAATCTGAATCCGAAATAAAAGAAGTAGATGGCAAATTATTGAAAGCAGGTGACAAAGTCCGTTTACGGATTTCAAATGGCGGGGCATCATCTTATTTCTGGCTCAGGTATGCAGGTGGTAAAATAACGGTCGTTGCCAGCGATGGGAACGATACAGAACCTGTTGAAGTGGACAGGTTAATCATTGCGGTTTCGGAAACTTATGATATTATCGTTACTATTCCTGCCGACAGTACTTCGTATGAATTATTGGCAACAACAGAAGACAGAACTAACTCCGCATCTCTGTACATTGGTAATGGAATTAAGCAACTCATTTCCCCAATGCCACGGTTGAAATATTTTGAAGGAATGAAGATGATGAACGGCATGATGAAAATGAACGGAGACCTTGATGATATGGGAATGAACATGAGCCTGAACCAGATGGATATGAATGTGGTAATGTATCCTGAAATTACCGGCGAAGAAAAGAAGGCTCCCTCTCTGAAGGAGAGGGCGGCGGGTGAGGTTAAAATGCCGGGCATGGATATGGGTGCAGACCAATATATTAGTAATGCACTCTCAGATATTGTTACTTTGAATTATGCAATGCTTAAATCCCCGGAGAAAACAACACTTCCCGAAAGCACTACAAGAACAATAAAATTTGAACTCACCGGAAACATGAATCGTTACGTTTGGAGTTTGGATAACAAAGTAGTGAGTGAGGCTGATAAAATTTTAGTGAAGAAAGGAGAAAACTTACGGCTTGTTCTTTTTAACGGCTCTATGATGCGGCATCCCATGCACCTGCACGGGCATGATTTCAGGGTATTAAACGGGCAAGGCGATTATGCTCCTTTAAAAAACATCATTGACATTATGCCAATGGAAACTGATACATTAGAATTTAATGCGAATGTAGATGGCGACTGGTTTTTTCACTGTCATATTTTATACCACATGATGAGTGGAATGGGCAGAGTTTTTAGCTATGAAAATCAAGCTCCAAATCCATTAATACCAAATCCTAAACTGGCACAACGCAAACTATTTGCAGACGACAGAAAAATGCACTTCATGTTTCAGAATGATTTTGCAACCAATGGCAACGACGGAGAAATGATGTTTCAAAATACCCGTTGGAGCATTGGTAGCGAGTGGCGTTTAGGCTATCACGATATGCACGGCTATGAAACGGAAACACATATAGGCAGATACTTAGGAAAAATGCAATGGCTCATGCCATTTGTCGGATTTGACTGGCGGTACAGGAAAATGGGTATTGACGAACAAGAGAAAAATCTCTTTGGACAGACTAACACAAAAGATAACAGGGCTGTATTAAGTGTTGGTGTAAACTATACTTTGCCCATGCTGGTCCGTTTTCAGGCAGAAGTATATACAGATGGAATTGTTCGTTTACAATTGATGAGGGAAGATATACCAGTTGCAAAAAAGCTACGAGCAGCTTTTATGGTGAACACTGACAAAGAGTACATGATAGGATTGAATTACATTCTTGGCCGAAACTTCTCTATAAGAACACACTACGATAGTGATATGGGTTTTGGCGGCGGAATTACATTAAATTATTAACCCGGATGAACCCGCAAAAATCAACAGCTTTAGTAGCCGCCTCAGAAAAATTATTAACGATGCTATTTTTTTAATATTCTTTGCAATTGTCTTGCCGTTTTAAACCCACATTTCGAAGCAATATATTCAATTGTGTATTCGGGGTTATTCAACATCGTACTTGCAAACTCCTTTCGTAAGAGTGTGAGGTACTCCAATATCGTAGAGCCGGTTTTTTCTTTAAACACCCTGCTCAAATTCCTCGGACTCATACCAACTAATGAGGCAAGAGTAGCAATATCATTTTCCCTGGACAAATTATCTATAAGATAATCCTGCACTTCGTGTACTTGTGGGTTAATATGGTTCCTGTAATCAAGGTATATGCTCTGTTGATTATGCCTTCCGCTTCTCCGGTGATAAACAACCAATCCTCTGGCAACTTTATGAGTAAACAGCGGGCCTTTCAAATCTTCAAGTATAGCCAGTGCCAGATCA
>JANNQR010000059.1:0-9097 GCA_031400855.1 Chitinophagaceae bacterium | reverse complement strand
AAAGCAGCTATCAGTTTTTTCATTTTTCTTTTACGATGTTTAGGATTAAATCAATGTTCTGTTTATCATCCCATTTTCTGTAACCCATTTCTGAGAAAACAAGTTTTCCCTTTGGACTGATAATATAGGTTGTTGGCAACGACATTATATTTAATTCTTCAAGGTTTTCCACTTTCACATAATTAAAATTATAGTTATGGCTGGCTTTAAAATTTTCAATTTCATCCGATGCTTCATCAGATGCAAATAAAAAAACAATCCTTTCATTTTTTAGTTTGTTCATGGCAGCCTGTATCGAAGGCATTTCCTCCAGGCAGGGCCTGCACCAGGTGGCCCAGAAATTGATAAATATGGTTCCCCCTTTGTACTTACCCAGATTAATGGCTTTTTCCTTCAAATCCTTTAGCCGGATTTTATCCGTTGTCATGCTCTCTTCAATGGAAGAAAGAGGAACATTTTTTTTTGCCCCTTTGCAGCCTATTATCGCAAAAAGCATTATAATACCAAACTTTTGTATCCTATTCATTTCCCTTTTTTATCGCTAATATTAAGGATGATGCAAATTGTGCAGATGATGTAGGGAATTTATTGTATGATGGTGACAGATATGATGCCCTGGATGATGCTCACAATTAGTGTGATGATGATTATTATTTGTTGTGACGAGTGAGTCATTCAAATGTCCGGGATATTTGGGATGATGATGACCATGATGGTTAATGGCAGGGTCGTAAGGTACCCAAAGATGGTTGTGGTCATCATGGGAGTATGTATTGTGATGGTAAAGATTATGATGATGCCAGAACAAAGAATCATGATGATGGTAAGCACTATCCCAATAGAGCTGCTGCGTTAAATTTGAAGCAGTAATAAGGTTATTTGTGGATTGCTGCATCGCAGATAATTCGCTTGTTATTCCAGCAGAAGCAGAAATATCAACTTGCTGAAGAGTTTCCGGGGGTTCATTTTTTTTATCGCAGGCCATGATAAAAATAACTGTAAAAAATAAAATACAAATTGGTTTCATAATTTTGAAATTGATGTAAAGAAATTTCAACAGTTTGGATATCTGGTTTAAGGAAACTTTTGCAATACAAGGTAGAATATATAATTGATTCCTTTAGCAACAATCACTCTCTTTTAATCATTATTCAGCTTCGATTTTGAAGCCATTAGATACAGTCCTATGAGAATAAAAGGGATACTTAGTATTTGCCCCATATTGATTGGCAATGTATTTTCAAAAGTTTCCTGATTCTCTTTTACAAACTCCACCAGGAACCTGACAGTAAACAGCATTATCAGAAAAGATCCAAAAATAAACCCGTCTCTGCGTTTTTGTATATTGCCCTTGTATAAAAACAAAAGAATACCGAAAATGAAAAGGTATAGTATTGCCTCGTATAATTGTGCAGGATGCCGGGGAACCATATCCTCTCTTTCAAAAACAAAAGCCCAGGAAGCATTGCTCGGTTTTCCAATAATTTCCGAATTAAAAAGATTGCCAATCCGGATAAAAAATGCAGAAAGGGCTACCACAATTACAAGCCTGTCCATGATCCATAAAAATGATTGTTTATATTTGCGGCAATACCAGACAACCGCAATAATTATCCCAATTGCGGCTCCATGACTTGCCAATCCCTGGTAACCAGTTAGTTCAAATTTTCCATTCTCTATCCGAAACGGTAAAAAGATTTCAAGCAAGTGATTCTTGTAGTAAGAAAATTCATAAAACAGTGTATGTCCTAACCTCGCACCAAGAATAGTTCCAACCCCCAGGAAAATGCTGAGACGATTCAAATACTCTCCCGGGACATTTTCCTTTTTAAAGATTCTTGCCATAATGGCATAACTAAGCAGGAACGCTAATGCAAAAAATAATGAATAATACCTTAATGCAAAGCCACCCAATCTGAAGATTTCAGGATTTACATCCCAGTTAATGTTGATTATAATCATTCTATTTTATTTAATTTTAGCCAACCATTCCTGGAATTGTTTTATTTCCAAATTCTGATCCTTAATTATTTTTTCTGCCATCTTTTTCAGTTCGAAGTGTTTTCCATGCGATATTTCGCTTTGAGACATCATTACGGCGTTTTCGTGGTGAGGAATCATCATTGTAGCAAAATCCTTATCAGCATCACCTGACTTTTTTATACCCTTCATTTTGTCCATCATCGTATTCATTGCCTCCATCAATTCATTATGTTCACCATTTCCATGACTTTTGTCCGGATGTACATCTTTTTTTTCTGAGGTTTTGTGATTTGCTATCATGTTCCTTAAATCTTCCATTTCTTTCTTTTGTGAAGTGATAATATTTTGAGCCATTGACTTTATTTTTTCGTCTTTGCCATTAGGCAAATACATTTCTGCCATTTCAACGGCACTTTGGTGATGTGGTATCATCATAGTAGCAAAGTCAAGGTCAAAATCTCCTGTCATCGTCATTGTATTCATCTCTTCCAACATCTGGCTGTTTTCTGTCATTGTATCACCGTTATAAGTATTTGTCATCTCATCAATGTGAGTGGCTGTGTCAGTAGTTGGTTTTTTCGAACTGCCTGAATCTTTACAATCCTGGAAACAGACTATGGAAACAGCCAAAACTGTTATTACTAAAATGTTTTTTTTCATAATACTTATTTTTTATTTTAAAAGATTGCTTCCGGTTAATGTAGTTCACGGAAGAATCCTTTTTTTTACTTTCAACATACTTGCATTAATCGCTACAACAACGGTGCTGATGGTCATTAATACTGCACCAGCTGCAGGACTTAATAAAATACCCTGTTTATACAATACGCCTGCTGCCAATGGTAATGCCACCACATTATAACCAGTTGCCCAAATTAAATTCTGAATCATTTTCCGGTAAGTGGCTTTACCAAATAAAACAAGATTCACTATATCTGTTGGATTACTGTTTACTAAAACGATACCAGCGGTTTCAGCAGCTATATCACTACCACTGCCTACTGCAATGCCAATATCGGCCTGTGCCAATGCCGGGGCATCATTTACTCCATCGCCTGTCATGGCAACAAACTCTCCCTTGCTTTGCAGTTCTTTTATCTTTTCCAATTTCTGATGCGGCAGTACTTCCGCAAAAAAACTTTCCATGCCTAATGTTTTGCTTACACTGGCGGCTACTTTATTATTATCCCCGGTAAGCAATATGGATTTGATATTGTTTTGTTTTAATGTTTGAATGGCTTCTGCTGATTCAGGCCTTATTTCATCTGACAATGCGATGTACCCTGCCAGCTCGTTGTTGACAATGAGAAACACTACTGTTTCTGTATCATTGGCGGTGAAGCCATCAGGAACATTAATATTATTTTCTTTTAAGTAGCCCGGACTGACGACTAATACTTTCTTTCCTTCAACCGACGCTTCCACTCCTTTGCCGGTAATGGCATTAAAATTTTCTGTTGCCGGAATAATGATAGACAACTCTTTTACCTTTTGTAGGATGCCTGTAGCAATGGGATGCTCTGATTTTTGCTCCAATGCAGATGCAAGGCGGATGATTTCATTTTCTGGCCTCACCCCAGCCCTCTCCAAAAGAGAGGGAGAAAGCGAAACAATTTTTGATACTTCAAATTTCCCAACTGTAAGTGTTCCTGTTTTATCAAAAACAATGGTGGTGATTTTTCTTGCATTTTCAAAGGCTGTTCTGTTCTTTATCAGCAATCCATGCTTAGCTGATAAAGCTGTTGATTTTGCCACTACTAAAGGAACTGCCAAACCCAAAGCATGAGGACAACAAATCACAATTACAGTTACCATTCTTTCCATAGCAAAGGCTAATGACTGGCCTGTTATATACCAATACAAAAATGTGCTGATTCCTGCCAGCAATGCAATAATGGTTAACCATTTTGCAGCTTTATCAGCCAGCAGCTGTGTAGTTGATTTAGAATTTTGTGCATCCTGAACCAGCTTTATTACCTGTGATAGATAAGAATCTTTTGCCCCATGTGATACAGTAATTTTTATTGCCCCATTCCCATTTATAGAACCAGCAATTACTTTATCGCCTTTTTTCTTTTGTACAGGTTTGCTTTCACCGGTAAGCATACTTTCATTCAAATAAGTTTCACCATCTGAAATTATACCATCTGCAGCAACTTTTTCACCGGGTTTAATAAGTATCCTGTCATTCTCTTTCAGTGTTGCTGTTTTTACATCGTTTACTTTTTCTCCATCCAGCAGATGAGCATCATCCGGCATTAACTGCACCAGCAATTCGAGTTCCCTTGAAGCACCGGCCACCGATTTCATTTCTATCCAATGCCCTAAGAGCATAATGAGAATAAGTGTTGCCAGTTCCCAAAAGAAATCCATGCCTTGTAAGCCAAATACGATTGCCACACTATAGATATAAGCAACTGAAATAGCAAAACCAATCAGGAACATCATACCCGGATTCTTTGCTCTTGCTTCATTTACCAGCCCTTTCAGAAAAGGCCAGCCACCATAAAGAAAAACGACAGAGGACAATACCAGCAATACATATTTTGAACCGGGAAAGCTGATATGAATATTCAACCAGTGCTGTATCATTTCTGATAAGAGCATGATAGGTATAGTAAGAATCAGGACTACATAAAACCGTTTTTTAAAATCGGCAATCATACCTGTATGATTATGCTTTTTACCATGAGCATCTGCATGACCTGCATTTACCATTGGCTCTAATGTCATACCACACAAAGGACACTTACCCGGTTTATCCTGCACTATTTGCGGGTGCATAGGACAGGTGTATTTTTGCTGAAGCTGATGTTCCATATTATTTTTAATTAGAAAGCCAGTAAACAATCTCTGGTTTTATATATATTGCTATTTTAATTCGAGTTTAAATACAAAATTGCTAAAACACCTATTTTTTCTGTTACAGAATTATGGGAATAATTTATATTTTTTTACATCTTCATTCCTTCCATCGGATTAATACCTTTCTTGAAAACATATTCACTATTAAGTAAATAGGCGCCAGTAATGACCACCAAATCACCCGGCTGCAATCCACTTCTTATTTCTATTATACTGCCTTCTTCTGCACCCACCTCAACCATTATGTTTTTGAAAGTATTTTTTCCTGTTTGTATCCAAACGGTTGCTCCTTTAGCATCACGGATCACTGCGTCAACAGGTAATGTAAGTGAGGAACGCTTTGAGCCACTGAGGTAAACATAAGCAGACATGCCTGGCTTTAGTTTGTTGTTTTGGTTTGGAATGGAAACCCGTATTAAGTTGATCCTTGATTCGGGTACAATCTCGGGGTTAACAAAACTGATCCTGCCATTGATGGCTTCATCTCCCAGTTCGGGAATACGAACGATGGCTGAAGCGCTTTGCTGAAATTGTGAAAATTGCGAAGTATATACCTGTGCTTCTGCCCATAATGTTGAAAGATCTGCTAATTCTACAATGGTGCCTCCTTCCATAACATAGTCGCCCTGCTGTACATTTAAAACAGTGATATACCCGCTGTAAGTACTGTAAAATGTTGTGGTGGGGTTCGCTTTTCCTGCCTGCTCAAGCTGCGTTATTTGAGCACTGCTCATTCCCCATAACGTTAGCTTATTTCTTGCACTTTGTACCAAAGAATTAAAATCAATAACATCATTGCCAGTAAATGCTTTTTGTCTTTCTAATCCCAAAAGGTATTCCTGCTTGGCGTTATTTAATTCTTCGCTATAAATGTCATAAAGCTTATCGCCTTTGCTTATATAATCTCCAACATTCCTGAAATACAATTGTTCCACTCTTCCCATTACTCTTGAACTGATTGCTGACATTTTTGTCTGGTCAAAATTTAAGACCGCAGTTAATATAGTTTGGCTACCTATGTTTCCGGAACGAATAGTATCAACGGAAATATTTCCTAATTGAATTTGCTGATCGCTGAGTTGTATTTCATCTTCATTTTTGGTTTTTGATTTTTTCACGGCCGTCAGCGGCATTTTACAGATAGGACACTTACCGGGTTTATCTTCTACAATTTGCGGATCCATAGAGCAGGTATAATACACATCACTATTTTCAACATGTTCTTTATGCTTTTTGCCAGAGCAAGCCCCTAAAAAACCAAGAAATAATATCAGTACATAACGCATAACTACTCCTTTACTTTAATAAAGCTTTCGCTATCAATTAAAAATTGTGCTTTTATAGCTACAGAATCTGTTTCTGACAACCCGCCTTTAATCTGAATGCTATTGCCGCTTGTTATTCCGATAGTAACCTTCTTTGGTTTAAAGCCATCAGTCACTTTCAAAAAAACAATTTTGTCAATACCCAGTGAGGTTACCGATTCTTTTGGCAACCAAAAACCCATTGCAGGATGCGCTATGATTAATCCACGCACCTGGCTTCCCACCGGTAAGCGCAGGCTGGAATTATCAAAGTAAACCCTTGCCGAAGTAGTCCGGCTTCCTTCCCTGTAAAAAGGTTCTATAAAATCAATATGTCCCTGGAAAGATCTGCCAGAACCAGCTTCAGGTGTAATTACTACCAACTGTCCTTTTTGAATCAAAGACTGACCTTCAGTATAAATATTTAATAATGCCCATGCCTTTGAAGGGTTGTAAACACTAAAAAGGTTTTGCCCCTTTTGCACATACATACCTTCTTTTAAACTTAATAATTCTGTACTTGGATTAATAGCATTCATAGATGATGAAGATGCCTGCGGACTCATAGCAGCCAATCCATCACCGGCATTATGCAAATGACCACTTACATTGCTATAGACACTTACAGAAAAGATAGGGCTACCTGTTTGCATTATTTTTTGCACCTGATCTGCACTCATCCCTAGCAATAATATTTTCTGTTTGGCTGCTTCTATCAGCGACACATTGTCCGCATCATTTTTTAAAATAAAAAGAAGATTTTGCTGTGCCGTAAGCAATTCCGGACTGTAGATGTCCATTATTTTTTCTCCCTTTTTAATGTACTGATATTTATACCGTACATATAATTTTTCTATTCTTCCATTTATCCTTGCTGAAATATTTCCAATCATACGGGTGTCGTACTCAACCCTGCCCAGCGCATCAATTTCAGCTACTATCTGTTCTTTTTTAATGACTGTGACTGGAATAGTAGAAATAACATACTGGTTGGTGGGTTTTAATAATGATTCTAACGACACACCGGTAATCAGAGCTGCATCCTCTACTTTTTTTATCAGGTCCATTCCGCAAATGGGGCATTGTCCTGGCTGATCTTTTAAAATCTGCGGATGCATAGGGCAGGTATATAACTCTTTCTTATTATCTGCATTAGTGTGTTGAGTATGATCCACCTTTTTATCGTTATTACATGCTGATGAAAACAGTAATAAAGAGACAATAAGTTGTATAATAAGAAATCTCATGTTTAGTTAATTTGTAAAATACGTTCTAATTCAACCTGGATGGCTAATAGCTGCTGCAATTGATCCAGGTATTCCAACTGAATCATATTTAAGCTCTCCCAGGCATCAAATAATTCAAAAAGCTCTTCTGTATTTTGCTCGTAACCTAACTGCATCGTTTTATAATTATTTCGCAGAGCCGGTATAATGTTTTCCTCATACAGTTTTAGTTGTCTTCTTTTGGTGTTAAACTCTGTACGCATGTTGGATGCCATACCGGATAATTCATTAATCACCATCTGGCGTTCAAACCCAAGGCTTTCTCTGCGCCATCGTAAGCTTTCAATATTTGCCTTGCTCATCCTGGATGACCAGGATGCAAAAGGTATCTTCACCATTGCCATAGCTGTATACTGCAACGGTTGCCCGCCAAACCCAAACATGTGCTCATAGCGAAAGCCAAATTCAGGTTTTAATTTTGCCCTCTCCAATTGTTGTTGTAAGCCAACTAATTGAATATCTCTTTCGATGACTTTTAAATCGCTTCTGGAATTGATGAAAGCGGTACTATCCAATTGAAAGTTGCTGTAATCTTTTATAATAAACGTGGTATCAATATCGAAAAAGGTTTCTTTATCCCTGTTCATCAAAGTGTTTAAATTAATCCGGCGTAGGCGGATGTCATTTTCAAACATCAGCCGCATATTTTGAATAGTACCGAGTGCCGCCTTTGCTTTATAATAAGCACTTATTTTTCCCAGCCCGTTCTTATACCGTATCTCAGCATTCTTTATCATAAAGTCCAGCAGCTTTTCATTTTGCTCCAATACGCTGAATTTCTTTTTAATGACTATCCACTCATAATAATTTTTCTTTGCATCGGCAATCAACTCGTTCAATGCGGCTTGTTTTTTTTCTTTTACCACGGATGACATGGTATTCATATAGTCGTATTCTGCGGCTTGTTTTTTTCGGTTGGGAAACATTTGTTGTACGGCAATTACATATTGACCCATGCCTTCTTCACCCATATCATTTTTACGGGTGTATTTCGGATTGTAGGGCATCATGAAAAATCCTGTCCCTGCTTCTGGTGGCATCCAACTCCACGCACCTTTGGCAGCAGCATCCATCGATTGCACCTCAGCATCATACATTCGCAAGGAAGGATGCGCCAGTGTAATGCTGTCTTTCACTTGCTCAAGCGTTAATATTTGTGCCTTGGAAGAAATAGCAAGGGAAAGAAAGATGACTAACTGAGGCATGTATTTTGATGTTTTCATTTTCTAATCTTTTAATTCTTCAATTATTACTTTGCCCTTTTTCTTTAATTCATATTCCCGAACCAGTGCATACATGGCGGGTAAAACAATTAATACAAAAAAGGTAGAGGTAACCAAACCAAATACAAATGGAATAGCGATGGGCTTCATTACATCGCTGCCCGTTCCTGCAGCCAGCAACAGAGGTAATAAACCAAATATATCTACCAATACAGTCATTAATTTTGGTCGCAGCCGGAGAGCTGCACCTTCATACACTGCTTCTTCGATATCACTGTTTTTTAAAGGTTCGCCTGATTCCTTTTTTTTGCGCACCTTGTTGTATAGAGAGTTATTTAAATAAACCAACATCAGTACACCCGTTTCTACCGCTATACCAAACAAAGCGATAAAGCCAACTGCCACTGCTACCGAAAAGTTTACATCAAAAAAGAAA
>JANNQR010000058.1:0-8064 GCA_031400855.1 Chitinophagaceae bacterium | reverse complement strand
ATTTGCGTCGTCCTGAAATTGGTTGACTCTTTTTCACGTTTTCCACAGCGGGATAAGGTGGCTGTGTTTTACGTTTTGAGTTTAGTTGTTCATCTTTGTTTCATCAGTTGAAGCGGACCTGGTGTTTAGTTCTGGGGAGATCTGAAGCCAGGAAGGAATAAACTGATGCGACGAAGTATTTATACTTTACAAAATGGTTACTTTAATCGGTAGCCATTTTTGTTTAAATACTTTGGAGCCTATGCCTCTACCAAATCTCCCCATTGGAGTGCTTTGCTTCGATAGGTTTTCCAAACCCGCCTTAAAGCACCTGTGCATTGGTGAGCATCATTGGGTGTTAGCCATTGTACACTTCGGTGAGGCCGCTGTTTGTTATAAAACTCAATGAACTTTCTAATCTCTGTTTTTGCTTCATCAATATTACAAAAATTTATTTGCCTGTCATTGGTAAATTCTTCCTTGATGGTTTTGTGTATGCGTTCTGCTACGGCATTCTCCAAAGGGTCTCCGGTTTGTGTCATGCTGATTCGTATTTGTTGTTTCTGCAAGAGTGTTACATATGCATGGCAACAGTATTGCACGCCTCTGTCGCTGTGATGAATTAACTGTTCACTTTTATCCTTTCGGTTTCTGATAGCTTGTTTTAGAGCATCTATACAACCTTTTACGCTTAAAGAATCATGAACACAATGACCTACAATCTTCCTGGAATATAAATCAGTGATAATGCTCAGGTAACAAAATTTGTCCTGGGGCTTTAGCCACAGGTAGGTGATATCCGATACCCATATTTCGTTGGAACGTAATGGGGTAGTGGACTCTATTAAATTTTTGTATCTGTTGAAATGATGATAACTGCAGGTTGTTTTCGTTCTGCAACGTTTTGATTTGATGAGCAAATGATTGTTTCGCAGCAGGTCAAAGAACTTATCCCGGCCCATTTTTATATCATGGGTCTTAAATTCTTTTTGTAAACACTGGTGCAGGTTTCTGCCGCTGCCACGTTTCCATATTTCCCGTTTTTTTTTGATAAGCCCAACAATGACTTCTTCCTTTACAGCTGCGTTGGCGTTTTGATGCAACAGTTTATAATAAGCCTGTTTGCTGCGCCCAAACACCTGGCACATTTCAGTTACTTTTTCTTTTGGCCGTTGTTTTTGGAAGGAGTTGATTGTTGGGCACCATGCTTTTTTACGATGTCGATGTTAAACTTTTTCTCCGCACTTTCAATAGCATGTTGCCACAGGTCGGCACGAAGCTCTGCCACCCGTAATAACTCTTTGAGTTCTTTGTTTTCTTCCTCCAGTTTTTTGTCGTGAATGTTCTTTTTCATTTCGGCAAAGTTAGCAAGTGGGGTGGTTCTTTTTTCATACCCCCGCAGGCCCCGGCTTTGATTGATCCAGTAAAGGATGGTGGCATTGCCCTTGATGCCATAGATCAGTTGAGCCTGTCGCTTACTGAGTTTGCCATTAAGTACTTCATTAACGATTTTTTGCTTAAAGGCTTCGGTGTAGAATAATTGTTGAGGCCCGCTGCGCTTAACGCTCTGTTTTTTGCTCATTTTGTGTCCTGTTTTTAGTTGACTTATCCACTTTTTTGGAGTCAACCTATTTCAGGACTATACAGTGACACATAACGGTACGGCTTGCCGAAGTGGGGGAATAGTTGTTGTGTCCGCCCCGGCTTACCGAAGATAAATTTATAGATAAAAGCTGATGATTTGTACTTAGCTAAATTATTAATGTCCAGCCGGAACAAAAGTAAAATTGAAAAACAAAAGTTGAAACACGGCTTACGTCCGCCCCCATTTTGGCAAACCGCTTGTTGTACGTAGCCCTTACAAGAGAGCTTTTTAATTTTGATATAAACGTTAAGTCTGTCTCTTTAATACATACTTTTATGTTATAACAAATATCAAAGCTAGTTGAAAATGAAACCTACCATATTGTTTTTCTGCACATTTTGTTTCACATTATGTCAAGGGCAATCAACTCTGCTCAAAGATTTTGTGCCTTATTCCAGCTTTAAAGATTTTAAAATCGGTATGAGTTTAGCCGAATTTAATAAAAGAGAAAATGGATATTATTTACTAAATCACGATAGCCTTATATTATGCAAAGAAGTCCTTTCCCCATTTCTTGAATCGTTAATAGTGCCGGATAGTGTCAAGGGAAATTACATAGCGGAAGAATTTTTGAGCCACCAAATTGATAATATATACTACATTTTTAACCGTAAGAAGAAATTATATAAAGTGAATTGGTTTATTTCATATAATCATGATAGCCGGGATAATGAGAAGCTAATTAAGGATATAACAAATCTTCTTGGGAAGCCAACATCAAATAAAAAAGGTGAAGGAAACAAAGGAGATAGGATTATTTGGCAGCAAGATAGTTTATCCTTAAGCTACAATTTTAATAATGAGAACGAGCTTCAATTTGTTAGTCTTACAAATCCTTTTATTCCAGAAGACGTTGAACCTATAGATATTATTACTAAAAAATACGAAAAATTAATTAAAGCTGATAGGAAAGGTATCGGCGACAATACATTTAGTTTAACACTAAATTCTCTTGAAAAGATTGTAACAAATGGAGTGACATTAAAAAAATTTGAAAATATATTGCCGGCTTGGAATACAGTTACCTATTACAATAGAGTCGGCTTGGCAAATAATAAAAAGACCAAAATTGATGATATACCTATATTTCATTTTGGATATGAATTTTTGCTAAATAAAGTTTGGGTCACAGCAATTATTGAAATTGAAGGTGATGTCAATGGTAAAATTAAAAGCATAGAAGTAATATACCCAGTAAATGGCGAAGGTCTTGCAAAGTTTAAAAAGGATTTAGATTTAAGAGGCTATTACTTCGATGAAATACTTACTCAAATCTCATATAAATTCCGAGAAAATAAAAACATCTATATCAATAGATCTAAAGGAACAATGGTGCTAATAACTCCAAAGAGTTACAAGTATTCTTTTGAAATAAGTAAGAAATAATTTTTCTCTTACCGACTAATATCAACAAAAGCTTTTGGGAGTGATAATGTTTTTGCTACGTCAAGCAGAGTGCTCAATAGGGTTACGTACAACGAGCGGGGCTTTGCGCAGCTTGGGTATTTGTTGCTGTGTCCGACCCCGCTGTGATGTAAATTAAGGAATGAATTTTAAAAGCCAAACGAAATTTGTCTTAGTTAACGGTCCAGCCAATAGCCAATGATTGGTAGCGAACCGTTGCTGAAGATTGTTTGTCCTGCCCAAGTTGCCGCAAAACCCGATGTTAGGTGTAGTGCTTCTTAGCTTCGATTTCGATTATTTTTCCTAGCTCAGCTATTAAGCTTAAGAAAGTTTCAACTTCAATAAGTGATAACGGATACTTTCTGTCCAATAGATTACTGAAAGAGGGAACTTTCTTTACAAAGTCTGAATCAACAACTCCCATATTATGTTCAAAAATGTGTCTAACCTGAAACATTTGTCTTAAAAAAGGATAGTCAGCCAATTGATTTTTTATATCAAGGTCAAAATTTTGCACTAAAACCTTTTCAAGTTCATCAATATTTTGAAACAGATTTTTGGGTTTGTCTGGAAACTTGCCATTTATTTTTTTTCGCAATTCCTTCCCAAGTCCGTCAAATGCAGAAATTGAATTACTCAATATGAATTTTAAATTTGCAAGTTCAACGTCTTTGTCATTTTGAAATTGGTTGAAAAGATTGATTTGCTTTTTACATACCTCGATCGATTTTTGGAATACAGAGAATGCGTTTAATTCGTTACAGTCTGGACACCTTGAAAAAACGCCATAAATCGCAAACTCAAGTTTACAATTATCGCAAGTCAGATGAGTTTCTAACTCAGATTCATTATAATATTTGATTGGGAAAAAAGGTTTAGTTCTTGTAGTGTTAACCTTGATTTGTAAAAAACCACCTTTTGTAGAAGACTCCAATTTTTTGAAAGATTTCGTTAAGTCGTCTAATAATGGCTCAACGAACTTATTGTAAAGCTCTTTTTTACCCACACTATGAGCATAGTCAATTTGGTCTTGTGTCCAAAAAGTATTTTGGTCACCCTCATATTCACAGTAAGGGCAGTGACAATGTTGTGTCGGTAATCCTGTCCCTGGCTTGAGTTTAAAGTATCTCTTGCATTCAAGGCATTCTCGTCCAACAAATCCATCTTCGTCCTTAGGAATTGTTATTTGTATTGTATGTGTGCTCATAGTCGAATGGCATTACACCTAACGTCCGGGGCTTGGCGTAGTTGGGGAATTGTCCCTGTGTCCGCCCAACCCGAAATTTTTATGAAGAAACGAAATTAATTTGATTAACGAAAACCAGCCAGCGGGACTGCGAGCGTAGCCTACTGCCGCTGGCGGATTAGTTAAACGGTCAAGCCGATGACCAATGCCTGGATATATGCTGCAGCTGAAAGTTTTTCCCTCCGCCCCAATTACGCCAAACCGATGTAAGCTGCATGTGCTTCTGTGTCCAATAAACAATGCTAACTATTTTCTTGAGTTGCTTTCTTGTTATCGTCAAGTGGCTGAGGTTCAAGAACTGTTAATGTCGGTTCAGGTTTTTCTTTTGCACTTCTTTTCTTTGCTTTAGTTGCTTTTGCTTGTTTTATACTCTCCAACGGGATTGATTCATGAATTATTCTGTTGATTGAAGCCTGTATTTCCTCGTCAGAGAATTTACTTTTGAATTTGTTTTTTAAAGTTCGCTTGATAAAATTTGTAACAGGCGTCGCAAATAACAGGCCTGCAACATTTAACGGGTCTAATGCACAAGTTTTATTCCATAGCAAAGTCAAGCCTTTGTTAGCAATGGAATCTTTATGAATGTATTGTAATACTTCAACACAGTGTTTTAATTGCGATGTGTCTGAAAGGTCGAGTGAAAAAACTTTACGAGACTCAATTGGCTTGTTGAATAGAATTTTATAAAATTCGAAACATTTGCCATTTGTCAGTAAAGCCCACTCAATACCTTCATTAGCACCGTAATTGATTGCTTGTCGAAGATGTTTGTCAGAAAGTGCAAAGGATAATGCTTTTACTTCAACAAGAAATTGGCGCACTGCTTTTGTTTGAATAACATAGTCGGCATAAGTCCCCCGAATCATATATTCTGTTTTAACTTCTTCAATAGGAATGAAGCCTAAAACGTCTGTCAAAAAGGAGTTAATCATAAGCCGTGTGCCTGATTCATCAAGTTCAGTCATTTTGCCATGTAAGTATTTTTTGTTGTAGGCTTTTACCGCATTTAGCAGTTTTGTTTTTTTGCTTGTTGTTAGCATAGTTAGATTGGTTTAAGTTATCATGAAGTGTCCAATAGCATTGCAGCTTACGTTTGGGTATTTGCGAAGGCAGGGAATTTGAAAATCGTCAGCCCGGTACAAATGCCCAATTGAAAATATAAAGTTGAATATAACAACTAAAAGCCAAATTTATAAATGTCAGCCCAAACAACTGATGCCACATTGCTGATGCTGAAGATTACATTGTCCACCCTGCTTTTGCAAATACTTTTGTTGTGTGCCGTTTTTCTCTTGTGCTTTAGTTCTTTGGCAAGGTTAAATAATCAGGCACTTCAAGCGGTGACCGTGTTTCCATACTTGTATTAAACATATCAGTTTGTAAACGCCACTTATTTTTTTCTTTCTTGTAAATTGCCAGGAACTTTCCGATGTCAATAATTTCATCTTGCTTATTGCTCATAACATATTTACCTCGTGCAATTAATTTGTCTCCGCTTTGTTCAAGATCAATAAACTGTAATTCCATTGTGTGCATTCCTCGTATTGAAACGGTATGCCAAAAACTTGCAATGGCTTTTTGCCCTGTCACTGGGGGTGAGCCGGGTCCCATAATTGTAGCATCGGTTGCATAAATTGCAGCTACACTGTCCCATGCTGCTTTATTAATTAATCTTACAAGTTCTGTTTCAATATTAATTACTGCTGCTCTTGCTTTCAAGTATGCATAACCTTTTTCGTCTGTTGGAAAAACTATTCCAACAGATTTTGTTTGCACCACAGAATTGTCGGGATATTTATTTTGAAGAAACTGTTCTACTGCTGCAAAAAATACCGAAGGATTGTCTACATAAGGTAAGTGTCCTGTTCCTTTGATAATCAATAATTGGCTATTGGGTAAACTATTTTTCCATTCTTCCCATGCTCCAACTGGGGTTTCATCTTTATCACCACCAACAATAAGCGTCCTTGCTTTTACTTTTGAAAGTTGTAAAGTAATATCCCATTTTCCCATAGATTGTAAAGGATAAAATAAAATTGGGTTCAACAAATTTTGTTGATTACAATTACACACATCACCCCACATTCTTCTTGTATGTAACGCTGTTGGAAATTTTCCACGAGCCCATACTGCATAATAGTCCCAGCAGGCTTTGATAGAGTCAGCAGGTGTAGACTTGTAAATATTTCTGTTATGCTTTAAAATAAGTTGTGAAGTACTGTCAAAACGATTTGAATTTTTCCATTTTTGAGAAGCCGCAGACGGGTTTATAAGAATGATTGACTCTATTTTGTCGGAGTGAACAGTTGCGTAATAGCCAAACATTATTCCACCATTTGAGTGTGCAAGCACCTTCATTTTATTAATGTGAAAATAATTTCTTACAATTTCAACATCTGCAACAAACCGGTTAATATTTAATCTTGCAGTATCTCTAACAACAGATGAGAAACCTGTGCCAAGTTGGTCAAAAAATATAAGTGTATGATGAGCTGCAAGAGGTGTCAGGTCAGGAACAAGGTAACTGGAACCAAATCCACCACCATGAAACACAACAATGGTATCTTTTCCTTCCCCTAAGATTCTGTAAAAAAGTTTCACTGAATCGTTTGTTGGAATATAACCTTCTGAATATTTTAGTTTTACAGTTTGCGAATTTGCAGCAAAATGAATCGTGAAGATTAATGATAGTCCAATTATGAATGATTTCATTTATTTTGGTTGTTTAAAGTATGAATAAGGTGTCCAACAAAATGGCACACAACGCCCGGGGCTTGGCGCAGTACGGGCCGTCCGTGTTCCGTCCCCCCGGTCTGGATGTAAATTAGCAAACGAAATTTACAATTTTAAAATAATAATTCTTAGTTGCCGGTCAAGCCCATAGCCACAGTTGAGTATAGTTACCGCTGCCTGGAAAAACATTCATCGCCCCGTAATTGCGCCAAACCCTATGTTAAATACAGTGCAAATGACGAATAGCGATCAGCATGTTGGGCAACGCTGCAGCTGAATTTCATTTACCAAAGCTTAATAATGAATCGATGCCCGGCCCTGTTTCGGCCACAAACCAAAGCTCATCGAAACAGAACTGAAGTTGAGTAATGTATAAATGATGGCTCTTAAAAGTTCGTCAGCCCAATAGTATTACAAAAGCAAGTCGGCGCCCGCTGCTGAAGTTCTATTTGCAGAAGCTGAATTTAGCTGCTAATGTTGATGGACAAAACAGGGGAAAGTTGATGTTCACCGATTACAAAGCCGAACAAAGCTGGTTCGCAGTACAAACTTCGTTCTTCGCAAAGCTGAACAAAGATTCAATCGTATGCGTCGGCGCCCAAAGTACAAGTGTAAGTGATGAAGCTGAATGTTGAGATAAAGCTGATGGATGTTTTTGGCTCAAATCAAAGCCCATCGAAACAGAGATGCATTTCAATATAGTTACCAAAGTTGGATCTGACAGAACCGTCCGCCTAATAGTAGTACAAAAGCAAGTCGGCGCCCACTGCTGAATGGCTATGTACAGAAGCCGAATGTTGCTAAAAAAGTTGATGGCAAAAACAGCCTTGAACCAAAGCTGCTCAGAAACCGATGTTGAAATATTTACTGAAGCTGAATTGTGAACTCCCTGACGTAGATCATTGCATTTTTTGCATTTGCGTAGTCCTGAAATTGGTTGACTCTTTTTCACGTTTTCCACAGCGGGATAAGGTGGCTGTGTTTTACGTTTTGAGTTTAGTTGTTCATCTTTGTTTCATCAGTTGAAGCGGACCTGGTGTTTAGTTCTGGGGAGATC